>NZ_JAKRFB010000001.1:0-451627 GCF_022348315.1 Alteromonas sp. MmMcT2-5 | reverse complement strand
AGAAAGTGTTTAGGCTTCAAGCAGCCAGCGATTGTATTTAAAGAAATGGCATTGGCTGCTTGATATTGACGAGTGTCGCACTTCGCAGTTGAATTCGGGCTGCCACAAATTCCAGAGACAGACAGGCGTATTTTCTCGATCCTATGAAAAGTACTCACGACTGGGTCGATCTTATCAAGGCTTCGAGCGCCCTCCCTTTACTTTACAAACAGGGCGTACCGCTGCACATTGATGTCGAGACAAAAAAGGCAGCCAATACCGATTTCTTTTTAGACGGTGGCTTGGCTGCACCGTTGCCTGTTACCGAAGCATACAAACGCGGCGCGACGAAAATCGTAGTTATTCGCACCGTAGATAGAGGCTTTCAAGTACAGTCGCCTTGGCTACAAAGGTTAAGCGCGGTAATGTGCGCAACGGGCACGTGCCCAAAGACCATCGACTATCTGCTGCAGCACGAACAAGCGTATCAAAAAGAACTGGCATTTATTGAAAACCCGCCAGAAGGCGTAGAGGTTATTCAAATTTTTGCGTCAGATAAGCTTCAAAGTAAATTGTTAGGTAGTACAGACGCACAACTTCGTCATGATTATAAGCTTGGTAAGCAAGCTGGAAGTGCCTTTTTAGAAACCGAAAACAAAGTCATTGCTTACCAGCTAGAGGAAAACAGACAGCCTGTTGCTCCGCTTTTCGATGTAACTGATACACCCAAGGGCATGCATAGTAAAGACAGCGCTAATTATAGTGTGAAATCAGAACATGCTGCATTAAATGGTAAACGTCCAATTAAGTTGCCTTTCCCAGCACGTCGAACAGGCAAAATAGATAAAGTAGACAAAGAGAATAGGATCTCCGCGTAGCCCGTTTACTCATTTGATAAAGGGTGCTTGGCAGCAGGTGCCTTTTCTCTATTTTGCTACTCTTTCAGTAATATTTCTGTGTTATTTCGGTGCTATTTCGGTGCTTTGTTCGCCATGTTTACATCATGACTTAGTAAGCTCCTCTCCCGTTCTTGCCTCTATTGGCGGCAAACGGGTTGACATTGTCTGGCAGAATATTTATAACGCGCTCACCCACATAATCTTTAAATGTAACCATGTCAGAATTATCAACACCCGTAAAACAAACTGAAGCCCATAAACTTATCGACAGCCTATTGAAGTCGAACGACCCAACTGCTGATCTAGATAAGATTGCTGAAGAATTCAACATTGCGAACTGGGGACAGTCTAACGCTGTTTCTGCTGATTTATACTCAGCAGTTAGAGACTTGCTTGGCAAAGGCGTTGTGACTGGTAATGACCTAGTTTCTGGAAAAGACACCATGGACCCGATTGTACACAAAGTACAAGCGGAGACAGAAAAGCTTATTGCTAACCCAAGTGATGCAGACGCTGATCGCGTTCAAACGTTTGTACTTGGCTTCCTACGCACGTTCGTGAGCCAATTACTTCACCCAGGTACAAAGAAAGCGATTTACGCGAAAAAGCTTCCTGACCTAATCAAGCTTCACCAGCAGGTTGCGAAGTAATTAGCAGCGGCGCGACATCACAGATGAAAAGCCATTAGCTTTAGCATACCAGCGTCGCAACAATCGCGTTTAAAAAGAAACCCGCTTCATAGCGGGTTTCTTTTTACGTAAGCGAAAAGTATCCGCGCATCATCCAGCGCTGATCGGTAGGCACAAAAAAACCGGCCTAAAGCCGGTTCTCAGTATTTGGCGGAGAGAGAGGGATTCGAACCCTCGATACGCTATAAACGTATACACACTTTCCAGGCGTGCGCCTTCAGCCACTCAGCCATCTCTCCAAATTTTGTATCAAGAAGATTTCAACGACGAAAACCCTTGAGCGCGCGTATAGTAGGTAAAGCCGCGCGCTTAATCAAGAACTTGCTGGAAAATATTCAGCAAGTGCTTATAAAACGTGCGCTTATAGCCCGCCTTTCGCTTTTAACTCGGCTGAGAAGTTAAGCATGCGATCAAGTGGAATGAGTGCACCTTTACGCAATTCATCATCAACAAAGATTTCATGCCCATCAGTTTCGCCCGTTAAAGACGCCTTAATCGCTTCTAAGCCGTTCATTGCCATCCAAGGGCAGTGAGCACAGCTTTTACACGTAGCGCCGTTACCGCCCGTTGGAGCCTCTATAAACGTCTTCTCTGGAGTAAGTTGTTGCATCTTGTAAAAGATGCCTTTATCGGTAGCAACAATAAAGGTGTCGTTATCCATGGTTTGCGAGGCTTTTATTAGCTGACTGGTTGAGCCAACTGCATCTGCCATCTCTACCACACTTGCGGGTGATTCAGGGTGAACCAGAACTGCTGCGCTTGGATACAGTGCTTTCATGTCTGCTAGTTTCTGTGCAGAGAACTCGTCGTGAACGATACACTCGCCCTGCCACATTAGCATGTCGGCACCGGTTTGCTTGGCAATGTACGAGCCTAAGTGTCGGTCAGGGCCCCAAATGATTTTCTTGCCCTGGCTGTCTAAGTGCTCAACGATTTCAAGCGCGATGCTTGACGTTACTACCCAGTCAGCGCGCGCTTTTACTGCCGCTGATGTATTTGCGTAAACCACTACAGTGTGGTCAGGGTGCTGATCACAGAATTCGCTAAACTCTTTTACCGGGCAACCAATATCAAGTGAACACGTCGCTTCAAGCGTTGGCATTAGTACGGTTTTTTCAGGGCTAAGAATTTTTGCCGTTTCGCCCATGAAGCGAACGCCAGCAACAATTAAGGTTTGTTCTTGTGCATCTCTTCCGAAGCGCGCCATTTCCAATGAGTCTGCCACGCAGCCACCAGTCTCTTCAGCGAGTGCCTGAATTTCATGGTCGGTGTAATAGTGTGCGACAAGCACAGCGTTACGGGCTTTAAGTAAAGCTTTGATCTCAGCCTTTAATTCAGCTTTACGTGCTTCTGACAATGGCTGTGGTTTTGCTGGGAACGGGTACTCTACCTGATCCACTCGAAATGCTACTGACATTAACCTACATCTCTGTTGCGACAAGGGTGCGGATTATACCCAACTGTCATAAAAATTACACACTACCTAATCAACATAAGGGTAATTAAATAGTCGTAGTTATGCTTACCTGTTCTACTACATGGGGTTAGGTAAACCAGATCAAAGTGCAAATGAGACGAGTAGCGTTTTAAAACGCAATAAGCATTGGTGTTTTTTACTGAGGAGATTATTTAAAAAAGGAATATTTGAGTTTGAGACTTGATGGTGGGTCGTGCTGGATTCGAACCAGCGACCAATTGATTAAAAGTCAACTGCTCTACCAACTGAGCTAACGACCCATCAAGTGACACACAGATAAGTTTAGCAATTCAAATGATGGTGGGTCGTGCTGGATTCGAACCAGCGACCAATTGATTAAAAGTCAACTGCTCTACCAACTGAGCTAACGACCCATCATTTGATGCTAGGAGAGAAAGTGGTGGGTCGTGCTGGATTCGAACCAGCGACCAATTGATTAAAAGTCAACTGCTCTACCAACTGAGCTAACGACCCTTTCTTTCCTGTTGTTGCCTGTGTCTTGGCAACGGCGGCATATAATACTCAGATTTTTATTCGACGCAACCCATAACGTCCTTTTATTTTCATTTTTCTGTCAAATTACGACTAAACGGTCAAAATGAAAACAAATCGCTGAGTATTTATACCAGTACTAATTGAGTTTAGTCAGGTTTCTACGAAATACAGTGAAATTTGGCGCAGAAGTTTTATGCACTCTAAATGGAATTTTTTGAAAAAGACTTTTCTCTAACTCATAAAAAAGCCTCTTTAAAAGAGGCTTTGTTCATTACAAGTTATTTAACCGAGATTCAGCGAGGCGTTTTGCCGAAGAATCAGGGTAATCATTTACAACTTGTTGGAACAGCTGACGTGCTGTTGAACTGTCTCCCGTTCGCTCAGCAATGACACCTAGTTTTAATAAGGCATCAGGACGCTTGGAAGAATCGGTAAAGCGATTAGCTACAATATTAAATTGTTCACTTGCTTCGCTCCACTGTTGCTTATTAAACAACAGTTGCCCTAACCAATAGTGCGCATTTGGTGCGTAACCACTGTTGGGAAAGCGTGAAATGAACGATTGAAACGCAGGAATGGCTTTGTCGTACTCACGAGACTTAAGGATCAAATTCACCGCATTTTCGTAGGCTTCATCTTCACCTGCTTGCGGTACTTGCGTTGGTGTAGATGCTGTTGGAGAGCTCACAGAGCCCGAATCAACACCTGCACTAGGCATGGCACTACCTTGTAGCGCGCCGCTTTGCTTAAGTGCTTCCACCCGTTTATCTATTTCAAGATAAAGCTCACGCTGACGCTCAAGTACTTTTTGAAGTTCATTGGTATTAACTTCAACCGCACCACGCAGCTGGTCGACTTCCATTTGCATATTGTCTAGCTGCGTTTGAAGCCTGTGTTGCATTTCGGTTCGGCTCTTAACAATACGCTCTAGTACAACAATACGCTGCTCTAATTCACTGCCGCCATTGGCGTCTACCACAGGCGCTTGCGCAAATGCGGTAGAAACAGCAAGGGCGGCACATAAAGTGACGCCCATTTTTAATGTCTTATTCGTTAGAATAGTCATTAGCGGTAAACAACCACTCCGCGACGGTTTTGAGCAAATGCATACTCAGTAGAACCCATCACTGCTGGTTTTTCTTCGCCGTATGAAACTACTGTTACTTGGCTGCTGCTTACGCCAGCATTAAGTAGGTAAGTTTCAACAGACTGTGCACGACGTTCGCCTAGCGCGATGTTGTACTCAGGCGTACCACGGCTGTCAGTGTGACCTTCAATAGTCACTTTAGTGCTTGGGTTTTTCACCAAGAACGCCGCGTGCTTGTCTAGAATACGCTGGAACTCTGGCTTGATGCTTGAGCGGTCAAAGTCAAAGTAAACGGTTTGTTCGTTCTTCAGCGCTTCCATTTCTTGCTGAACCATTTCTTCCTGACGCTTCATACGCTGTGCAGCTTCTGCTTTAACGCGCTGTGCTTCTGCTTCACGTGCTTCCGCTTCTGCAGCCGCTTGTTCTTGTGCAAGGCGGTTACGCTCTGCTGCCAATTCTTCTTCGCTAGGGCCTGAAGAACATGCCATCATTGTCACTACTGGCAATGCGATAATGAAGCTCTTCATCACTTTATTCATTTGCATCCTACTAATCCTTAAATTTTATTGTTTAGTCGTTAAATTGTTAGAACAAAAATGGTGACCAACTTGGCGACTTAACTTGCCCATTGGCTGCTGGTAACCTAGCTTTAAAACGCCCATCTAAAGAAACCAGTGACAACACTTGGGTTCCCTCGTGAAGGGTGCTGTATATAATCATGCTTCCATTCGGCGCTACGCTTGGTGATTCATCTAAGTACGTCCGTGTCAGTACTTGAGGTGATCCACCATCCAAAGACTGCTTCGCAATGTGATAGTTCCCATTAGTTTGGTTTACCATAATCATTTGCTTGCCGTCTGGGGAAATCGTACCGCCAAGGTTCTGTTCACCTACAAAGGTAACTCGCCTTACTTTCCCAGAATTTAAATTTACGCTATATATCTGGGGTTTACCACCCCGTTCCGAGCTAAATATTAACCCACTGCCGTCTGGTAGCCACGCGGGCTCCGTATCAATCGCTCTATTTCGTGTTACTCGGCGAAGATTTTTTGTCGCTAAGTCCATCACATAGAGTTCAGGGTTTCCATCTTTCGATAAAACCATTGCAAGTTGCTTGCCATCTGGTGAAAACACCGGGCTACTATTTATTCCAGGGAAATCAGTAATGCGCGTACGCTCGCTGGTGTAGATATTCTGAATGAATATTTGCGGTCTACGATTTTCAAAACTAACGTAGGCAAGCTTCTCGCCATCAGGCGACCACACTGGCGACATAAGCGGCTCTGGCGAAGACAACAAGCGTGTTTCGTTCTCACCATCGTAGTCTGCAATGACTAATTGGTAAGGTTTTTCAACCGTGTCACGGTCGCGAACAATGACGTAAGCAATTTTCGTTAAAAATGCACCGCGAACACCGGTCAATTTTTCATACACAATGTCGCTAATTCGATGCGCATACTGGCGAAAATCTCGACCGTTGATCACTGCCTGACGGGCAGCTAGTACGTGATCATTACTCGATACCAAATTGCCGTCTTTGAGTACTTTAGCTTGCCCATTGTCAACTTGCCCTTTAAGTACATCAATCAACTCATAGGATACAAGGTAACGGTCGCCTCCTTGTGGCTCAATACTTCCTACTAAAACCGTGTCCACACCTAAGGTTGCCCATGCAGTGAAAGACACTTGTTCCGCTGTCTCCGGATACTGTGGCATTTTGTCGACAGATACCGGATTAAACTTACCACTACGCATTAAGTCGGCCATCACCACTTTAGAAATATCGCCAGGCATGCTGCCCTGACCTTTCCATTTAAATGGCACAACCCCGATTGGACGTGCACTATCTACGCCCTCGGTTATCACAATTTCTAAGGATGCAAACACTTTGGCACTGAATGCCATCGTAATAAGCGCTATCCATAAACCTAGTTTTTTCATACCACTATAATTCCACTTTTAAAGTAATGTCTTTTAACTGCTCGTAAACGTCTGGCGCATCAGATACCGGTAACTTTTCGGCCCTGCGAACCGCGCTTTCTGCCGCTCTACACAGCGCATCATTGCCGCCGAGTACACGAATACTCGTAACAAACCCTGTCGTTGCTAACCGAATATTCAATCGACAGGTTTTGCCTTGATAGCTGTCGTCCGAATACAAATTGCGCTTTATGGTTTGCTGAATAAGCGCGGTATAACGCTCTACTTCAGTAAGTACCTGTTTTCGCCTACGTTCTTGCTGAGCAGCTTGTTCTTTTGCAAGCTGCTCTTGCATGATCCTTTCCATTTCAGCGCGTTCAGCTGCTTCTTTTTTCTTTCGCTCAGCCTCAGCTTTCGCTTTTGCTTCGCGCTCCTTACGCTCTTGTTCCTTCTGCGCCGCTAAGCGCTCTAAGTCTTTCTGACGTTTCGCTTCAGCCGCTTCTGCTTCACGCTTCTCTTTCGCACGCTTGGCTGCTAGCTGCTGCTGGCGTTTTTTCTCTGCCGCGGCTTCTGCTTTTCTTTGCCTTTCTTGCTCTTCGGCTCTCGCTTGAGCTTCAGCTTGTGCCTGCTCCCTTTTTTGATCCGCAATCGCTTGCGCATCAATAAACGTCGCTTCTATCACAGGCGCATTCGACGGCATACTTGGCAACGGGTCAGGAGAGAAACTGACGCTAATTAGCAACAGCGTAGCAATAAAAAGATGCAAACCAATGGACTTGTACAAGCCTACTTGTTCTGGGCTTATACTGTTGGCTTGCTTGGCACTTTTGCCGTTCTTTTTATCACCACTTACACCGTTACTCGCGTTGTTTGAGTGGCTAGCGGTTGACGTGCTTTTCGACACTTCAGGTTTCGACATATCTATATTACTCAACCGGATCCGTCATTAACCCTACTGAAGGCACACCCGCCTGCTGTAATAACACCATTAGCTGTATCACTTCGTTATACGCTACTTGTCCATCGCCTTTTACCACTACGGGCGTATTGGGCTCTTTGGTCAATTGTGCTTTTACAATAGCGCCAAGCTCTTCTTCGCTAATTGGCGATTCCTGGTCTTCGCCTACATTAAGGAAGTAGCGACCTTTAACATCCACTGACGCAATAATCGGTGGTGTATCTTCTTGCTCTATCGGGTTGGCACTTGCTTTAGGCAAATCTACCTTTACCCCTTGAGAAATAAGCGGCGCCGTTACCATAAAGATAATAAGCAACACCAACATCACGTCGATGTAGGGCACTACGTTTATCTCTGATACCGGCCTACGGCGTTTTCTTACATACATAACAAGTCCTCCGTTTGGAATGTAAACGCTTAGGCTTGTTGTTGTGCTTGCGCAGCAACGGCTTGGCGATGAAGGATTGCAGAGAACTCTTCCATGAAGTTGCCGTAGCTATTTTCAAGCTTCTCAACCTGATGGCTGAAACGGTTGTAGGCAATAACCGCAGGGATAGCAGCAAACAGGCCGATAGCAGTTGCAATAAGTGCTTCTGCAATACCCGGCGCTACCATAGCAAGGGTAGCTTGCTGCACTTCACCTAATGCGATGAAGGCATTCATGATCCCCCACACAGTTCCGAATAGACCGATGTAAGGACTAATTGAGCCCGCCGTGGCTAAAAAGGGTAAACGGCTTTCTAATTCTTCGACTTGGCGAGACATAGAAACGCGCATGGCACGGTATGTACCATCAACTATGCCGTTGGTAGCGGTGTTAGACTTGCGCAGACGAACAAACTCTTTAAAGCCTGAGCAAAAGATGCTGCCCATGCCTGTTAAGTTAGTTCTGGCAGAAAGCTCTTGATAAAGACGGTTAAGGTCAGCGCCTGACCAGAACTTATCTTCAAACTGACGCATTTCGTTGCGAGCCGCCGACAAAGCTTTGCTGCGTTGGAAGATAAACGTCCACGACGCTATCGACACGCTTAGCAACAAAAGCATAACTAGTTGAACAATAAAACTCGCTTGTAAAAACAAGCCAATAAAAGTGAGATCAGATGACACGCGAAATTTCCCCTAACAAAGTACGTGGTAATCTTTTTGGCTTCATAACGGCCAAATCGACGCAGGCAACCTTGATATCTCCCGATACCAATGTAACGCCTTGTGCATTTTTAATAATTTGTTGAAACGTCATACTAGCGCCTTTCAATTCTACAACGCGAGTTTCAATACTCAACAGTTGATTGAACCGTGCAGGCGCATAGTTATGCATTTCAACGTGTTTGACGACGAAAGCGATGGATTGTTCCATCAGCGTGTCTTGTTCAAAACCTAGCTCGCGAAGCCACTCTGTACGGGCTCGCTCCATAAACTTTAGGTAATTCGCATAATAGACGATACCGCCTGCATCGGTATCTTCGTAATACACTCTTACCTGATGTAAATGCATAACTATTCCTTCACCCAAAAATTTAATAATCCAAAGCGGAGTTAAAATAACTAATTAGCGCGACAAAATGCAGAACAAAAACACTCCACAAGCCCCACCAAAGCTAACATTTAATCAAAAGTAAACCAATATTAAACACCCAGTTAACACATTAGTTTTTCTAATTCAAAACAACAATTTTACTCAATTGTAGTTTTTTCTGCTCTCCCTATAATGCACAGCATCAGTCGTACAGAGCGTGATGGTGCTTAGCACGGTCATGCAAGAGTTATTCTCCTGTTAGACATGAGTTCCCTGGATTTATTTCCTTCAACACTTGTTGTTTTAGCCCGCTCAATGAGCGGGCTTTTTTTTGCCTGTAATTTAGCATCTGTACAAACCAAAATATTGGCGGCCCATGCTTAACTTGCGCTATGCAATAATTCGCCATCCAATCTCAATGCTCTGAACTTACAGCTTGCCCCATACGAGCATTTACTTGTAGCGTTTGAAACGGCTTCTGTATTTTCTGTGTTGCCAAAAAAAGCCCAGCAATCCTGCTAGGCCTTTAAAACGAATCTGTACCTTCTTACAAAGGGACGGTAAATTATTCAGACGGAGCGAAGCCAAAATGAAGATAAGCGCGCTGCGACACAATACGGCCTCGAGGCGTGCGCTGTAAAAAGCCCTGCTGAATAAGGAAGGGTTCAATCACGTCTTCTATGGTTTCTTTTTCCTCACCAATGGCTGCTGCCAAATTGTCTAAGCCTACTGGCCCACCATCAAACTTTTCGATAATAGCAGTAAGCAATTTACGATCCATGTAATCGAAACCTTCTTTATCAACGTCAAGCATATCCAGTGCCTTCGCTGCCGTATCGGCCCCCACCGTGCCGTCTGCTTTAATTTCTGCGTAGTCTCGAACACGTCGTAACAAACGATTAGCAATACGCGGTGTGCCACGTGAACGACGAGCCACTTCTTGCGCACCTTCATCGTTCATGTCTAAATTCAGATAGCTCGCGCTTCTTGCCACAATACTGGTGAGGTCTTTTACGTTGTAAAACTCTAATCGTTGAACAATGCCGAAACGGTCGCGTAATGGCGACGTTAGCGAGCCTGCGCGGGTGGTAGCGCCTACCAGCGTAAAAGGAGGAAGGTCTAGCTTAATTGAACGGGCGGCCGGCCCCTCGCCTATCATAATATCTAGCTGATAGTCTTCCATGGCAGGATAAAGAATTTCCTCTACCACTGGGCTTAAGCGATGTATTTCGTCTATGAACAATACATCATTGCGCTCAAGGTTGGTAAGCAGTGCAGCCAAGTCGCCAGCTTTCTCAAGCACAGGGCCTGACGTGGTTTTAATGTTCACGCCCATTTCATTTGCCACAATGTTCGCAAGCGTGGTTTTACCCAGTCCTGGCGGACCGAAAATAAGTAGATGGTCTAGCGCATCGTCGCGATTACGCGCAGCTTGAATAAAAATTTCCATTTGCTCACATACGTGAGGCTGCCCCGTATAGTCTTCCAGCATTTTAGGGCGAATGGCGCGGTCGATGACCTCGTCTTCGGTGCTGGCTTCAGGCGTAATCAGTCTGTCGGCTTCAATCATGATAGTTCTACTTTAAACGGTGACGTGAAGACAGGCAGACTAAGAACCGCTGTCTTCGTTGAGCGCCATTATATGGCCGCTTTTAATGATTCGCGAATAAGGGCTTCGCTTTCCATGCCCTCTTTATATACGCTGTCGACTAGTTTGCTCGCTTGAGCAGGTTTATAGCCCAGTGCAATAAGCGCGCTTTGCGCTTCTTCCCGAGCGTCGTTTACAGCAACAATAGTGTTGGTGGATAACAAGTCGCCACTTGGGGGCGGTACAGCAATACTCTGCGCCTTGCCAAATTTTGCTAGGCGGTCTTTAAGCTCTACCACTAAACGCTCTGCGGTTTTCTTACCTATACCCGGTAAGCTGACGAGCGCAGAAACATCTTCATTTTGTACACTTGCCAAGAACTGGCTTGCCGACATTCCAGATAAAATAGCAAGGCCTAACTTTGGACCTACACCATTGGCTTTGATCAATTCTCGGAAAAGCCCTCTTTCCATTTTATCAGCAAAACCAAACAGCAATTGGGCGTCTTCACGAACCACAAAGTGTGTGTACACCACCACTTCTTCACCCACCGCGGGAAGCTGGTAGAAACTGGTCATAGGCATGTGAATTTCGTAGCCAACACCGGCTACATCTACAAGAATTTCTGGAGGCTGTTTCTCAGCCAACGTACCGCGAATTCGTCCAATCATGAATTATCTCTGTAAAAGCGTGAGCTTCGAGCAGTATTAGCGCAAACGACCACGAACGGTTTTTCGGGCTTGCCCTGCCATGTTTATCAGGCTCTGTTCGGTATGTGCATGACACAAGGCAACGGCTAGTGCATCGGCAGCATCGGCCTGTGGCGTGCCGCTTAAGCTAAGCAGGTGTTTTACCATGTGCTGAACTTGCGTTTTATCTGCGCCACCTTTTCCAACTACCGACTGCTTAATTTGCCTTGCGCTGTATTCAGCAACAGGAAGTTGCGCTTGGGTGGCTGCCACAATGGCGGCACCTCTGGCCTGACCAAGCTTTAACGCTGAATCAGGGTTTTTCGCCATAAATACTTGCTCAATAGCAAATTGGTCGGGTTTATATTGACGAATAATATCGCCAACCCCGGTAAAAATATTTGCAAGGCGAGAAGGCAAATCTGCCGTTCCAACGCGAATGCATCCGCTTGCTAAATACACCAGTTTACCTTGCTTGCGTGCAATTAAACCGTAGCCTGTGATCCGAGAACCTGGATCTATACCCAGTATAACCATTAAGGCACACTCGGTACAAACAAAGATACCGCTTCTTTATTAGAGGGAGACCATAAACGCGCTAGCGCTTCGTCTTTCGACACCCATTCGTACTGCAAGTGCTCTGTCAAAACAATGGGTAATTCGCTGTTTATTTGAAGGGAAAATACGTGTTCTGTATTGTGCACAGTACCAGGAGGATAGCGATGTAGCCAGCGGCTACGAATTTCGTATTGGTTTTGCTTATCGTGATCGTTAACCACAAAGCCGTGCGCTTTGGCATCGATGCCAATTTCTTCACACACTTCACGATATGCTGTTTCTAAGGGTAACTCCCCCTCTTCTAACGCGCCGGTTACCGACTGCCAAAAGGTGGGGTCATCTTGTCGTTGCAAAAGCAGCACTCGGTAGTGTTGGTCATACAACACTACCAGTGCAGATTCAGGCTTCTTATACGCCATAAATTACGATTGCTTTTTCACCGTTGCAATAGCTAGCTCTTCAAGCTGCTGTGGATTTGCAGGGCTAGGCGCTGATGTTAATGGACATGCCGCTGTGGTTGTTTTAGGGAATGCCATCACATCACGAATAGACGTCGCGCCAGTCATAAGCATTACCAGACGGTCTAGACCAAACGCAAGACCTGCATGCGGCGGCGCACCAAAGCGCAGTGCGTCTAGCAAGAAGCCAAACTTGTTCTTCGCTTCTTCATCGTCAATGCCAAGAATGTTGAATACCGTAGACTGCATGTCTTCATTGTGAATACGTACAGAACCACCGCCTAATTCAACACCGTTCAATACCATATCGTAAGCGTCAGATAAGGCTTCAGCTGGGTTAGCTTTAAGTTCTTTTGGCGTTAAACCACGTGGCGCGGTAAACGGGTGGTGAATAGCGTGAAGCTGACCGTCAAACTCTTCAAACATTGGGAAGTCAACAACCCAAAGTGGCTTCCACTCGCCTTCAAGAAGCTCAAAGTCTTCACCAAGCTTAAGACGTAGTGCGCCCATTGCTTCGGTTACCACAGTGTAGCTGTCTGCACCGAACAATAGTATATCGCCACTTTGCGCGCCAGTGCGCTCTAGCATGGCGTTAGTGATGTCTTCAGTTAGGAATTTAAGAATTGGCGACTGCAGACCTTCAAGACCTGCACCGGCTTCGTTAACTTTAACCCATGCTAGGCCTTTCGCGCCGTAAATACCTACAAATTTGGTGTAGTCATCAATTTGTTTACGCGAAAGTGACGCCCCACCTGGTACGCGAATAGCTGCTACGCGACCTTTAGGGTCGTTTGCTGGACCGCTGAATACTTTAAAGTCAACGTTAGCAAGCAAGTCTGCAACGTCGGTTAACTCTAGCGGGTTACGCAGGTCTGGCTTGTCGCTACCAAAGCGCGTCATGGCTTCTTTATACGTCATGCGCGGGAAGTCGCCAAGGTCAACGTTTAGCATTTTATTGAACAAGTCACGAATCATGCGCTCGGTAATAGACATTACGCCATTGGCATCTAAGAACGTGGTCTCAATATCGATTTGGGTAAATTCTGGCTGACGGTCGGCACGTAAGTCTTCGTCGCGGAAGCACTTAACGATTTGATAGTAACGGTCCATACCCGACATCATCAGAAGCTGTTTGAAAAGCTGTGGCGATTGCGGAAGTGCAAAGAACTCACCTTTGTGCGTGCGGCTTGGCACTAGGTAGTCACGTGCACCTTCTGGCGTTGCCTTAGTAAGAATAGGTGTTTCAATATCAAGGAAACCTTCTTCTTCTAGGAAGCGACGTACAGCACCGGTTACTTTTGCACGGAATTGTAAGCGTTGGCTCATTACAGGACGGCGAAGATCTAGATAACGATAGCGAAGGCGCTGTTCTTCGGAGTTTTCTTGGTTCCAGTCCAGTGGAAGCACGTCAGACTTGTTGATCACTTCAAGGCCTGTGCCCAGGATCTCAATCTCACCTGTGCGCATGTCTTTATTTACTTGACCTTCAGGGCGCGCACGCACTTTACCCGTTAGCTTTACACAGAATTCGCTACGCAAGGTGTTAGCTACCGATAGCACGTCTGGTAAATCTGGGTCGAACACCACTTGTACGATACCTTCGCGGTCGCGTAAGTCGATGAAAATTACACCGCCTAAATCGCGACGCTTATTAACCCACCCGCAAAGGGTAACTTCTTGTCCAATGTATGATGAATCGATATTCCCACAGTAATCTGTGCGCATGGTCCTTGACCCCTGATGTTTTTTCTTGCTTCGCATGCAGTGAATTGGCGTTCAAAACCGCTTACTTTTGGGCTTAAGACTTTGCCAAAAATCGCGTAAACTTGCTGGCCAATTAGCTGGCCCGCCCACAACATGCATAATGTAATGATTTAAAGGCCGCATAGTATAAACAAATGCTTGATAAAGCCCAATGACAAATATGCACAAATCAGCCATATCACAAGGAAATCTCTATATTGGATTGCCAATGTGGCAACACAGCCATTGGCCAAGCACCTGGTTTGCTAATTATCCCAAGTCTGATAATGGATTGTCGCTGTATGCCAAGGAGTGTAATACGGTTGAAGGGAATACCACATTTTACTCTCTTCCCCACCAAGACGCTGTAGCGAGATGGTGCGATTCAACACCCGACCACTTCAGATTTACTTTCAAGTTTCACCAGAACATTACTCATGTACATCAATTACAGCATTGTGATGAAGAGGTTGCCCAACAGCTTGCTTTATTAAGCCCGTTAAAAGAAAAGCTAGGAGTTATGATGCTGCAACTGCCCGCTTCTTTTGGGCCAGAAAAGCTATCCATTTTGGACACCTTTTTAGCGGCGTTACCTCAAGAATTAAACATAGCGGTTGAAGTGCGCCACTTGGCGTTTTTTGCAAAGGCTGATGAGGAAAAGGCGCTTAATCAACTTTTGATTCGCCACGGAGCGAACAGAATCATAATGGACACCCGAGCGCTTTTCACTGGCTCTTTAGACGCAGGGGGAACAAATAGACGTGCGATGCTAGAGGAAGTGCGAGAGAAAAAGCCCCGTGTACCAGTTAACGTTATCGCTACAGGCCATACTCCCATTGTGCGCTTTGTAAGCAATGATATAGATGATGACAACCAACGCTGTTTATTGCCTTGGGTGAAAAAAGTGAAGATTTGGCAAAGTGAAGGAAAAAACGTGTACTTTTTTTGTCACCGCCCCGACAACAAAGACGCTCCCTGGTTAGCGCAGCAGTTTATCGATTTGTATAACAACACTACTCCATCACTCGTGCTAAATAACCTGTCAATTAAATCTCAGCCAGAGCAGAATTCTCTGTTTTGATGACGAGCCACTGGCATTGCGTCGATTAGTTTTTTTGTTTTTAATAGATAGCGTTTTTCTAATTCAGCGGTAAACTACTGCTCTTATCTATTTTGGTACTACACCATTATTTATCGTGAAATAACCTCAATGAACCATGAATATGAGAAAGCGCGTATTGCTGCGCTTGTATCGTTAGATATTTTAGATACTTCCCCAAGCGAACAACTTGACGAGCTCACCAAAGCTGTACAAGAAGAATTTAATGCTAAAACCTGCTTGGTAAGCCTTGTTGCAGAAGATCGCCAATGGTTTAAGTCCCGCCAGTGTATGGATGCTACCGAAACACCGCGTAATATCTCGTTTTGCACCTACGCGATAGCCGAAGAAGAATACTTGATTGTTCCCGACGCTAAAGCCGATAAGCTATTCGCTAATAACCCGCTGGTTACTGGCAGCCCTTTCATAAGAGCTTACGCAGGTGCTATCTTGCGCAACAAAGATGGCTATGAATTGGGTACGTTATGCCTACTGTTTGATGAACCACGTGACTTTTTAGATGTTGAGATAGAAAGCTTAAAAAACCACGCCCGCACAGTTGAAACCATTATTTTTTCAGAGCACCTTCCAGCATAACTCCAGCCCTACGCTTTTCGTATCGCAAAACAAAAACGCATCACTAAAAAGTGATGCGTTTAATAACTCTCTAAGCTCGACTATGTCTATCTGAAATCAGCTGCGTCTAGCTCGTGCTTTTTCATAAGCTTGTGCATATCAGTTCTATTTCTACCAGCAAGCTCTGCCGCGCGCGTTACGTTGCCGTCGGTCATTTTAAGAAGCTTGTGCAAGTATTGCTGTTCAAAGGCATCGCGCGCTTCTGTAAGCGTTGGCCAGCTTTGTTTAGTGGCAGACAAGGCCTGCTCTATTAAGTGAAGTGGAATAACAGGCGTTTGCGTCAACGCAACACACTGCTCGACCACATTCACAAGTTGACGTACGTTACCTGGCCAAGATGAGGTTACCAGCTGTTGCATAGCGTCATCAGAAAATTGGCTTACATTCACGCCATGACGCTGTGCGCTTTGCTGCAACAGCGAGCGAGCAAGAAGTGGAATATCTTCACTTCGCGATTTCAGCGACGGAAGTTTTAGGTTCACCACGTTTAGACGGTAATATAAATCTTCGCGGAAGGTGCCTTCTTCCATTTCTTTGTGCAAGTCTTTGTGCGTTGCAGAAATGATACGCACATCGATATCTACGTGCTTGCTACTACCTACTGGGCGAATTTGACGCTCTTGTAATGCACGCAGCAGTTTTACCTGCAGCGTCATCGGCATATCGCCAATCTCATCCAAGAACAAGGTACCGCCGTCGGCTTCTCTAAACAGACCTGGGTGAGCAGCTACAGCACCGGTAAACGCACCTTTGGCATGACCAAATAGCTCAGACTCAAGCAAGTTTTCAGGCAATGCTCCACAGTTAATAGCTACAAATGGTTTGTCGCTGCGGTTACTGGCTTTATGAATGGCATTAGCAAGTAATTCTTTACCTGTACCGCTCGCGCCGCTAATAAGCACAGACACTTCACGCTGAGCTATGCGGAACGCCTGGTCTAGTACATTTAGCATTTCTGGAGAACGGGTAATGATGTCCTTTGCCCAATCCCCAGGCTGTGCAGCTTGAGACTGGCTAAGTGCTTTTTGCAGCAGCGCCCGTAATTCGTCGTGATCGACAGGTTTAGGCAAAAAACCAAATACACCACGCTGAGTGGCTGCTACCGCATCAGCTATGGTGCCGTGAGCCGTCATCAGAATTACAGGAATATCTTTTCTAATTCCCATAATTTCTTCAAACAAACTCAGACCATCTAAGCCCGGCATACGCAAGTCACTTAATACTACATCGTAGTTTTCGTTTTGAAGCTTTCTTAACGCTGATTGACCGTCTTCCACTGCGGTCACCTCATAACCTTCGCCTTCCAGACGAATGGTTAATAAGCGCAATAAGCTCTTATCGTCATCTACCAACAATAAGTTAGGGTTACTACTCGCCTTTTCGCTCACTGTTGTGTACTCCTGTTTTTATCCATCAGTGTTGCTTCAATCTGCAACAATTCTTCTAGTTTTTTGCGCAGGTTAACTGCTTCAATTTCAAGTGCTTTTACTTTCTCGCCACGAGAAGTATTTTCTTGCTCCAACACCACCATGGCAGATTCAAGCTGCATAATCTGATTGTTGTGCGACGCAGCAATAACAGTCACCACTTCTTGCGCAGTGGGTGTAAATGTTCCAGCAATATCATTTAAGGCAAGCTGCGCGCGCAACCTGTCTTGATAAGGTGTATCTGTTGGTAGTGTTAAAACGTAGGCGTGAAGTGTGTCAGATGCTGTATCACCTAACGCTTTTAATGCTTGCTTACGCTCTAACCAAGGTTGGTTGGCCGCATCAATCCACGCGTTAAGCCAATACGTTGCATCGCAATTGTGCTCGAACCCCTGTGGAGGCTCAACAAATAAACAAAGGCCACGTTCTATTTTAGCTACAGGCGTCACCTTTTCTGGCTCACCTGCGTTGTCGTTGTTTCTGGTTAAACTCTGACATCCTGTCAGCACCAGTAAGGCGACAATTAAACCACTTATTCTCATTTTATTTTTCCTGTTGCCCAATGGTCACTCTAAAGCAAACATCGGCATAGTCTACATCTACAACACGCACATCACCATGCATCAGTCGAGCGCAATCGGCAACAATTGATAACCCTAAACCCGTCCCAATGACATTGTCGTTTCTCGGCTCGGTTCCTCGGATAAAAGGTTCAAATAAAGTATGTACTGACTCTGGGGCAATACGCTTACCGCGATTGGCAACATCCAGTACAAGATTATCGTTTTCGTTATAAAGGCTAATATTTATCGGTCTTCCCACTGCGCCATGCGCGACTGCATTGGACACCAAGTTATCAAGTATCCTTCTAAACAGCTCCTCGTCTATACGCACCTCGGACGCAGTTATCTTTACTTCCACTTCTCTATCCTGAATGGCGAGCGCGTAATCTTCTAAACAAGCAGAAACTAACTTGCCAACGTCACTTTGTACCATTTTCGGCTGAGCTTGTTGCAACAGCAGGTTGTAGTCGAGCAACTTTTCCACCAGCGTGTTGAGTCTTTGCGTACTAGCAGTAAGTAGCGAAAGTACTTCGCGTTGACCGTTATTCAACTCGCCCACCACGTTTTCAGACAACAAGCTGCAGCCTTCTTTAATGCTGGCAAGCGGAGTTTTGAGCTCGTGAGCAGCGTGTCGCAGCAAGGCGGTTCTAATATGCTCCAACTGCTGAAGTCGATCATAAAGCCAATGTAAGTCTTTCTCTACATCAATCAGTTCTTTTGGCGCTTGTCTTGAAAGGGGTGGAAGCTGACCATCGCTGTGGGCCATGATCCTTATAATCTTTTTTAAGTTGTTAACGGGGTTCACAATAAGCTGACTCCCCATCAATATTAGCAATAACGAAACGCTTACAAGCATAGCCGTAGACCAAGCTTGTTTTGCTTGCATGGCATTTAAATCATCTTGCTGGACTTTGACACGTTCAGTAATAGCGGCTTCTACATCGTCGCGAAGCTGGTCGACGCTATCGCCCACTGATGCAAGGTAAGCATTAAGTAAGAGCTGGTCTTCAATCGCTCGATATTCGGCTAATTGATTTAGCTGTTCTGAAAGTCGTGTGCAGGTAGTTGGTACCGAGAGAGCCTGACATAGATTGTCAGCGGCCACGGCAAATTGATCGATGGCGTTATCAGAAAGAGATGCCACCCTATCATTTCTCAACACAGCAAATTGGCGAATGCTGCGCTCTACGTCAACGACCGCGTTATCGAGTCTTTGCATGTCGCTAACAACATCGACAACAAACCGTGTTTCAAGTGTTGTCATTTGACCCACTTTGGCTAAGTCGCTTTGACTTTGCCAAAGTAAGGCTATAAGAGGGATAAGGGCCAGTACAAAACTACCTAGCGTCAACTGCCTTAGTGAACCAAGTTGTACCAAGCGTTCACCAAACGAAACCTTGTTTATCAGAACCTTACCCTCTTAAATATATTATTTTATCTACTCACTTGCTGTGAGCTTTTCATTGCCTGGCGTCAACTTGCTTTTTGCCAATTCGGCTTCGGAAAGTTTGCCATCTTCGTTGTCATCAATCAGCCCAAAGTTACGCAGTAGACCTGTGTGTCGAACCGCTTCTTTAAGTGATATCAGACCATCTTTATCTGTGTCTAATTCCTGCATCAACGAGCGCGCTGGACTTGCGTACGCGTCCGCTACTGAAATGGCTTGTACTGCAGCAACAGCACAAAGTGCTAAGAAAACTTTTTCGAGACGTTTCATCATGAATCCTCCGCTACGCGCTTTTAAAATCCTTCTCAATCCGCTTTGATACCAGCCCTGTGTTATCAGGTTATTCTGCTATTAAAGCTCATGGATACTACCACTAGTCTTCAATTAACCACTATCATAATTGCAATCAAACTGCTTATGCGATTTTCAGACCAAAAAGAAAAAGCAAATTAAAAACAGCAACATATATAAATAAATGTACTATTAAGCACTTAGCATACAGGTTAAATGTTGCAAAAAAGAAACACCACTTTGAAACACTGTATGTCAAAGTGATTTTATCGATACCTTGCTATACAGAGAAACTGCTATCGCTGTAATGGGAGGGAGAACAAGTGAGCTCCGATAAGGGGATGGGCTTGCTAAACATAAATCCTTGCACATTGTCACATCCATGCTCTCTAAGATAATTCCACTGTTCAAGGTTTTCTATGCCCTCAGCACATACCGAGAGTGACAGTCTTTTCGCCAAATCAATAATTGCCCCAGTCACAAGACGGCTTCGTTCTGAAGTTTGAATTTCCATTACAAACTGTCGGTCAACTTTTAGCGTGTCGATATTGATTTGCGTCAGGTAACTTAACGAGGAGTAACCCGTTCCAAAATCATCTAGAGCTATGGCGCACCCCATATTTCCGATGCGTCTGAAGAACTTGTTTGAAAGAGTAAAGTTTTCTAGATACGCACTTTCTGTCACTTCAAATTCAATGTTTTCTGGGTTGATGTCATAGAGCTTGAAAGTATTGTAGATGTAGTCAAAAAGCTGCGAACTTCGCAAATCATGCCCAGATAAATTGATTGAGGCTCTAAACGGAGACGTGGCCCATTGTTTTAAATCTGGCATATCAATACAAACGCGCTTAATTACCCAACGGGTAATTGCAGTGATCTTACCGCCCTGCTCAGCAATGGGGATAAACTCGTTCGGCATGACCAAGCCAAATTCAGGATGTTGCCAACGAATAAGCGCTTCTACGCCTATTACATTCCCTTCGTTGTTAACTTTAACCTGGTAATAAACAACAAACTCATCATTGCTGATTCCTTGCTCAATACCGTTAGCTAAGTGGAGTTTACGCTTATGCGACTCAACCATATCAGGTGTAAACAGTGTGTAGCTGCCTCGCCCTCGCGCTTTTGAACGATACATTGCAAGGTCTGCATTGCTCATCAGCTCGCTTAGGTCGTACCCCGCATCGGAAGCCGTAGCAATTCCAACGCTTAAACCTACCGTTAGTGATAAGCCACGCAGTTCAAAAGGCTCATCAAATGCGGTAATAAGTCGCGTTGCCAAGCTCTGCGCTTGGTCAGTAGTCACATCTCTATCGGGCAGTACTAAGAACTCATCCCCTCCCAGTCGCGCGAATAAATCGCCGTCGCGCAGCAAACACTGAACTCTGTCAGCAACCTCTATGAGAATGAGATCTCCGGTTTCATGTCCTAAAGAATCATTGATGCCCTTAAACCCATCTAAATCAAAAAACAGGAGCAGTAAGTCTTCATCATTTCTTTTGGCTCTGGCTAGCTCAAGTCTTAAGTTATCGAGAACAAACTGTCGATTGGGAAGACCGGTTAAACTATCGAAGTTTGCCAGACGAGACATGGTTTCTTGTTGATCAACCAATGTTTGCTTTTGCTCAAAGTTGATAAATAACTCAACTTCAATGGTATCCAATAAACTATTAATGTTATTCGATAACTGTCCAATTTCATTAGATGTATTAAGTGAACTGCGCAGCGCATAATCTTTTGACTCAAATACTTCTTGAGTAAACTGCCTCAGCGACCCAATAGGAGAAATCAAACGGTATAAAATAAAGACACAAGTGCCAGTGCAAAGCAGCCAAACCGCGATAACGATAGGCACTTGCTTAATGAGCTGGCGGGCTGAACTTGCCGCCATGGTGTCTTCAATATCCACATAAAGAACAACATGTCCAAGTGGGTATAGGCTACTACCTACAATTTGATGGGCAGTGATAACATTGTCGTATTGCGTAACACCAAATGGAATTTCTGCAGGATCAAGTGGAACAGATTGATTGGAAAGCTGGCTTAAGGAATCAGGTTGAATAGTGGAAATGACTTGATAGTCGTTGTCATATAGCGTGGCGGAAATAAGATTATCGTGTTCTTTTATCGGTTGAAAAAGAGAGGAAAATAATGCGTTATCACCGGGACTTCGCTCCATGACAACCAATAACTGCAGCGACAAAGCGTTACTTAACGTCGCGGTATTGCCTTTAACCACATCCACCACAGAAGCGTTGCGTTCTAATTTATTAACAATTACCACAGAGAGCGCCAGCACCGACATAGTCAATGCAATGACAAGCCCAATTGGGATTTTCAACGTTCTAAACACTCAACTACCCTTACTTCAGTACTGCAAGCTGTTGTAAGCAAGTGATGCCATAGGCTCTGAAACAGCACTGTCACCGCTAAGCTTTTATTATTATTTGTTCACAATAGTAAGGTACAGGTCGCTAAATTTGAATCCATTTTTTTAGCTAATACAAAAAAGACTAACTGAGTGATGATGAACGCTATGTTCTTTCAACTACTTCAAGTTTAGTTTTAATGTATTGGCTATGGGGAACGTACAATAAATCAGCTATTTGACGAATAGTACTCTCTTCAAGAGGCGCTAAAGATTCATCCGCGTATGCAATAGCCCAGAGGCTCTTTATCACATCTCTTTTCTCATCAGCGCTGCAGTGTTTATTTAGTACTTGAGTAAAACGCACTAAGTCAATTGAATCGTCAGCCGTCTCTTGCCCTCTTTCAAGCAACAACGACATCGCTTCCTCATCTATGTTTACATGCTTTCTGAGCTGTTTCTCGTATTCACTTCTCTCGCTATCCGTTACTTCATTATCAGCGTTTACAATTTCACTAAGTAATGCAGCAGTCGCCAATTCAACGGTATACGTTGGCTCTGTGCGCTTATGCGTGTCTTCGAAAAGTTTAAGAAATGATTTCAGCATGGGGCCCTACTTCTTGTGTCACCGCAGAAACGCCCGCGGTTAATGAAATTTGAGTATCGATAAAACTTTTACTCGGTAAAAGCTAAATTCGATTAATTGCTGGATTAGATGGACAGATTTACAGCGATGACTAAGCAAGCAAGTCTATGTAAACTGTACTCAGCGACTAGAGCTGTAAAGTGAGAGTTTAAAAGCCCTCAGAGAAACATGAATATGAACATTTTGCTCGTAAAGATATTTTCTAAAGGCGCCTAAATTTTAGTATCAAGTAAGCAAATCACTTTACTCCCGCCATTTTCGAACCACACTCGTTCGCACAGCGCGTGAAGCAAAGGGAGCCCACGCCCAAAGCTTTCGTCATGAACGGAATGACGCCGGCCTACCGTACTTGCCTTATTCCACTCAAAGCCTTCACCACTATCTTCAACCGCTATCAGCACCTTACCTTTAAGGGGTAAAGACTCTATCCTAATATTAATTCGCCCGTGACTAAGCGCTTTTAGTGAAGCCTCGCGGTTTTCGTAATATTGATGGAACCCTGTACTATCAGCTTTGAGTTTTGAGTCGAGTTTCAAGATCCCATGCTCTAACGCATTATTAAACAGTTCCGACAACACGGTATAAATTATCGAACGCACCGCTTGAATGCCCTCACATTGCCCCGCAAGCTGTAGCACGCGTTGGAGAATGTCAGGCTGTTTCAAATGTTGTGCGTCAAGCGCAACTTCATGCACCGATGGCAATCCAAAATCCATCTTTGGTGATACGGGCGTTTTAATGGGTTGAGAGGTAAACACGACTAGCGTGACATCATCGTGAAATGAAGAGGCTGCGCAATGCTCTTTTGCCTTAAGAAAAAGTGAATTGGATTCTATTTTCCCATGCGTCTGCATTTGCTCTTTTACTATTCTTACCAAGCCTTCCTCAAGAAGCATTTCTCCCTCCTGATTAGTACTCTCAATTAGCCCGTCGCTACAAATTACAAGCTGTTCATTGCATCCTAGTTGAATGGTATCGCAATCGGTGTTGAGTTCATGCTCGTCTAGGATCCCTAATGCCATGTGACGTGAGGGAATGCAGCGCAATGCTAAATCAGTTTTGGCAGGAACAATGACAGCCGGCATTCCACCCTGCCATAAGTTGATTCTATTGCCCCCCGCGTTAATTTCGCCCACCACTGCGGCCATAAACATGTCACTTGGTAGAAACTTAATTAAAATTCGATTTAATTCTGAAATAATCTCAGAAATAGATACCCCTTGCTGGCTGAGTTCTTGAAAGGCTCGGGTTACAGGCAACGCACCAATTGCTGACGCCAAACCATGACCTGTAAAATCTCCCACCACAAAATAAATACCACCACTAGGGCTTGATTCGCATAGAAAGAGATCGCCATTAAAGGTTTCAGCTGGCTTTAGGAAGCAGTCGAAATGCGCCATTACCTCGGGTCGATTGACAATAGCGTGGCTAAAAATATGTTCCACAATGGCGTGCTCTCTCGCCACTCTTTGATTGAATAAACGAAGTGCTTTATTTTGCTGTTCTATGTGTTCACTCAAAGCACGTATTTTTAAGTGGGCTCGAATTTTGGCAATTAGAATGTGTCGGTCGAAGGGCTTTGTGGCAAAGTCGTTCCCACCAACTTCCAGACACCTCACTAAGCTTTCTTTATCTTCTAAAGCGGTGATAAAAAGAATAGGTAGATACGGCCCTTTCGCAAGCTTGCGTATTTTGGGTGCAACGTCAAAACCACTGAGCCCAGGCATCACAACATCCAACAAAACCAAGTCGGGTTTTTCGTGCGTAAATTTTTTGATAGCTTCAACACCATCCACCGCTTCGATACACTCTTTATAACCTGCGTTATAAAGCATGTTAGTAAGCAATGTACGGTTGATAGCCTCGTCGTCAACAATGAGGATCTTCACGTATGTCTCTTCGATAAAATGTTAATTTAGCGACTTGCTTTTCTTACTTAATGTCGAACTTTTTATCGAATCGAGATATTTTCAGGATTTTAGCAACCTGAGGACGGGCATTTTCGATACTGTAGGTTAATTCTCTTTCAGCGAGTGTCTTTTGCATGTTTAACAACATACCTAAGGCAGAGCTATCCATGTATTCAGTACGCGATAAATCTACGGTGATGTGAGAGACATCGGCGCCCAGTTCGCCATAGGCGTTTCTGAAGTCTTCTACCTTACTAAAGTCAAACTTAGTGCCTACATCTACCACTAGTACTTTCCCTTGATTTTGATAGCTCGACGTTATTTCCATATTCGCTCCTTAAAAATGTAAGCAGAAATGCTTCATCACATGCTTTTAACTTTGCTATTCTTATACTAGTTGAACTTTTACACATCGCCATGAAAGTCATCTTAAACTTTCGTATGGTAATGCTTTTTTTATCGCCATTTAGATGGAAAGACGCAATTTATTGAGGTATGTATGCAAGACTGGCAAGACGCCCTTTTGGTCTATAGTACTGAAAGTGGCAAAATAAAGCCTGAGCCAAAAGAGCAAGCGCGTTCGGTGTCTTCTGACGGCGTTGTTCGTATTCACAGGGAAACTAAAGGTCGCAAAGGAAAAGGGGTGTCTCTGATTAAGGGATTAGACCTCGCGTCTGATGAGCTGAAAAAACTAGGCTCTGAGCTAAAGAAAAAATGTGGTTGCGGCGGCGCAGTGAAAGACGGTGTCATTGAAGTACAAACTGATGACAGGGAAAAGCTCCGCACACTACTTACCGATAAAGGGTATAAAGTTAAGCTTGCTGGGGGCTAATGTAACGCTAGCCAGCTAGCGAGCTCTCACTTTTTCATAAACATATAACAAAAAGAGTCTGAAATGGAAAAGCTGTCAATTTCTGATCTACACATTATTTTAGTTGAGCCTTCTGACACACAAAGAAAGATCATCACCACTTTGTTGTTAAAAGAACACGTAAAGGAAATTGACCCCGTCAGTACCCTTTCCGAAGCTCGTTCAGCGGTAAAAGCGCACGGTGCTGACCTAATCGTAAGCGCGATGTACTACGAAGATGGAACCGCACTAGAACTACTTAAATTCATTAAAGAAGACGACGCATTTAAAACAATCCCCTTCATGTTGGTTTCCAGTGAAAATCGTTTAAGCAAACTAGAAGAATTTAAGCAGGCAGGTGTTGCGGCAATTCTTCCTAAACCATTTGAACCCCTTCATTTGTCTCGTGCGTTAAACGCAAGCTTAGATTTAATCAATCACGATGAACTAGAATTAGAACTATTTGACGTACACGATGTTCGCGTACTTCTTGTTGATGACAGTAAATTAGCGCGTAATCATATTCGACGCGTATTAGAAGGCATGGGGCTTCAACGCATAAAAGAAGCTGAGAATGGCGCAATGGCGCTAACTTATATAAAAGATGAACCTTTTGACCTCGTGGTTACCGACTACAATATGCCCGAAATGGATGGCAGGGAACTATCGGAATTTATCCGCTTTAATCCAGAAACCACACATATACCGATTATCATGGTAACGTCAGAGTCGGCTGACAGCGCACATATGGCTAATATTCAGCAAACAGGTGTGAACGCGCTATGCGATAAGCCTTTTGAGCCCAACGAAGTAAGACAAATGCTTTCAGCACTATTAGGTAACTAAGCGCAAAAATATTAAACGGCGTTCTCAAATTACCCACCGGCAGGTGTATATTTACGGCACCTGCCAACGCTTCATGCCCTAACCGTTTGGCTTTTTATAAAGCCAACAGCGCATTTTAATTACTTTTTCAAGTCCTCCACATTAAAAACAACTATTCAATTTGTAAAAATCGGTTGACACACATAGGCGTTCAACATACATTCAAACCTATGAAACAGAATACTATGCACGTAGCACTTTTCTTTTTTGCGTTTATATCCTTTAACTAGGGAGGCGCGGCTACATGCATGAAAACCTCCCAACTGGGAGGTTTTTTTTTAGCAGAATTTTCTTATACGATACGCACGGGAATGATATGTCAGACAATGCATTAGATACTGTTAGAGAGCGGATTACCGCTTTAGACAGTGAATTACTTACTTTACTCTCAGAACGCAGAAAGTTAACCAACGAAGTGGCTGAGACGAAAATAAAGCATCACATTCCTGTGAGAGATCAAAAGCGAGAAGAACAGCTATTGGTGCGCCTAATAAAAGAAGGCCAAAACATCGGCTTAGACCCTCATTATGTGACACAAATTTTCCACGTTATTATTGAAGACTCTGTTTTAAACCAGCAGGCTATGCTTGCTGAACGCGCTAACCCTGGCAGTACATTGCCCTTAAACCGAGTGGCATTCTTGGGCGACAAGGGCTCTTACTCTTATCTAGCAACGCAAAAGTACTTCTCTCGTCGCCCCGGCGAATTGCTGGAAATTGGCTGTCAGAGCTTTGCTGAAATTATTCACAAAGTTGAAAGTACAGAAGCCGATTACGCGGTATTGCCTATTGAGAACACGACGTCTGGCAGTATCAATGAAGTGTATGACCAACTACAGCATACCCAACTTAGTATTATTGGTGAACTCACCCACCCTATCCGCCATACATTGTTAGTGGGAACCAACACCAGTATCGATAAAATAAAAACGCTTTACGCTCACCCTCAAGTGTTCACTCAGTGTAGCCATTTCTTAGCAGAACTAGGGAACGTAGAAGTGAAAACCATGGACAGCACCTCGTCTGCCATGTTGACAGTTAGTGAGCTTAAACGCGATGACGTAGCCGCAATAGGCAGCGAAGCGGGTGGTAACTTGTACGGCCTAATGGCAATAAAGAGTAACTTAGCAAACCAAAAAGAAAACCATAGCCGTTTTATCGTTGTTGCGCGCAACCCAGTAGTGGTTCCACTTCAAGTTCCTGCTAAAACAACACTTGTTATGTCTACCATCCAAAAGCCAGGTGCACTTGTAGAGGCCTTGTTGGTGCTACGAGAGAACAGCATCAATATGACGAAGCTTGAATCGCGTCCTATTCCAGGTAATCCATGGGAAGAGATGTTCTACATTGATGTAGAAGGCAATGTAGAAGATGGCCCTGTACAAAATGCCCTTGATGCATTGCGTGGTATTACCCGCTACATCAAAGTATTGGGCTGCTATCCAAGCGAAGAAATTAGCCCGACCAAAGTGGCCGCGGCGAGTGCGCTGGCTGATTAACACGAAAAAGGTGAGCTTTGAAGCTCACCTTTTTACCAATTAACCGCTTTATTAAAACTACTTATCTCTTAAAAGCTGACCATCGTCCGCTTTTAACAGCATCTGTTTGCTGTCTACCAAGCACTTCTTCGCATAGTCTCCGAACCACGCGCCGACTTTCATAAACTGTTCGACAAACCCTTTTTTATCGCCATTCTCAAGTAATGACAATGCAATCCCAAAACGTTCGTAAAAGCGACGTAGAAGTGCAAAGTTATCAGGGTTATTGAAAATAATATCGGCATAAAGTTGTGGTGACTGAGCGAATAACCTGCCTACCATTGCGAGTTCTAAACGATAAATAGGTGAGCTAAACATGGTGAGTGATTCCAGATTAGGATCTTCACCTTTTAAGTGTTGCCCGTACACAAACGTGTTGAAGTGACGCATTACCTGAATATAAGCCATGGCTTGGTCATGTTCTTGTGCGCTGGAGTCGTGAATGGTAGCACCCCAAATTCGCATTTGCTCAATGAGCCAACTGTATTTCTCACTGCCACGTCCGTCGCACACTACCACTACCTGTTTAATCATGCCAGGCGCGTCAGGACCAAACATGGGGTGCAGTCCAACAACCGGACCATTGTGTGCGGCAAGCATCGCCTCAAGTGGCTTAGCTTTAATACTGGTTATATCTGCAAGCACGCAATCCTCTGGCAGCATAGTAAGCTTGCTAATCACGGCTTCGGTTAGATTAATAGGCACTGCAACAACAACCAGTGAAGCACAGCTCAATAACGATGTTGCTCTACCGCTTTCCCAGTCGTCTTTTTCCACAACTGAAACGTTGTAATTACTTCGTTCGAACAAGCTCACAAACACACGGCCAAGTGCTCCTGCTCCACCAATTACAACAACGTTGTCGACATCAGGTTTCACACAGCGATATTTGTTGTTTTGCGTGTGATAAGACTCTCGCATTACTCGACGTAATAAGTCTTCGGTGAGATCGGGCGACACCCCAAGTGCTTCTGCCTGAGCACGGCGGGAGGCTATCAACGCTTTTTCACGCTCTGGTACATAAACGGGCATACCAGCTTCAGCCTTAATTTGACCGACCTGGGTTGTAATTTGATTGCGTTTTGCGAGTAATTCGACAAGCTGGGTATCCAGCTCGTCGATACCTTCACGCAGCGTATCTAACTTTTTTAAGTGCTGCGATAAATCGGCCATTCTGTCTTATCCTTGAATCAAATGGCACGTGGCTTATTGGCAAATTTTTCTTGCCACTTTAGGCGTTGCTTGGATTTATGCCACCGTGCGCTTATTTTGGCGTAAGGGTAACACAGTTATTAACTTATCTCTGGTTTGAGATATTAAGTTCTCTGTTGTTTCCCAATCAATACATCCGTCTGTGATTGAAACACCATACTCAAGTTCTTCTGGCTTTTTACCTTCAGCTTTTTGATTACCGGGTTTCAAGTGACTTTCCAACATAACGCCAATGATAGACTGATTGCCTTCTAGAATTTGATTGACCACGTTCTGAGCAACCAATGGCTGGCGGCGATAATCTTTCGATGAGTTTGCATGGCTGCAATCTACTACTAAGCCCGCTGTTAAACCAGCATCCTGCAACTCAATCTCGCACTCTGATACGCAAACCGAGTCGTAGTTAGGCTGCTTTCCACCGCGCAAAATAATGTGGCCATCTGGATTACCGCTGGTCCCGATAATACTTACCTGGCCTTGCTTATTGATTCCCATAAAGCGGTGACCCGATGCCGCCGATTTAAGGGCATTTATGGCAATATCTAGGCTTCCATCTGTACCATTTTTGAATCCTACAGGCATAGACAGGCCGCTGGCCATTTCACGGTGGGTTTGCGATTCAGAGGTACGCGCACCGATAGCAGCCCAGCTAAATAGCTCAGCAAGATATTGAGGGCTAATTGGATCCAGTGCTTCTGTTGCAACAGGCAGCTCTAATTCTGCAAGCCAAATTAACAACTCTCTTGCCTTACGAAGACCGGTTTCAATATCAAATGTACCGTCGATATGCGGGTCGTTAATTAAACCTTTCCAACCTGTTGTGGTACGCGGCTTTTCGAAGTACACACGCATAACGATAAATAGTGTGTCTTTGCATGATTCATGAAGCTCTTTAAGCTTAAGTGCGTACTCTTTCGCGGCTTCAACGTCGTGTATAGAACATGGTCCACACACGACAAGCAATCTATGGTCGCGACGATGAATGATATCTGAAACAATCTTTCTAGACTCAGAGATAGCCGCTAACGCTTTGTCTGACACAGGCAATCTAGCACTAAGCGCTTCAGGGGTTATAAGTACATCTTCGGTACTTACGTGAACATTATTTACGGTGTCCTTGATCATGGGAGCTCTCTTACTCTCTTAACTACAAATAAAAAACGGAAAATTAAACGCCAAAAGAGTGTGCAATCTGCATGTAAACTTTATTGTACAACCAGCTTTTTCTATATTTCTTTAACGTCATTGACTTTTTAGCAACTCAAGCGTAATAGCGCAAGTAATAACGAATAATACTTTAATCTAGGGTAGATTCGAAGCGAATGAGCATGACTGAATGGCAATAGCGCATAGGGATAGCACAATTTTTAATCGACAGTGAGGCTTGTTCCGAATTTCCTCATTAGTCAAACGCTTTATAGTGACATCCCGCCCTTACGTTTTCAAATGCTCCACGAATTTAATGGCGTAATTGACCAACATAAATAAGCTAAATTTCTCATTTATTGTCAGGATTTTGTATCATTGCGACAACGGAATAATAATGAGAACACAATGCAAAATTTAGCCCTAACCTACACTGGCGACGTCGCCATTCTAACCATGCAAAATGGAGAGAACCGCCACAATCCTCTCTTCGCAAAGGAGATGCTTTCAGCGTTAAATACCATCAAAAGTAATGAAAACTGCAAAGCGCTAGTGATCACATCGAACGACGAGAAATGCTTTAGTTTAGGCATAGATACAGATTGGTTGATGCCGGCAATGAAAACTGGCCGTACTGAAGAAATAAAGCAATTCATGCACGATATGGACGAGGTATTTAAAACCCTTCTTCTCTTCCCTCTTCCCGTTATTGCTGCAATCAACGGACACGCCTTCGGAAACGGAGCAATTTTGGCGTGCGCTTGTGACTTCAGATTTATGCGCGCAGACAAAGGCTTCTTCTGTTTCCCTGAAGTAGATTTATCAATCCCCTTTCTGCCCGGTATGATTGAGTTTGTTAAAAAAGCGATGCCGTATTACAGATTTAATGAAATGAAGCTTTCCGGAAGGCGTGTATCTGGTAAAGAATTAGAGCAAGATCACGTGGTAGAAAAGGCGTACGATACACAAGAAAGCTTGATGGAAGGTGCGCTGAATTACGCTAAGACCTTTGATAAAAAGCGTGGCATTTTTGGCGAACACAAAAAGCGTCTACATAAACATATCATCCACACTATCGATAACGAGAATAAACCGTTAATAGAATCGCTTTCACTCATGGCATAACAATAATAGGTGCTATGGTGGAGCGTCACTTAAGACGCTTCACCGATATTTGCTAATAAGTCTTTTCATGGGCATATCGATGTTGGGCTCTACACTGTTAGTTAGGCCTTGGTGTTCTCTTCCTAAAAAGATCGACTTTAACCCCCCAGTGCAACGATGCAATTCTCATTAAAACTGTTACAGAGATAGAACCTAAAATGCACCAAATGTAAGGGATGTCTAGGGCAAACAAGGCGGCGTAAGTGAGACCACCGGCAAAACATGCACTCGCGTAAACATCTCCACGCATAACGTAAGGTACTTCTCTGCAAACCACATCGCGCATCAAGCCCCCGAAGATACCGGTTGTCATACCCATCGTTAGGGCGACAATCATTCCGGTTCCACTAATAAGTGCTTTCTCGATGCCTATGACATTAAAAATAGCAAGCCCTATGGTGTCGATAAGTATAAAGTAAAAATTGGAAGGAGAAGGCATATAGCGAATGAATAAGACTGTCGCGAATATAGCTGAATAGGTTGCTAGTAGATACTCTGAGGTTTCTACCCAGAAAATAGGTTTTCCTAATAGGAGGTCTCTTAAAGTACCTCCGCCAAGGGCTGTCATCACGCCGACAACGACGATGCCAAACCCATTGATACTTTTGTCATGCCCCAGTAATGCGCCCGATACAGCAAAAAATGCGACGCCAACAACGCCTAACACGATAAAGTATTCTGTACTCATCCATCTCTCTATTAAGAAACCTTAATGTTTGTATTAAAAAACAGGTTGAATGGATCGAATTTCAGGCACAAAAAAGCCCGCTTAAAGCGGGCTTTTTCGAAGTTAACAATAACGCAAGGATTAGTAATCTTAGTTAAGCTTCTCTTTGATACGTGCAGATTTACCTGAACGCTCACGTAGATAGTAAAGCTTAGCACGACGAACCGCACCGCGACGTTTCACTTCAATTGAAGAAACTGCCGGGCTGTGTGTTTGGAACACACGCTCAACGCCTTCGCCGCTAGAAATTTTACGCACGGTAAAAGACGAGTGCAGACCACGGTTACGTTTAGCGATAACAACACCTTCATAAGCCTGAAGACGCTCTTTGTCACCTTCGGTAACGCGAACTTTAACAACTACTGTGTCACCTGGACCAAACGCAGGAACATCAGTCTTTAGCTGTGCTTCTTCGATTTTTTTGATGATATCTTGACTGACTTTGCTCATCATATCCTCTCGTCCTAGTTAACTGTCATCTTGCTGCAGTTGCGCTTGGAATAATTCAAGCAAACGCTGCTGCTCCTCAGTCAGAGCTAGGTGATTTAACAATTCAGGGCGACGCTGCCAGGTTCTACCTAATGATTGCATCAATCGCCACTGCCTAATTTTTTCATGGTCCCCACTTAACAACACATCAGGTACCTTTTGACCATCGAGTATTTCGGGCCGCGTATAGTGCGGACAATCCAAAAGACCGTCAGTGAAAGAATCTTCAACTGCTGAGGCTTTATGCCCCAACACGCCAGGAACTAATCGAGCAACCGCGTCCATAAGAACCATTGCTGGCAGTTCACCGCCGCTTAGCACGTAATCACCAATAGAGACTTCTTCATCTACATGGCTTTCGATTACTCGCTCGTCGATGCCTTCATATCGACCGCAAATTAAAATTGTGCGGTCAATGTTTGCAAGTCGCTGTACGCCTGCTTGGTCAAGGGGTTTCCCTTGTGGTGATAAGTAGATCACCTTACTTTTTTCGCCACCAACTTTTTTGGCAGCTTGTATTGCGTCGGTTAGCGGTTTTACCATCATCAGCATACCGGGTCCGCCTCCGTAGGGGCGATCGTCTACTGTACGATGGCGATCATGTGTAAAGTCACGGGGGTTGAAGGTGTCAACCGATAACGTTCCAGACTTAACTGCTCGACCTATAACACCCTGTTGGGTAAAAGGGGCAAACATATCTGGAAACAGGCTAACAACGCCGAACCACTTTTCCGGTGTCACTTAAAACTCCGGGTCCCAGTCAACTTTAATGACCTTCGCTTCCTTATCCACCTCTTGTACGACTTCGTCGAACACAAAAGGTAATAGTCTTTCTTTTTGACCAAAAGCATCGCCTACATTCGCTTTAACGTGAATCACGTCGTTAGCACCTGTATTAAACACTTCTTTCACCACACCCAAGTCGTAACCTTGCGTTGTTACTACTTTCATGCCGGTGAGCTCACGCCAATAAACCCCTTCGTCGCCTAAATCAGGCAGCTGTGAAGCATTTATGTTGATATCCAAGTTTTTGATGCGCTCAGCATCATCTCGACTATCAACGCCCACAATTTTTGCAACGAGGCTTTTACCGTGCGGTCGCCACTGGTCAATTTGGTATTCCTTTTCATCGCCAAGAAACCATGGCGCGTAATCAAAAATACCTTCTGGCGTTTCTGTATAGCTGTTGATTTTGACCCAACCTTTAACACCGTACGGTGCGCCAATTTTGCCAACAATCACTTTGTCAGACGCTAGACTCATCTATACCACCAGTTAATAACAGCTTACGCTGCAGATTTTTTCGCTTCTTTTACCAAGCTAGAAACGCGATCTGATAAGCTCGCGCCTACACCAACCCAGTATTCAACACGCTCTAGATCTACGCGAAGACGCTCCGCTTGACCTTGTGCAGTTGGGTTGAAGAAACCGATGTTTTCAATGAAACGACCGTTTCTTGCACGACGGCTATCAGCCACCACTAGTTGATAAAATGGACGCTTTTTCGCGCCACCACGCTGTAAACGAATAGTAACCATAAATGCCTCAAACTCGTTGTAGCGTTACCGTTAACTTAAGCCTTCAACCAACGTCTAAAAATTAGACACCAATTAGAAGGCCGCCGAATTATACGGATATCACCACTCAATGCAAGTAAAAACCTGATTTATCCTTTGTTTAGTTCAATATGGCTCCCGTAAGTAGGTGATGGCCTAAGAACGCAAATACACATGCATGATCTTTCGTAAGTTTCTTTAAAATAACATCTGGTGGTGTATTGTTAACGTAGCACTAGAATTTAGTGTGGATAAAAAACTTAAGCCATATGCAGTTTAAAGGATGGCAGTTAACTGGATTTTAGTTTTTCTCTGGCGCATTTGTTAATCAAAGGCTTCAGTAAATGGATCACGAAGAAGGATTATTCGAATGAAATTATCATCACTCATACTCGCTACATCAATTGCTCCACTTTTCGCGTGTTCATCCGCTACAGATATGGTCACACAACAAGCAGAAGTCCAACCCAATGAAGCTCGTATAGACTTTTTCGCTAACCGCGGAGAAGCCTTTGACAATAAGCGAGAGTACGTAAAGTTGATGTGTTTTAACCAACGCCCTAACGGTGCGTTAGTTCTTCGGGATGTTGAGCCGGGAGAGCATGTTCTATTTGTTCAAGCCAGTGTCGTAAACACTGACCTGCCTGATGGTACCACTCGCGAGGCGATAGTTAGGCTAGATGTAAACTTAGAAGGCGGCAAGCGTTACTCGCTCAACCAATCTCGTGACCATCACGATATGAAAGTATGGCTCCAAGAAACGGATTCTGGCGTCCCTGTTTCTGACATCGTTACAACCCGTGTTGAATACCCAAAATCGGTGGGAGATTTACGCCTTGAACAATGCAAGGAAGGCACAGTTTAAAAGTACTCGCTTTTTTCAATAACGATTATAGACGACGCAGGGTTACACTTGCGTCGTTATAGTCGTAGGGAACGTTTTGCCACTGTGGCTTTTTAAGCGCTTGTGATTTTGTCTCTTCTGCCTCGGCAAATTTGTTTGATTTGAGTATTAAGCTGGGAAAGCCTTGGGCGCCTATACTACGCGCCATATGCATTTCTTCGTTTAATTTCTCAATTGTACTTTCACTATTGAGTGCTATTTCAAAGCGCTCGACATCGAGCCCTATTTCTTCAGCAAATGCTATCAAGGTATCAAAATCCGACGGGTTTTTCGCATTCAGGTAATACCCTTCTTGAATTGCCTTGATCATTGCCTTCTCTAATGCTTTTGCTTCATCGCTATCTCTAGCCTGCGCTTTTGCAGCAAGAACTGCTCGACACGAAGGATAGGTCGAACGACGAGGCTGACACTTTGTCCAAAAATCATAGTTGAATTGTGTTCCAGGCACACGATCTTGAATAGTTTGCCAATAGCCTGCAATAGTAAGTTTCATTTGGAACGGCATAGGTAAATCACTATCCGGTGCGAGCCCGCCAAGCAAGTAGACAACCTCAATGTCGTTGGGTAACTCACGCTGTATTTGCTCCCAAGTAGGAACGAATGCCCAACACCAACTGCACATTGGATCATGAACATAATACAAAGTACGTGCTTCACTCATCGTTATTTTCCCGTTTTAACTATTTTGCTTTGCTTCTGCGACGTTAACTTTCATCCCAGCGTAAATACTGCCGCTGTAATCGCATTGCCTACGTCCAATGTACATGCTTTGCCGTATAATCCAAATAATGAATTTTAATAAGCGTAGCGAAATCAACGCTATGAATTAGTTATGCGCATGAAGAGGTAATTTTGACAACACCACTCGCTAGTGTATCAACCAAACAAGTCTTACAGTGGATTGGCTCACATTTACTTCGCTACAAAGCGCGCGTTGTAGGTGCAGTTATAGCACTTTTCACGGCCGCAGTTGCATGGCTTTTACTTGGGCAAGGCATTAAGTACGCTATCGACAGCGGCTTCATAGAAAACGCAGCGGATACGTTAAACAAAGCCACAGTATTAGTGCTAGCCATTACTATCGTGGCCTGTTTAGCAACATATGCGCGCTTTTACTTAATGACTTGGCTTGGCGAGCGGGTTAGTGCTGATATCAGAAACCAGGTATATGCGCACTTGCTGTCTCTTCCGCCTTCATTTTTTGCGGAACTTAGAACTGGCGAGGTCATTTCTCGATTTACTAGCGACACTACAATTATCCAGACTGTAGTGGGAATGAGTTTGTCGATGACCCTTCGCTCGGTCGTGACTTTCGTTGGTGCACTGGCACTTATGACGTTTTCTAGTCCCCTTCTTACCTTCTGTGTAATTGTTGCAGTACCCGCTGTGCTGGTTCCTATCAAGGTACTGGCGCCTCAAGTGCGCCGTTATGCCAAAGAAAGCCAGGACAAAGTGGCGGACTTGGGTGCACGCATTGATGAAAGTCTCCATGAAATTATGACCGTACAGGCCTATACCGCTGAAAATGCCGAACGACTGCATTTCTCTAAAAAGGTAGAGCTTGCCATGGACGTAGCTAAAAAGCGTATTCACTATCGCTCACTACTTATTGGCTGCATCATGTGTATCAGTATGACGGCCATCATCTTCATTGCTTGGGTGGGGGCAAGGCAAGTATTAGACGGCACTATGACCGTAGGTGAACTCTCCGCTTTCCTTTTCTATGCCGTAATGGCTGGCGGCAGTGTGGCCACAATCAGCGAAGTCATTGGTGAAGTACAGCGAGGTGTTGGTGCAAGTGAGCGTTTGTACGAGCTATTTACCACTGAGCCTTCTATTCGATCTTTGAATGGTGACACAGCTGAAGCCTCTGCTTCTTCAACGTACTCAGCATTAAAAGGAGCAAGCGCTACACCGATAATCTCCAAAGCGGCACCAAAAATAGAATTGGAAAATGTCAGCTTTGCTTACCCCAACAGCAAACCTTTGTTTGATAATTTAAACATTAACATTCAAGCAGGAGAACGTCTTGCTCTGGTAGGAGCAAGTGGCGCAGGCAAAACAACGCTATTTCAATTATTAATGCGCTTCTACGACCCAAGTGCCGGACAAATACTGTTCAATGGTGCGCCTATCAACAAAATGCCTGTAGACGTTCTGCGCCAACATATTGCGATAGTTACCCAAGAGCCCGTGGTCTTTGCTGATACCGTGTTGGAAAATATTCGCTACGGCAGCCCACATGCAAGTGACGACGCCGTGATAAATGCAGCGAAGCAGGCATTTGCCCACGAATTTATCGATAACCTAGATGAGCGCTACAACACACAGTTAGGCGAACGAGGCGTAAAACTTTCTGGCGGTCAAAAACAACGTATTGCTATTGCTCGCGCTATTTTGGCCGACCGCCCAATTTTACTCCTCGATGAAGCAACAAGTGCGCTTGATGCGATGAGTGAGCGTATGGTTCAACAAGCGATAGATAGATTAATGGTAGGTAAAACCAGCATTGTGATTGCTCACCGACTTGCGACGGTGCAGCACGCCGATCGCATATTAGTTATGGATAAAGGTCAGGTCGTAGGAAGCGGCGACCATGCATCGTTAATGAAAAGCGATACCCTGTACAGGGAATACGCCGAACTGCAATTGCTTAGCTGAACCGCCTGTGGTGCTATACGGTACAAACAACGAGGTCGACCAATCGACTACAAAACATACGTTTTGGTAATACAAAAATAAAGGGCCAGCAGCTTTTTCTGCACAGGTTCCAATAACGCTACGGGTTTAAAATGAAAAATTCATTCTATGGTGCAATGAAGACATGGACAGGTCTTTGCGCTCTTTTTTTAATGATGGTGCAAACTGCAAATGCGCAGTTTATGGGAGACAGGCAAGCAAAGCTTGTAGTAACCAAGCCCATTGAATTTATGAACGAAACGCGAAAAGTGGAAGCAGTAGGTAGTGCTGAAGCCGTTCGTTCAATTGTGTTGTATCCTGCCGTCGCTGATGAAGTAACAGAAATTAACTTTGTCCCTGGGCAAACAGTAGAAAAAGGAAAGGTGCTTGTTCGTCTTGATGATAGACGCCAGCAAACGGCATTAAAACGCGCCAAACTCACTTTGGAAGACGCACAGCGCACCGTAGAACGATTAGCATCAAGCTATAAGCAAGGCGCTGTACCGGTCAGTGAATTGGACTTAGCACGCACTCAACGTGACCTTGCAGAAGTTGCATTGGAAGAAGCTCAAGCCGATTTACAAGACAGACACATCGTAGCGCCTTTTGACGGTGTTGTGGGCATAACTGACGTTGAAGTAGGCGATCGCATTAACGAGCAGACTGTGATCACTACACTGGATAACAGAAGCAAACTCTTTATTAACTTCAGAGCGCCTGAAGCAGCATTGCCCGTTTTACTGAATGCGCCAAACGTAACGCTTGAGCCATGGAGTGACAGAGAGAAACTAGTAAGAGCCGAAATAGCTCAGGTTGATTCTCGTATCAACGAGGCAGATAGAACGCTTCGCGCTAGAGCATTACTCGACAACTCTTCTGATCAATTTCGCCCTGGCATGAGCTTTCGGGTTAATTTAAGCATTGAAGGCGATCGCTTTGCTGCCATTCCAGAAGCCGCACTTTTGTGGGGAGCTACTGGCGCTTACATATGGCTTGCCGAAGACGGTAAGGCTAAACGTGTTGACGTGAGTGTTCATCAGCGTCTTAGAGGAACTATCCTTGTTTCGGGCGACATTGAAGAAGGTGACACACTAATTTCTGAAGGTGTACAACGCTTACGTACCGGACAAGAGATTACTACCGAACTGGCCGGAGGGCCTCAAGGTGAGTGATCCAAACCTATCTTCGTCAGTTAGCGACTTACCATCGCTATCTATTCGACGCCCGGTTCTTATTGTTGTACTAAATCTACTTATTGCTATCGCTGGGTTTGCTGCATTGAGCGGTCTTGAAGTGCGCGAACTGCCCGATGTAGATACACCTCAGGTAACCGTTACAGCAGAATTTCCCGGCGCATCTCCTGAAACAGTAGATGCCGAAGTAACTGGTCGCCTTGAAGGTGCGGTTGCGCGTGTGAGTGGCGTCAAAGACATCTATGCGCAAAGTGAAGAAAACTCGGCCCGTGTTCGGGTTGAGTTTCGCCCCGGCGTTAACTTGGAAGACGCGGCTAACGAAGTACGTGAGTCGGTCAGTCGAATTCAGCGACAGCTTCCGGAAGATGTCGAACAAGTATCGATCATTCGGGCCGACAGCGACGCTCAGGCGGTCGTAAGCCTTGCTATTTCAAGTAATACCTTGGACATGGAGACGCTCACCGAACGTGTCGACACCGATGTAGCACCATTGTTTTTAAGCATTCCTGGCGTTGCCGACGTTATGTTAGATGGAGAAAGAGAGCGTGTGCTGCGCGTTTCTGTGGATCCTCTACGATTAACCAGTTTTGGCCTATCGATGAGTGACATTGCTAATGCACTATCGCTTGCGCCTTTTGATGTACCCGCTGGCAGTATTCAATCTGCCGAACAAGCGTTAATCGTGCGAGCTGATGCAACTTCGGTATCGGCAGAAGATGTGGGTAACATTGTTGTAAGCGGTGACATTCGCATTAATGATGTTGCCAGTGTGTACTTCGGCCCTGCCGACACCACCAGCGTAGTTCGCTTGGATGGAACACCAGTCATAGGCGTTGGCGTAATACGTCAAGCAAGCTCTAATACGATCGAGATTTCGGATGAAGTGCTGGCCATGGTCGCAGACCTCGACAAGCGTTTTACTGATATGCATATCGTAGTAACGTCCGATGATGCAGAGTTTATCCGCGACTCGGTTAAAGAAGTGGTCGTCTCACTCAGCTTGACCGTGGCGTTAGTCGTGGTCACACTCTTAGTGTTTATTGGTTCATGGCGTGCCACCATCGTCCCTGCCCTGTCGATACCCGTTTCGCTAGCGGGTGCACTGGCTATTATTTGGGGTATGGGCTTTTCCATTAATATTCTTACCCTCCTCGCGCTTGTATTGGCCACGGGTATGATAGTAGACGACGCTATTGTGGTTTCTGAAAATATACAGCGTCGTAGAAGTATGGGTCTAGGTGCCCGTGCGGCTGCCGTGGTGGGCACACGAGAAGTATTCTTCGCAGTAGTAGCAACAACCGCAGTACTCGCCTCAGTATTTATTCCCATCGCATTCCTTCCTTCTACTGCAGGGCTTTTATTCAGGGAGTTTGGAGGCGTATTAGCTGGCGCTGTTATAATCTCATCTTTCGTTGCCCTTTCCTTGGTTCCTGCACTTACCGCCCGACTTAAGGTGAAAGAAGCGAAAGAAAGCGATTTGTTTAGCAAGACCTTTGGCCGTTTTGGCAACGCTTGTTTGCGCCTGTATCAGGCGTCATTATTAAAAGCGCTTAAATATGGCTGGGTAGTTGGTGTGTTGAGCTTAGCAGCAGGCGGTGGCGCTTATATTTTATCGCAAAATATCGATAATGAATTACTGCCAAGCGAAGACAGAGGCACAATTCGTATTTTTGCACGAGGTCCAGACGGTGCTGGCCTAAACTTTATGGACAGACAAGCTGAAAAGATGGAAGAACTGCTGCTTCCCTATGTGGATAACGGCACCATAGATTCCATTTACACGGTAGTCGGTTCGTGGGATCCCAACATCGTCTTTATCACAGCGCCTTTGAAGCATTGGGATGACCGAGACAAATCTCTGCAAGAAGTAGTAAATGAAATACGCCCTAAGCTTCAGCAAATTCCTGGTGCACCAGGTAGTGCCTTCGGCGGCAATAGTTTGAACCTTCGCGGTCAAAGCGGCGGGCTTGAAATAGCTTTAACTGGCGACACTTATGAAAACATTTTCGAAGCTTCACAAGCGTTCTCTCGTCAGATTGAAGATGCACTACCTGAACTAGGTAGACCGAGAATAAGCTACGACCCTACCCAACCTCAGATGAGAGTAAATATTGACAGACGCCGTGCTGAAGAACTGGGCGTGCCGCTTACCGATATAGCAAGTACCCTGCGCGCCGCTGTGAACGGCGATGATATCGCAGATTTGAATGTGGGCGACCAATCTATCCCTATCATGCTGCAAACTAATAATCGCAGTATATTAGATCCATCTGAGCTTACTAGCTTATATGTGAAAAGTACCGACGGAAACTTGGTGCCTCTTTCTAGCGTAGCTTTCATCAGTGAAGAAGGTGTTGCCGCTGAATTAGAGCGTCAGGCACAGCGCCGCGCAATTAAGCTGGAAATGGAATTGCCCGAAGACGTAGCGCTTAGCAATGTAGTGGAAAATATTCGCAATCTAGCAGCAGAATCATTACCGAACGGTATCGGGCTTGTGTTTCTTGGCGAAGCACAAACTTATGAAGAAACGTCTAAGCAAGTAGCGCTCACCTATGTGTTGGCTTTTGTCATTGTACTGCTTGTATTGGCTGCACAATTTGAAAGTGTGAACAGTGCGGTTGTGGTTATGCTTACCGTTCCTTTTGGTATTGCAGCCGCGGTCTATGCCCTGTTTTTAACCGGCACCAGCATTAATATTTACTCGCAAATTGGCTTGGTAATGTTGATAGGTCTTCTCGCCAAAAACGCGATTCTTTTGATTGAATTTGCCGACCAGCTTCGCGATAAGGGTTATGATATTTACGATGCTATCGTTGAGGCTGGTAGAGTGCGATTACGCCCTATTATGATGACGCTGGTTTCAACAATCCTAGGTGGCCTGCCGCTCATTCTGTCCACAGGCGCTGGCGCAGAAGCTCGTAATGCTATTGGCTGGGTCGTATTTGGTGGATTGGGTATTGCCGTAGTATTTACCCTTTACCTGACACCGGTTTTGTATCTTGCACTTGCCCGATTTACCAAGCCACGTGCAGACGAAAGCGCTAAGCTTGAGAAGGAAATGGAAGAAGCCAACGCACAGCATTCCTAGGATTTTCCCGCTTAAGTAGGCGCTATGCCTATTTAAGCGGCATCTAAACGGCTACTGTGCGCTAGGTTTGCTTTGAGAATTAAGAGAGACGCCCAAGCTACGTGTGTTGTAACAACAAGTGTTACTACTCGCGTTAAGGCTTGGGCGTTTTTTTATTAAAAAACGGCTGATGCTAGAGCTTTCAAATGGATTAAGAACCTACTGCCCTAGTAGGTTTTACAGAACGCTTTGACTTTGGCTTTACCTGTAAAGGCGAGTAGTTGATCGACCATCCTATCAAAGTAAGGGTTGTAGGTTAGCCTTGCATACACCTTGTCTTTCTTATTAGTTGCTAACTCTTCATCAGCGTTATCGGGCTCAAATCCCCACGGCCCATACCACACTTCTTCGCCGGCTTTGCAGCGCGCTTCAGCGTCACTACCTTGACCGTTATCACATATGCGAAAGTCACTCGCAGTACCATATAGCGGGTTCTTATCTGAAAAAAGTGTACTCATATGAGAGGCTGCGCTAATACGCTGCTCCGGGACTTTCATGGTTTGCATGATGAGTGTATTTTCAGGTACATCGGGTTCGTCCTCACCCTGCCACAATAAGCACTTGTGTGGATGAGTAAAATTATCTCTAAACTGTTCAGCTACTTTTTTTGTGTCAACCACACTGTCTTTTTCTGCCACCACCATAAGCACAGGTAAATTCAACGCACGCTTTTCTTTTTCCGATTTAGAGAATAAATCTTGAAGCACATTTACGCTTTCTTGATAGGCAGCGAACCCTGGCATTGCAGTGGAGTTATAGCGGCTTGGGTTATCTTCTTCTTCAACATTAGGCCAGGGAAATAATGAGTCAATATAAGGCGCTAAACGCGACACAAAGAAGCGTGATTTAAAGGCTGGTGAAAAATGCATTAGCCCTTTTATATCAAGCTCTTCAGCCATCGAAAAACTTGCTATTGTGGTCAAGTTAGCGCCCGTCGAAAAGCCACCAATGTAGAGGTTGTCTACTTCTTCGGAAAATAGTCGTATGTGATGATTAGTTTCTGTCTGCCACTGCTGATAGCTAACATTTAGCATGTCTCCGGGTTTTGAGCCGTGTCCCGGCAACAAGATGGTTCTAACGTGGATGCCCTCACTGCACATGGCGTTGGCAACATCACGAAAAAAGTAAGGTGAATCGCCTAATCCATGAACTAACAAGACGCCAATATTGCGGTATTGTGTGCCGCATTCAAATGGCATATTCATGGACATTTCTTGTGCTTTGTCGTCAGAAATAAATGCCCTATGTTCAAGCAAGTAACGTTCAACTTCATTTAGGTAATTATCGAAAGGCTGCACACCAACCGGGAAGGCCTGTGCACTGGCGCTGAACTGAGAACTGTGCGACGAATGGCAGCCGCTCAATAAGAACAGCGCGAGAGAAGCAGCACATGCGTGTGCTGCTTTAACGGTAAAATTTGGCATTGTTAACGTTTAGGTCTGTGGCAATAAAAAGCGATTATTGCAGTGTATCTTTACCCGAAACTAAAGCTTTGGCGAGTAATTTATGGGTAAGTAATGATAGAAGTTCGGTTTCTTCCTCGCTTCGCTCGCCATCAACGCCCGTGATCGCCATTGCAACCTCTAACGTTTTCTCGGCATCAAACGATAGGTCGTGCTTCAAACTGCGTAAAAACGTCATGGCATCGCCGGTGTCAATGGCCTTTCGCGTTTGGTATATCGTGTCGTTTAGAAATGCTTCGCGACAGATTGGGCTTTGCCAGTCTAAAGACTCAACCATTGCATTCAGGTAGTCTTGTTCCGACAGTGTGACCATTCCGTCGACTTGATAAAGTAATACTGAAAGCTTGATAAGGGCTTGGTTAAAACTTTGTTCTTCTGATAATTGCATAACACTCTTCCTCTTCGTACTGTACGCGGCAGTACCACAACATGCTCTGCGTCCTAGCAGTAGCGATAATTTTTTTGTGTCTACACCGAGCTATTTAACACCCAAAGCATCAATAACGCGTCGTTGTTGAACTACGATAAGACCTATAAACCTTTAACTTGGTTCCAAGGTTTAAGAGGGCTAATAATGTAGACCGCTGAATTGACGATAGTGTTACGCCGCGATGAAGCTTTTAGTTCACAATGTTAAATAAGTGTAAACACCTATTGCATTATAGGTGTTTTTTGACAGGTTCCAAGTGTCACACATCGCAAAAATTAGCGTGAAAAAGAAAAGAACGAAGTTAATCAACATTGTTAACTTACGTTTAAATTTGAACCGTTGACGTTGTATGAAAGCCTGGCACACCCTTGATAAACGTGGGCCAGACTTTACCTTGATAGTCGATGGGTAAAATTAAGAAATGACGTTAACGCAAGCCCAACGTGATGTCGTTGATGTAGAAATTACCGGTATAGACTTTATCGTTATTACCGTGGGATTCTAATGCAAAAAACTGCTTATCTTCATCGTTTAGGGCTTGATACCCCCCGATCACCTGATAAATCCACACTTCAGGGTCAAAGTCTAAAGCCTGTTCTTCAAAGTAATCCAGCGCCGTTTTAGGCTGACCGGAATCGATGACTTCACAAAAATACGCTTCTACCGCTTGCTGCAATGGATCTTTTTCAAGCGACAAAGTTGATTGCTCAGTCACATCAATATCGACTGGCTTCGTGTCTTCGTGCTTAGTCTGACGTTTGTGTACGTGGGTTAACGACGCCACAATATTTTGATAATCGGCTTCATGCTCAACGTTGTTCACGTCTGGTGCTGCGTTAGCAATAATCGTGTCCGATTGATTAAACAACACAGGTACGTTAGTCAGGTTGGCGTAGTTGCCAGGCGCAAAATCAGGCTGCTGCTCTATGTGTAGCAAGAAGCCTTTAAGCAAGCGTGTACGGCCTTGGAACTCTCTAAACCGGCCTAACAAGTCTAATAAGCGTGCTTGTACTACTGATAACTCCTGTGCGGCCTTGGCAAAGCGCTGCTGTAGCGACACCACCAGCAAGTGACGAAGTTCACGGTTAGAACCCGCCAGTTCACTTAACTCATCGAAGCGGAAACACTCAAGCTGGGCAAGTAAGTCGGTTACCTGTCCTTGCGCTAGCTCATTTTCGCGAATTTTAGCTTCAACCGAAGACACGTAGCCAAACTCATTGTTAATACGGCCAAACATGACACGTACGCTATTACTCAATGATTCTGAAAGTTGATAGACATGCTCGGTTAAATCGCCCATGTGGGCTGCCGCTTCATTGTACTTGTTGTAGTGAAGGGCTTCTTTATAGTGCTCAGTTAGGGTTTTAAGGCTTGCCAGCGACGCACCAATATTGGCGTTGATAGTCCGGTTGCGCTCGTCTTGTAAGCTCCCCTCTAAAAGGGTTCTCACAGCGCTTTTCAAACGCAGTTCGCTTTGCGCTTCCGGGCGCCACAATACGCCTAGTTGAACAAGCTGGTCTAATACCTTAGGGCTGTGATCGCGCTCTTTTACTGAACCATTAATGTACGCCTGCATGATAAGGTCGCTGTGACGACCCAATGCGTTTAATAGTTTAGTTCCTGCCTGAATTAACACCTGACTCATATCAAGCTACCTTGCGAAATAGCGGCCTCCGCCTGCTCAGATAAACTCAGCGCTTCGGTTTCATCAATGAAACGTAGCATTTCGTAAAGGTGTTCAATTTTGCCAGTGCCCAAATAAATCTGTTTATCTGGGTTTGGCTTAATCAGATAACCCATTTCAGTTAAGCGTTTAAACACCTGCTTTAGCTGACCATCCAAATTCACACTGGTAGAACCAAACATGCGATAGCGCGATATTTTCTCTAACTGCTCAGCATAGGCGGGCGTATCTTCAATGGTAGTTTGCAGCTCGTTTAATCGAATAGCGCTACCCATGGTAATGGGCATATCAGATTCATTAGCTTGCTGAACTAGCAATAACCACTCTACCAGAGGCACTAGGTTAGATGCTGTATCTTGGAACTGCTGTGTAAGCACTTTGCGCTCGTTCTCACCAATGGTGAGGAAGCTGGCAAAGAATACGTCACCCTCAGCGGTGGTCGATAATGTACGATTTAATAACGCTAAATGAGGTTCTAACTGCGCAGCGTTGTCTCTTGATTTAAGATAACGCCATGCCTCTTCATCGGTCACCTGACATATAAACGCGCCTTGTAGAAGTGCACTTAGTACACGGCCTTGTTCTGTCATCATGCTGATGTCTCCTCACCTGCTACTTCACTGTTCTTTTCTGCTTCTTTTTTCTGTTTAATGCGCGCCCCTATAGAGCTTGCTTTTGGCTGAACCACCTGCAGTTGGCGGGTTACCTTATCTATCAAGTAGCGGTTTTCAAACAATGTCAGTACTTCCGATTCTGGGTTAGGGAATGCGCCGACTACACTAATGTTATTGTTTTGACACGCTTCAAAGATTTTCTTCACGTTGTTTTGGTGAAGTGTACCTAGTTCATCGATCGGCCAATGCACTGTGGCGTCGGCATCGCCGCGCAGCAGACGGGTGAAAGCGAGTAAGAATTTACACAGAATAAGGTAGGCCATACCGTGGCTTGATGACTCGTTAAGCTGGCGGTCAGTACGAATGACAAGGTCACTTTTACCCTCACGAAGGTGTAGCTCGATATCAAGTAGCTTGCTAATGCCGCCCGTAAGCGCTGCACGGCCAAGAATATCAAGAACCCGGCGCATACTTTGACCGTACTCTTCCTCTGGTAACTCGTTAGCCCCCTCTTCCATCCAGTGCTCATAGAGCTTTCTGAATTGCTCAAGTTCGGGCCAGAATTCAAGTTCACTAATACGTGAGCGAATTTTAACAGCCGAGTCTGATACACCATCAAGAGAAAGGTCGCCGTCGACCTCTTGGGTAATACGGCGGCTTTGCGACACAATGCGTTTGTCGATATCGGCAAGTACAAAGTAGTATTGCGAAAGATCGGCACCAAAGATACGCCCTTGCTCACGCAAGCCCTGTAGCTTCTGCGGAACAATCACGTTTAGAAGCTGTGCCAAATGCGACACCATACGGCGATGATCAAAGCTCTTCACGCCGTGGGCGTTCAGCGTTGCACACTCTTCACGGGCGCGCTCCCACGTATCAGATAGCCCTGTGCCCGCTTGCGCGGCAATAAGCTGATCGAACCGCTCTACATAGGCGCGAATATCGCTTAGTAAGTTTTCGCGCTCTTGAAGCTGGCTTTGCACTTCTGAAATACGCTGACCAATACTTACATCGTCGTGCTTAATTTCAGCCGTTTCATCACCTGCCTGAAGCGTAAGCTTGGCAAGAGATTTACTTAAGGTTTTAACCTGTTCCAAGTGCTCACTGGCAGTTTTAAGCGTAGTTTCGAGCTGCCCGTGCTGCTCTTGAAGCTGTTCGCGGTTAGCTTTATAGGTTGCTTGTTTGCTGGCTAAATTACGCTCAGATTCGCCCAATAACTTACGCGACTTAGACAAGCCTTCCTGCCATACCACTTTTTGCTTGGTAAACACGTTAGTGTACCAACGCTCGTAGTCGGCTACTTTATGACGGTGGGTTTCAGTGCGCGTTATGTCTTCTTTAAGCTTATTGATTTGCTTTTTAAGCTGACCTATTTCATCAACATCCACACCGCGATTGCTTAATTCGCTTTCTAGCCAATCCTGCATATCTTTGCGATCTTGGGCAGCATTGTCTTTCGCCTTACGCATGTCGCTATCAAGCTGAGATATACGTGCTTCACTGTCAGCGATAAGCTGCTGCCAATGAAATTTGTGTTCGGTTTCCGCTTCGCGCTGCTGATCTTTGATTTCGTCACGACTAAGCTCAAACTGAGCCTTCGCTTGCTTTTGCGACTGCTGATTCGCTTCAAGCTTAGTTTTGGCTTTTTGCTTACGTGCAGAAAGCGCCTGCTGATATTCGCTAAGTACCGTATCGCGGTCTTGCTGTGCGCGTTTACGGCTGGCTTCGGCACTCTTAACAGCGTTGTCTTTTTGGGTAACCACAAGCTCGGCGTTGCGCACATCTTCGTTCGCTTTCGCCAAGCGCTGTTCGCATTCGTTTTGCGCAGCCAGGGCAGCGGCTTGACGAATTTCAGCTTCTTGCAGTTGCTGCTTAAGCGCTTGCTCGGTAAAGGCATAGTCTGGGGTATCAAGTTCAGTAAGTGCTAACTTAACGCCCATAAAGGTATGGCTGTCGCCTTGTGCATCCTTTGCCATAGCAGGCGCTAAATCAGTGCGCTCTAGTAGCTCAGGACGCACAACTTTACCTAAGGATAACTCCCAGTCATCGACATTGGCGCGCAAGAACTCAAGTAGCGAGCCTTCGCCAGGATAAAGAAGCGCATTAATCTTGTTAACCGCTTTTTCTTCTTGTTGAAAGGCGTTGCGTGCTTTATCTAACGCATTTGAACATTCTTTGCGAAACTCAACTGATTTACTGTGCGCCTGCTGCGCTTGTCGCAGCTCACCGCGCGCTGCATCTTCATTGATAGATGCTTCTTTAATGGCCGCATCAAGAATATCTAGCTGAGATTGTTCAAACTCGTTGTAGCCTGCGTTACTTAGTGAAGCTTTTAGTTCAGCTTCAGCAACTTTTAGCTCATTCAAACTATTTTGGTAATCGTTCTGAAGCGCGCTTAGCTGGCTATTGTAGTCGCTCTGAATGCGACTTAATGCTTCACGCTCGCTCTGCTGCTGCTCAGCTTTATTCTCTGCGGCTTCTTGGCGTGCGGCTGACATTTCTTCTAGAGTAATTGACAGCTTTTCACCTAGCTCAGCCAAGCGCTTGTTGTAGGCCGACTCAATATCTTGGTGTTTTTCAGTAAGCAGTACATAGCGACTATCGGCCATGGCCTTTTCATTTTGCCACTGCGCTAGATTTGCCACGTCTTCTTTAAGCTGCTCAATATTTTCGTCTTGCCATTTATCGAATTCACGCTCTACCGTATCAAGTTCACTGGTGAACTTCTCAACATCAGCGCGAGCAGATGAAATTACCTGGTTTAGGTGATCACGGGTATCACCCCACTCGCTGTCCGTTTGTTTGCGCTGGAAGCTATTCTCATCCAGTTCATTCTTTGTTGTTTCAACGCGCGCAGCCAAGTAGGTCTTATCAAGCTCGAAGCTATGCTTAAGGTTAGCAAGCACTTGCTCTGTTGTGGTTAGCGCCATGTCAGCTTGTTCGAGTTTAGAAAATTCAGGGCGAATTTTGTCGAACTGTTTAATTAAGTGACATTCTTTAATCCAGTCATCGACGCGGTGGCGGCTTAGGCCTGAAGTAGGTGGCGTAACACCATCCTCTTCTAAAATGGCGGCAATCATGGCCTTGATAGTTTCCATCTTGCCTTCTTTAGAGTGAACCGCTTTAGCCAACTTCTCAATGTGGCGCATGTGTTTCGACGGTTCGCAAAGGCTAAAGATTTTGGCGTAGCCTAATAGCTCACGGGCATTGTTACTCTGGTTAAGCACCCCGTGGTCGTTTTGAATGATGGCACGGAAGTCTTTCGTATTAAGTAAACTCGTAACCAATATGTTGTTACGCTTCATGGCACGTGCAAGCTCGGCGCTGCTTACACTAGCGTGTTTGCCGTTCTTTTGCTCTATTAAGTAGTCACTGATTTCAAATGGCTTGCCGATTAAACGATAATTAACGCCGGTTCCGTTTGAGCTTAATACTGCTTGGCAAAGGTCACCTTCGGCACGCGTGTATTCATAGATAATAAAGCTAGATAAACGAGGCAAATACCAGCGTTCAAAGCTGTCACGGGTTGCCGGTACCACGCGACTTGGGTACTCGCCGTAAAACACGGGAATAAGTCGTTGAAGCGTGGTTTTACCCGACGCATTGGTACCACAAATATTGGTGTGTCCATCAAGCTTTAGCTCGACCACGCCTGGTAAATGCGTGTCGATAAGAATAATACGTTTTAAGCCTGCCATAGTGTTCCTGTATCAATAACTCTGCCGCGTGAACGCTCACACAGCACAAAACTGTACCTGCTTTGATAAGGTAAAAGTTGCATACCTGAAAGAAAGCGAGCACATGCGCACGATGTAGCCCGTCAGTGTATTATGAATTCACGAATTTGCACAGATGCGCGGTGATTTGTTGGTTATAAAGCATGCTATTGTTTAAAAGTTAAGTTGGCGAAGCTTTTGAATATCCCAACAACGCCACATGAATATAAAGCGGCACGTACTGATTAGGTACGTGCCGCTTTAGCGAAAGCATTGAGCTTTCATAGAACAGCGATGAAATGAACGGTTTCTATAAAGCTGTCTATCAGCTGTTTTACTTCACTGACAATACATTTACCGACTCTGGTGCGGGATACATCATGCTAAAGCTGGGCGTAATATCACCCGAGGCTGCATTTAGAATATTGTCAAAGCGCAGGATCATGCCATTTGATTTTTCAGCAACATATACATGACCATTGCTGAGCATCAAGTCTACCGGATTACCCAACATTGAGTTCGGTCCTGCAATATTGACGGATACATCCGTTATGCCATCGGCACTGCCTGCGCCAGGAATCACGTACAATTTACCGTCAGTAGCATCCGCTGCGCTGCCTACATCAGAAATGACCAAACTATCGCTTTGGCTATCATAGTCTATGCCATGGATGTTGGTTGGCGCGGCAAATGCTGTCCCACCACTTGCAGGGACAATCAGCCTATCTTCACCCGTAATTACGGTTTCACCGCTTTCCATTTTGCTCATCACTTCTTCAAACACGGCAACCGAACCGTTAGTTAACGCCAGATACGCGCTATCAGTTGATGGGTCGTAATCCACATCCCAAGGGCGCGCCCCGTTGGCCGCTTCAAGTGTTAATAGAGGCGCAACATTGCCTGACGCACAAGGCGAGAATACGCGAACGGCAGGAGTAGCTTCGTTAACATCTGCCACAAATACCACACCTGCTTCTGAGGCAATGTCTAACCCTTTAGGTGCAATCAAGCCTGTATCGCTACCCGCAATCATGTGGTCGAAACTATCGCTATACATCATACCGTCTCGCATGGTTTTGAGGCGATTAATCACGAGTAAACCACCCGTTGAGGTTTCAACATCATCGAAGGTAATGACGCCATCACCGCTAGCCGTGAAAGCGGCACTCTCAATGCTCATACCAGCGTCAAAAGTGCTTAGCTCACTGGAAAGTACAGCGCTGTATTGCGCTACTTGCCCCGTGGTTGCACCTTCGCTTGCAGGGTTACTTGATACCGAAAGGCCCATAATAGGCATGGTAGTTATGCCATCGTCCGATGCGTCTTTCATCTCGTTCAGCTGAGTTAACTCGGCCAACGACTCTGGTTTTACTGAAGGCGTTGATAGCGTTGGTGCAACGTCGCCACTAGTACCGTTGAATATGTTTGAGAACACCAAAATGGCGTCATTGGACTTTTCCGCCACACGAAGATCAGAACCGGTTAAAACAATGTCTACCGGATTACCAAGCTGGGTCGATGCGCCGCCAATCACTCTACTTGGTACAACAGCCCCATCAGCCGTAGAGACATTTTCTAAAACAAAAATTTGACCATCATCAGCAATTGCAGCATCGCCAACGTCTGATAACACCATACGATTGGACATAGGCTCGTAAGCGATACCGTGCAGATTAATCGATATTTGATTTCCGTCTGCATCTGAAGGCACCACTGAACGCATAACTGTGGGCGCAAAATCAGAACCAGCGACACTATCGTAAACCGCGAGTGTCCCATCGGTCAGTGCAACAAACAATCTATCGCTTTGTTCGTCATAGGCCACATCCCATGGTTTTGCTGAGGTCATTATTTCTGCAATCGGTGCAACATTGCCTGCTGCTTGGCCACCGAATACGCTAACCTTTTGACCGTTAAAGTCAGCCACCATAACTAAACCTGCATTTTCAGCAAAGGCAATACCTTTCGGATTAACAAGGCCCGTAGTTGCGCCCGTTATCTCATGCCCTGTACTCATCATGTAGTCGGCTTGAGCTTCAAAATTACAAAGCGTTCTTAATAACGGTAAATCACTGTCGCCAGCTTGTACCAAGCTTCCGCTTTGCGTGAATACAATCCCCTCATTCGCTCCAGTGGTTACCGTAGACAAAACATTTGCGTTTTGGTCAATCGAAGTAACCGTATTGCGGTTGTCATCGCCATTATTTGCGACCAAGAATGTCGCAGACGCGAAGCCTGGGGTTCCATCTTGACCGGGTGCACCATCTTGGCCAGGCGCGCCATCAGTCCCATCGACACCATCTGTTCCGTCGTCACCGTCGCAGGCACTTAGCGCGAGAACCATTGCCGTCGCCAACAGTGACAGTTTTAATTTTTGCTGTGATGTTTTATTGAATTCCATCTTCATCTCCGTACTTGTTGATTCGTGAAGAGACGTCACTTAAACGCGCGATGCGATAAGTACTGCTCACGTCCTGTTCAACAAGCCAAACGATTGATGAGTGAAACTGGATGCAAAAAAAATAAAAAAACCTCAATGCATTGCTGCGATTGAGGTTTTTAAGCATTGTTAAGTAATGCGATAGTCTTTTAACGTGGTGGGAAGCCACCGCCTCCGCCAAACCCGCCAGGACCGCCGAATCCACCCGGGCCGCCTGGTCCACCAGGGCCTCCAAAACCGCCACCAGGAGGCATCATGCCTTTCATCTGACGCATCATCTTCTTCATGCCGCCACCAGACATTTTCTTCATCATTTTCTGCATTTGCGTAAACTGCTTAAGTAAACGGTTTACGTCTTGAATTTGCGTACCTGAGCCTGCTGCAATACGGCGCTTACGCGACCCTTTAATCATATCTGGGCGCGCACGTTCGGCCGGTGTCATTGAATTAATGATGGCTTCCATTTGGTTAAACTGCTTGTCGTTTGCCTGATCTTTGATTTTATCAGACATACCGCCCATGCCAGGAAGCTTATCAAGCATTCCCATCATGCCGCCCATGTTCTTCATTTGCTCAAGCTGATCTTTAAAGTCTTGCAGGTCGAAGCCTTTTCCTTTCTGTACCTTCTTGGCCAGCTTTTCCGCTTTCGACTTATCGACTTTACGCTCAACCTCTTCGATAAGGCTAAGTACGTCGCCCATGCCCAAGATACGAGACGCAATACGCTCAGGGTGGAAAGGCTCAAGTGCATCAACCTTTTCGCCCATACCGATAAACTTGATAGGTTTACCCGTGATGTGACGAACCGACAGTGCAGCACCACCTCGTGCATCACCATCTGCTTTGGTCAGTATTACACCGGTTAGCGGTAGCGCGTCGTTAAACGCCTTTGCCGTATTCGCAGCATCCTGACCGGTCATGGCATCAACCACGAACAGAGTTTCAATTGGCTTAACAGCAGCGTGAAGCTCTTTAATTTCGTCCATCATGTCGTTGTCGACATGCAAACGACCTGCTGTATCCACTAGTAGTACATCGAAGAAATTCTTCTTCGCTTCAACAATGGCATCGTTAACGATATCAATGGGCTTTTGTAAAATCGTTGACGGGTGAAAAGCGACATTCACTTCACCGGCAAGGGTTTCAAGCTGCTTGATAGCGGCCGGACGATAAACATCGGCACTCACTACCATCACTTTCTTTTTCTCGCGCTCAGTTAAGTATTTCGCAAGTTTACCTACAGACGTAGTTTTACCCGCACCTTGTAAGCCCGCCATAAGCACAACAGCCGGAGGTTGAGTTGCGAGGTTAAGCTTTTCGTTCGCCTCCCCCATCACCGACTCTAGTTCAGACTGAACGATTTTAATAAATACTTGGCCAGGCTTGAGGCTTTTGGTTACTTCAGTACCAACTGCACGTTCTTTTACCTGTGCAACAAACGCTTTTACTACGGGTAGCGCAACGTCGGCTTCAAGTAGCGCCATACGCACTTCGCGTAGCGTTTCTTTAATATTGTCTTCAGTAAGACGCCCTTTACCGCTGACATTTCGTAATGTCTGGCCTAAGCGTTCTGATAAATTCTCAAACATAGTATGAAACTTCTTTTTATTTCAGACGTAATGCCCGCATTGTAACGTAAAAGCGAACGGTAACGTACCCACAATTGCGGTTAAATTTTTAAACTTTTGCGTCAAGGGTTGTCGAAATTTGATGTACGAATTTCGAAGTCGATATGGAGTAAAAATTGTCCTTCCATGATCCTATACCCACACTAAAAGTGGGTGTGAAACAAACAAAATCAAGGAGATGGTTGAATTTACTTGCAAGTTGCAGTATCAATACCGACTCAGTCGGTGAAGACGTCACCTACCTATTACAGGACGCATCATGAACACCCTTTTCGCCATTTCTGCTGCTTTACTCTACGCATTAGCTGCGGCAGTACTTATTGGCAAATTCGTACACCAAGACGGCCCGAATAAGCGATTGGGGCTATCCATCGCTAGTGTTGGGGCAATTGCACATATCGCTTTTCTCACCAACGTTATTATTGTCGCGCCTGGGCAAGACATGAGTGTAACCAACGTACTTTCATTAGTGTCGTGGATAATCACAGTATCCATGCTTATATTTGCCCGCGCCATTCCTAATCTTATTTTACTTCCTGTTGTTTTCGGCTTTGCAAGTCTTACGGTACTCGCCTCACAGTTTATTCCCGTGTCGTACATCATGCACATAGAGCTGCAGCCGGGCTTAGTTATCCATATTAGTTTGTCATTGTTTGCTTACTGCACTTTGGTCATTGCATTCTTATACGCACTGCAAATGTCCTACATTACCTACCGGTTAAAGCAAAAAGGTGCTGCGCTACTACATTCATCACTACCGCCTTTAATGCTTGTAGAAAACATTTTGTTCAAGCTGTTGCTTGCGGGAACTTGTTTACTAACCGTCTCACTAATTAGCGGGTTTGTTTTCTTAGAAGATATGTTTAACAAAACTTACGCGCATAAAACGGTGCTATCAGCGGCCGCTCTCGTTGTTTTTCTCATTCTTTTAATAGGCCAGAAACTTCGAGGTTGGCGCGGGCGACAAGTTATTGTGATGACAGTCTTGGGTGTGACGCTACTGTCCCTAGCCTATTTTGGTAGCAAATTAGTTCGCGAATTTCTTCTTTAAAACTCCCTGTATTTATTGCTGAGCTCGCTGCCGAGCTTGCTTTTCAGGCGGCTCGGCGGCGCTTGTCACTTTTTGGTGTTATCTAGTTAATTAGGGACATATCAACAATTTTCCCTTGAAACTCGCACCTCAAATCAATACATTTGAAGCCTAAGTTAAGACAGGAACCCATTAATTGGACGACATATCAACGAGTACGCTGTTTATCGCGCTCGGCGTACTCATATTACTATCTGCGTATTTCTCTAGTTCAGAAACTGGCATGATGTCGATTAATCGTTATCGACTCAAGCATTTGCAAGGAGAAGGCAACCGCTCAGCTATACGTGTTGCTAAACTTCTAGAACGACCTGATCGCCTTATCGGCCTTATTCTCATCGGAAACAACTTAGTTAATATTGCAGCATCCTCGCTTGCAACCATACTTTGTATTCGTTTATTCGGTGACTATTGGGGGCTGTTTGCTGCTACCTTTGGCTTAACGCTGGTCCTACTTATTTTTGCAGAAGTAACGCCGAAAACACTAGCTGCGCTGTATCCAGAAAAAGTGGCATTTCCGAGCTCCATTATTCTGCTTCCACTACTTACCTTGCTGTACCCTTTTGTGGCAGCGATTAACGGTATCACAAACGGCATTCTAGCTTTGCTAAGAATTAGTCCTGCAAGTGGAAGTGACGACTCGTTAAGTCGAGAAGAGTTAAGAACCGTGGTTTTTGAAGCTGGTGCCATGATCCCTAAGCGACACCAAGATATGTTGGTGAGTATTTTGGACTTAGAAAGCGTAACGGCCGAAGATATCATGGTGCCACGTGCTGAAATTTTTGCTATCGACATTAACGACGATTGGAAGAAAATTCAAAAAGCGTTAACCCATGCTCAACATACCCGTGTTTTATTATACCGAGACAGTGTCGACGATGCGGTAGGCTTTGTGCATGTGCGTGACGCCCTGCGCCTTCTATCAAAAGACCAGTTCACTAAATCAAGCTTGCTTCGCGCAGTTCGTGAGATTTACTACACGCCTGAATCTACCCCGCTGCACACGCTGATGTATAAGTTTCAAGCCGAAAAAGAGCGCATTGCTCTGGTTGTTGATGAGTATGGCGACATTATGGGTCTAGTCACTCTTGAAGATATTCTTGAAGAGATTATCGGTGACTTTACCACCAGTATGGTTCCAGACCACAGTAAAGAAGCACACGTACAACAGGATGGTTCAGTATTGGTTGATGGTAGTGCCAACGTCCGAGAATTGAACAGAGAAATGGATTGGAACCTGCCTACGGAAGGCCCTAAAACCCTTAATGGTTTATTACTTGAGTATCTTGAAGATATTCCTGAGAACAAAGTAAGCGTGCGTTTGGCGGGTTATCCGTTAGAAATTGTAGATATTTCAGAAAGCATGATAAAAACCGTCAGAATCATGCCGGAATACTATGTCGCACCTAAAGAGTCGAATAATGACCACTAAGCGTTTTGGTGGTTAACCTTCCTTTCAGCCTTATCAGCTAACCTTTTGATTCGTTAGCTAGACGCTGTGCTCTATTTGCCAGCGCTCTAGCTTTCGCAGCAGCGACCTTATCTGACAATTCAGATAATTTGGCAATAATATCCTGCGTCTCCTTATCTTCACGTAAATCAGCCTCCGCCATATGCGATTGCAATGAACGTTTAAGGAGCTCAGGAATAGATTTGCTGTCCATTTCCCAACCCTTCGATAGAATAAACTTTGACACTCTCAAAGAGTCTATCGACCATGTGGGAATTTACTTAACGATTAATTGTTCAATTTCCGAAATTAATCGCTAAGAAGAGGCAAAGCGTTTACAGTCCTTGATAATGCGTTACCAGCGTGCCTTTGTGCTCTTTTAAAGAGTACTTGATAACAGCAATTGAGGCAGTAGAAAACAAACTTGTGGTGTAAGACTGGCACAATTCATCAACGAGATAGCTAACTAGCGGCATGTGACTAACAACAAGAAGTTTTTTGATTGGTTTTTTGGAGTTGACCGCGGCGTGAAGAAGTCCATCAATATAATCATTTACCAGTCTTGGTGAGCCTTCCGGAACAATATCTTCATTATTTTCAACTTTGTTCGCAATGATATCAAGCGATACCATATCATGGGTCTGTTTGGCTCGACGATAAGGGCTCACAAGCGCTAAGTCCACACTGCCTTTCTGGCAATACTGGTCTTTTAACCATAAAGCTGCTGTTTTGGCTTGCTCTCTACCTAATGGTGTAAGTTGCCTGCTTTTATCATCGAGTCTGGGCGCTTCTGCTTCACCGTGACGCATAATGAAAAGATAAATGTCGTCGTTGCTACTTTGACCTGACATAACATTGCGCATAGTATTAATGAAAGTATGCTAACGATATCAGAGAGCTGATACTACGCCTAGCGCTAAACCGCGAATAGTGAGAATTTTCGTACATTATTTAACGTTTTGTGAAGTTTCTCTTTATAGACGCTCCAGCAGTAAGGTGCTCTTGACCAAAAACGAGACAATGTGAACAACACCATAAATTTAGAAAACGCACATCACGTTACTTTACCTAATGGGTTGCGTGCCATGTTATGTCACACGCCAGAAGCGAGTGAATCTTTTGTTTCAATGGCGGTAAGAGCCGGACACTTTTATGACCCAAACGATTGCCAAGGGTTAGCCCATCTTCTTGAACACATGCTTTTTATGGGTAGCCGTCATTTGCCCAAACCCAATGCTATAAATGGATTCATTGAGCAACACGGCGGCACAATCAATGCGTGGACAGGTACCGAGTACACAAATTACCATTTCAATTGCAGCGGTGACGCTATTGCGCAAACATTGCCTGCATTTGCAGATATGCTTAGGCAACCCTTATTTGAAGAAGACGCGCTAACCAACGAAATAAAGAACATTCATGCTGAATTTGAGTTTAAGAAAAAAGACGACCTTCGCCGCCTTTATCAAATTCATAAAGAGACATGTAACCCAGAGCATCCTTTTGCAAAATTTTCTGTAGGCAATTGCGATACCTTTTCTCAACACGAATGTTCAGAGCTTAAACGTCGCCTGAAGTCACTGCACCAATCGTATTACTGTGCGCTTAATATGCGCTTGTGCATAGCCAGTCCTATGCCAAAACGTCAACTCGAGGCGTTAGTGAATCAGTGTTTTGGGACATTGCCAAGTGGACAGTTAGCCTCTGACGACTGGCCTTCGCTTTACACAGAAAATGAACTGGGCATTCAAATCAACATTCATCCGCTGCAATCTGCTAGACGTATGATAGTGACATTTGCCCTCCCCGCTTTACAGAACGACTACAAAACCAAACCGCTGAACTACATCAGCCATTTGATTGGTGACGAAGGTGAAGGAAGCCTACTTGCCTATTTAAAAGAAAAAGATTGGGCGTTAAACCTGATAGCGGGCTCTGGCATAGAAGGCGATAAATTTAAAGATTTTAATGTGAGCTTTCAGCTTACCCAGGAAGGCCTTAAACACAAAGCGCAGGTGTTAGAGGCACTATTTAGCTACATCGAATTAATTAGAGAAGCATCGACTGAAGAGTGGCGCTTTCACGAAAAGTCGCAGCTAAACGCGCTGGCCTTAGAGTACGAAGAAAATGTGAAGCCGCTTGGGATCATAACTGAGTATGCACAGCATCAATTTATATTCGAACCTGACGAATTAAATAGACTTCGCTCTACTATTGGTAGTTATGACAGAAGCATAATTGAGCATGCTCTGTCCTTTTTCACGCCCAAGAACCTTCGTTTAAAGGTTATATCAAAAGATGTTAAAACCACTCAGGTTTGCGCATTTTATGAGGCTGAATATAGCGTTGAAGACATCGACGATGCGCTAATACATTCACTTGAAAGCGCAAAGAAAATTCCAGAATTGTGTCTTCCCCCACCCAACCCTTATTTGGCGAGCGAATACACGCTTATCCTCCCTGAAACGGGGTTTAATGTTCCAAATAGGTTGGTAGATAATGGTGGCTATCGATTTTGGTTCGCTCAGGACCAACAATTCCATAGCCCCAAAGGCGATATTTATATCTCTTTCGACGCCGCTCAGTTTTCAGACTCTTTGACCTCTGTTGCGGCCAAGCGAATTTGGCTCGGCGCACTTAACGATCATCTCCAAGCTAAATACTACCGAGCTGAAATAGCAGGACTTCACTATCGGATTTATGGGCATCAAGCTGGATTTACCCTACACACCCGTGGTTTTACGAATCAGCAGACATTATTAGCAAGCCAACTTCTTGACGCCGTTCTCGGTTTTATTCCTGACGAAAGAGCCTTTGAACATCACAAAGCACTTCAAATTCAAAGCCTTCATAATTCACTGTTAAATAAGCCGACTAACCGTTTATTCTCTCGTTTAAGTGTTCTTATTCAACGCAACACGCAAGCGCCAGTTGAATTGTTAGATGTGATAGAAAACATCTCTTATAACGAGATGCTAAGCTGTCGCAGTGCAGCCTTTGAGCATTATTTTGTAGAGGCATTTATGCATGGCAACTGGGCAAGCGAAGAAGCAAAGGCATTTTCGACGTCGCTTCATAGCCATTGCAAAAAGGCAGGGGGAGCTCCCCTTTCTCGTGCTGTATCTAAGCTGCCTGTAGGCGGAAGTCTTTATCATGAAGTGTTGTGTAATCACGATGACTCAGCGGTCGTACTTTATTTACAAGCACCTTCTCCTAGCCTCACCGACACCGCATTATGTATGGTTCTTGAACAGATGCTGGCAGCACCGTTCTTCAATTCGTTAAGAACAGAACAGCAATTGGGATACATAGTCGGTACAGGCTATGTGCCACATAATCAACACCCCGGAATGGCATTTTATATACAAAGCCCGCAATGCAGTCCAAAGCAGTTGCTAGATGCAATGACCGCCTTTTTGTTCCAGCAACTCAATGAAATAGAGTTCTATCGTTTTTATTGGCCGACTATCCAACAAAACCTTATTAAGCAGTTAGAAGAGAGAGACCTTACTCTTTCGATGAAGTCACAGCGTTTATGGGTAAGTTTGGGTACGCAAGATTTAGAGTTTAATAGAAATACAAAGCTTGCTGAAAGGATCAAAGGCTTGAGTTTCGAAGAGATTCAAGACTTCGCGCATCAACTCGCTAAACGAGAGCGCTGCGGGGAATTGGTGCTGTTCTCTCGAGGAAAATTTGAGAGTATTCCCACCCAGGAAAAACGAACGATTAACAGTATTTCTGAATTCAAAAAAGAAATTCCTTACTACTAAAGCTGCATGATAGGCACGTGCCACGGTCGTTAAGATTTTAATCAATCTGCCGATACCCAGTGGTATTCGCAGACAAGGTTGGTCAATAAGTAAACCATCATTCTTGTTATTACTAAAAAGTCCTTGTAGAGGCTTAGTTAATTCGGCATATTTATTATTCTGGCTGTTAGGGATGCCGCCAGTGAAATAAAAAAATAATAAATGGCGTATGCCAAAGGTGTTTAGGTGCGCTCAACCCTAATTTATTCGATTTCTCTTCTTTTGTTGGCTTTGTCAGGAATTCTTTTTTCTTCTGCAAAGGCGATAGAGGTTTCTGATCTTCATTTTAAAGAGCTAAATAAGCAGCAAGGACTCTCTGACACTGCGGTATTGGACATTGTGGAAGATGACATGGGTTTCATTTGGCTCGCGACCTCCAATGGTTTAAATCGCTATTCTGGTTATGAGGTGAAGCAATACCACCCTTCAGATGTTGACCACAATTCACTTCCGTCCGGTTATACTCAAAATCTATTCTTAGATTCTCATGGCGAGTTATGGGTAGGAACACAAGCAGGTCTTGCCAAGTATCAACCTGAAAGCGACAACTTCAAAGTTTTCAATAGAGAAAATAGTGTAATTAAAGTTGATTTTATTACTGGCATCGGAGAATCGTACGATGGTGACATTCTATTCGCTGATCTGAAGTTTCTTTACAAGTTATCGAAAGAGACTCATCAAATTGAGGTTGTAAAACAGATACACAAAGAGCAGAGTTTTATAAAGGTCATTTATGATGAAGCGAACCGCACCTGGTTAGGTTCAAATGAGTTTGGGCTTTCGCTTATAGACAAGGCTGACGAGTCACTTTATTCCGCAACAAAAGTAAATCCATGGGGAATTAACTTGGATGTTCGTTCTCTTCACGACATCAAAGTAATCAACGGTAACTATTGGCTGGCAACCAATGAGGGCATCTATGTCATAGCTGCTTCGGGTAAAATACTTCAACATTTTAAAGACGCATTCACTTCTAAGTCTGATGAAGCGCTTAATACCCTAACAATCTATGAGAAAGATGACGACATCTGGATTGGCACTCAAGCAGGCCTATTCATATTTAGTGATGCAGCAACGTCAGAGATAAATGGCAGCTTCCAGCCGAGGGTCATCTACCTTGATCACGACAATCAAGAGCTGACAGGCTTGCCTACAGCAACAATCATGAACCTAGTAACAGATAGAGTCGGTGGTATCTGGGTTACGACAATAAAGAGCGGTGCATTTAGGTATCACCCAGACTACGCTACAACTAGGTATAAATCTGTTTTTAATTCTTCGAACTTATCCGAGGATGACTACTCCTCAATATGGGGCTTTGCAGAAGACTCCGCCAACGACATATATGTTGTTTCTCAACAAAGAGGACTTGGCGTTATTAATAGCTCTAGCGGAGAAGTAAAGTTCTCAGAAACCTTCTCTGATTTTGCGAACTCAATAACTTACTGGGATGTTGAAATAGATACCAAAGGTACATTCTGGGTTGCATCCTCTAATGGCATCTATGTTTTGAGGCAGGTGGAAGGAAAGCTTCAATTAATAGATCATGTGTTCGAAGGGTTATTTATCGATTTTCTCTATACCAAAGGGGACGAAGTTTGGATCTGGGAGGATACACAGGGACCGGTAAAACTATCTCTTGGTTATGATTCGTCTAAAGCATCCGTTGAGCCAATAAAAATAGAGATAGACTCATCTCGTTTAGTTCCGATCTATAAAGATAATGATAATCGACTTTGGCTGAGAAGCGAGTCAGGTGTAAGTATATACTCGCTGAAGAACAGGGAGTTGATCAAAAACTTAGATCAGAGCAATGGTTTCGATTCACTCGTTTACGGCGTTTACGAAACACCAGACTCATACTGGTTAACTACTCGCTCGAAAGGAATTTTGCAGGTCGACAAGCATTCTCTTGAATTTGTCAAAAGGCAAGTTCGTACAGAAAACTCTGGGCTAATAATATCATCCGTAGGTATCGATAACAGTATTTGGTATGCAGATACTACGGGAGTTCACCAAATCAAACTTCCCGAACTTGAAGAAGTAAGTTCGGTTCCAAATTCAGAGCTTAACTACAATTCTTTAGGCGAGAGCTCAGCTTTCGCATCCTCAGCAAAAACTATCTATTTTGGTGGGATGACTGGTTACAACATAATAACGAGTAAGAAAACTAGCTCAAAAGATGATTTGACGAAAACACTTATCCCAGAGCTTTCTGAATTAAAAGTTTTTGGGGTATCTAACAATAGGTCAAATGTAATTCAGAGGGAAAGCAGTGGCGAAACAAGTTATTTCTCATCGGCACAAAATATAGGAACTAAAAAGTCGATTGCGCTAGATTACAATGAGTCTAGATTCAGCATATCTTTCAATTTACTCAACTCTGTTTACCCGCAACACGTGGTTTACCGATATCGGTTAATTGGTTTTGACGACAACTGGATTGATAATGGAGACGACAGAGTTGCTCAATTTAATAATATAAGCTTTGGAAACTACGTTTTCGAGGTACAAGCAAAAGCGCCAGGAAGGTTGTGGTCTGACAGCAGAAATCTTTCAGTTCAAATCGCAAGACCACCTTGGCTTCATACTGTTGCTATTGTTTTTTATTGTATTGTCGCATTCGCTATTTTTGCATTCATCGTTCGCCAATATCAGATAAGGAAGGCAAACCAGCTTGCCATTAAAGAGTCCGAAGAACGCCTTAAACTGACTCTATGGAGTTCTGGAGATGAGCTGTGGGATTGGGACGTATACAGAGGCCAAGTTTACCGTGCAAATACGTGGGGCACACTTGATTTTCCACAAGATGATATACGCACTACAGGCGCTTACGATGCAAACATTCATCCTAACGACGTAAACCGTGTTAAAACTGCCCTTAGAGACCATCTTGAAGGTAATAGCGACCTCTACGAGCTTGCATACCGCGCAAAGACATTTAAGAATCAGTGGATTTGGATACTTGACCGCGGAAAAGTGGTTGAAAGAGACCACAATGCTCAGCCGGTACGAATGACTGGTACGCTTAAGAATATTCATCACTTAAAAGAAGCTGAAGAGCAGCTGAATCTATTTAAGCGTTCAATTGAGAATATTTCTGAAGGTGTATTCATAACTAATACCCAATTTAAATTCATAAGTGTAAATAATGCATATTGCGGTTACACCGGCGAGACCCGCGATCAAGCGTTAGCAAGCTATATGCACTTCCATCTATATCCAGACGCGTTTACCGAAGAAATTAAGAAAACGCTAAAAGCAAAAGGTAACTGGTCAGGTGAAGTAGAAAGTGTGCGAGTGAACGGCGAGCGCTATGAAATGGAATTAAATATAGACGCCGTCCATGACGATGACGGAAAAATAAGCCATTTTGTAGGCGTATTTAGTGATATCACGTCAAGAAAAAGTACTGAAAAAGAACTATTGAAACTAGCTAATACTGACCCGCTCACAGAGCTTCCTAATCGTTCGTTCTTCCAAGCTAGCCACCAGAACTTGGTGCGGAAAGGAGCACAACATACTCTGCTCTGTTTAGATATGGATAACTTTAAGAAAATAAACGATTCTTTAGGCCACCAAACGGGCGATATATTAATTAAACAAATAGCAAAGCGCTTACAGAGAATTACGGGTAAGAGTGCGACCTGCTATCGTTTAGGTGGTGATGAATTTAGTGTGTTAATGGAAGACAATGCCGATATCCACACGGTAACGCATTACGCACAGAACCTATTAGACACATTATCTCGCCCCTTTATCATTAATAAGCAAGAGTTTGTATTGGGTGCCAGTATTGGAATCGCATTCTTCCCTGACGACGGCACTTCTCCCCAAGAAATGCTGAAAAACGCCGACACAGCCATGTATTTCGCTAAAAACAATGGCGGTAACAGCTATCAGTTCTTTAGCGGAGAGATGAATCAAAACGCCGTTAGGCAACTGCAAATTGAAAACCTTATAAGACAAGGTATTAAAGATGACTTGTTTACGGTTTACTACCAGCCGAAAGTAGATATAGCCTCAGGTAAGCTAGTTAGCATGGAAGCTTTGGTGCGCTTCGAGCACCCCCAAAAGGGCATAGTAAGCCCTGGGCAATTTATCCCTCTGGCAGAGCAAACAGGCCAGATTATAGAAATTGGTGAACAAGTGCTAAGAAAGGCTTGTGCAGATACCAAACGCTGGGTAAACCAAGGTTTGTTTAGTGGTCGTGTAGCTGTGAATATATCTGCGAAGCAGTTCGAATTACCTGACTTAGACGACAGAATAAACAAGATTTTAAGCGATATCGGTTTGTCACCACTACATTTAGAGTGCGAAATAACTGAAGGTACGCTAATGGAAAGTCCTGAAAACGGCCTTCAAATGATGACTCGCCTTCGCGAAAGAGGTATTCACCTAGCGCTAGACGATTTCGGTACAGGTTACTCGTCGCTAGCCTACTTAAAGCGATTCCCGCTAAACACGCTAAAAATTGACAAAGCATTTATTGACGATATTGCAAAAAGTAATGTAGATCGTCATATGGCGGCTGCCATTATAAATATCGCCCACAATTTAGGCTTAAAAGTTGTAGCGGAAGGCGTTGAAGAAGAAGCTCAGCTAGATATTTTACGTCGCTACGATTGTGAGATGTTGCAAGGCTTCTTATACAGCCGACCATTAAATGCAGAGCGCTTCGAGAAGCTTCTCACCGAGAATCAAAAGCTTCATACGCTGCTTGGCCACTCTAACTTTTAATAGCCCTTACCTTTTACTTGCGTATAGGGCGCGTGCTTTCCCCTGCCTAATGCCGCTCATTGCAGCTTTAGGCAAAGTCATGCCTATTCAACCTTAGTTTATTAGACTTTAGTGCCATTAAAATGGCGCTTGTGAACATCGACAATCCTCCGCATCAAAGCGAAAAGCTAACCACTTGATTATATTGGATATTTTAAAAAATATTATTTTTGGCACACATTTAGCTAAGTATTAGATACCGATGACAAATATAAAAAATCGGTTTTGTTTGTTCGTTCAAAATAATCAGAGGAAATTAACATGTTAAAAGAGTACGCAGTTGCACTAGTACTTTCTACCGCTACCCCAGTTGCTGCCGACAAGCAAGAAGGCGCTAAACAAGCTCCTGAGTCGCAAAAAGAGACAGTAACTCAACCACAAACAGTTCGCCCTAAGACGGGTGGTGGCGGTTACGGTATTGGTCTTTAAGAGATACCTTAGAATTTCCAAAAAAAGAGAGCAACGCTCTCTTTTTTTATACCTGTATTTTACGCCCCACTTACTTATTTCAGCAGACCGCTAGGAAAGACTACGCAGAAATATAAAGGTTGTTAAACCCTACTGCATTGCGCCAATGTATATGGCGAGAGATTGAGAACATGGGCAGTAAGATTGGACCTAACACAAAACCCGCTATCGCCCACTTTTTCGCGCTCATCCCCCATTTAAACGCTTCTACATAAAAATATAGAGAGAAGATAACGCTTAATACTACGAGTGAAATCACACTGCCTCCGCCTGTTTGACCTAGTTACGTGGGGTTACTTGTCCCCATCAATTATTCAATTTAACTTACTGATAATTGACGCCAACAATTTGACACGTTCATTTTTTAACCGCAGGAATTCTACCCAAAATAGAACAATAAACCAGCAAAAATACCCATTAGACATAAAAAAACCGGGCAACGCCCGGCTTTTAACATTTTATAAACTTAGCTGTAAAACTTTTGATCGTTTTCTGCCATTTTTACTAACACTTCAGCAGGTGCAAATTTATCACCTACAGCAGTAGCATAATGGTTTAAACGAGCAACAACGTGTTTAATTCCCAGTGTATCCATATAGCGGAACGGGCCGCCTAAGAATGGAGGGAAACCAATACCGAAGATAGCGCCAATGTCGCCGTCGCGCGCATTACGGATAACGCCTTCGTCTAAACAGCGCGCTGCTTCATTAAGCATCATTAATACACAGCGTTCAGCAACTTCTTTTTCGCTTAGTTTGGCAGAAGGCGATAGCCCAAGTAATTCGTAGATTGATTCATCCACTTCTTTACCTGGTTTTTTGCCTTCATAAGAATAAAACCCTTTTTGGTTTTTCTTACCCTTTCTGCCGTCTGTAAGTACTTTATCGAAAGCACTTGGCGCAGTGAAGCGCTCGCCGAACGCCTCTACAAGGAATGGGATGATCTTGGTGCCAACGTCAATGCCCACTTCATCAAGTAGTTTCACAGGACCTACAGGGAAACCTAACTTAACCAACGATTTATCGATATGCTCAATAGGCTCACCGTCAAGAATAAGGTTTGCCGCTTCATTCATGTAAGGTGCCAAAATACGGTTTACGTAGAAACCCGCACCGTCTTTAACAACAACCGGTGTTTTGCCTTGCTTTTTAGCAAATTCAACCGTCGATGAAATGACTTGGTCAGACGTTCTATCGTGAGCAATTACTTCGGCCAAAGGCATTTTGTCTACTGGAGAGAAGTAATGCAGACCAATCACGTTTTCAGGACGTGCTGCCTTAGCTGCAATTTGTGTAATAGGAATAGACGACGTATTGGACGCGAAGATCGTGCTTTCTTTGCAGTTCTCTTCAATATCCGCCACCATTTTTTGTTTAAGATCTAAATCTTCAAAAACCGCCTCAACCACGATATCAGCATCTTGGTAGCCACTATAATCTAGCGTACCGGTAAGAAGCGCTAACTGTTTCTGCATTTCACTATTGCGCATGAAACGCTTCTTCACCTTTTTGTTTAAGATGTCATAGCTATATTTCATTGCATTGGCAATGCCTTCAGCACGCACGTCTTTAATACGGACAGGTACACCGGCTTTGGTCGACGTTACATAGGCGATACCACCCCCCATTAAACCACCGCCAAGCACACCGACTTTCTTCATTTTTTCAGGTTTAACACCTTCAACGCCGTTTTCTTTCTTCATTTCTGTCGTAGCGAAGAAAATCTGACGTAACTGGAAAGATTCCGGCGTCATAACAAGCTTACCAAAGGCTTCAGCCTCGGCTTTAAGCCCCGCTTTCATCCCTTCGTTCATGCCCGTTTCGATGACATCAATAATGTAACCTGGCGCTGGATAATTACCTTTGGTTTTGGCAAATGTCGCTTCGCGCGCTTTTTTGAACATCATGTTACGGCCCGGGCCGGTCTTCTCTAACACTTTGTCCATCACACTCTTTTGCGGCGCTTCCCTTTCTGGTTTGCGTTTAAGCGCAAACTGTTCAGCTACCTTCAACAAAACACTGTGAGGTACAACATCATCTACAATACCGTACTTTTTAGCTTGCTTAGCGCGTGCAGGAGACCCAGTAAGCATCATTTTCATCGCTTGCTGAATGCCAATTAGGCGAGGAAGGCGCTGAGTACCACCACTGCCTGGCAACAAGCCTAGCTGCACTTCCGGTAGACCTACCTGAGTGCTAGGTGAATCGGTACATACACGGTAGTGACACGCTAATGCTAGCTCTAAACCACCGCCTAACGCTGGGCCGTGAATAGCCGCAACAAAGGTAGCCTTCATGTTCTCAATTCTATCGAAAATGGCCTGACCGCCAGCGGCTATGGTTGTGGCATCTTCCGCGGTTTTACACGCTGCTAGCATGGTGATATCGGCACCTGCTACGAATGAGTTTGGCTTGCCGCTTGTTAACACCACACCTTTAATGCTGCTGTCGCGTTCAATATCATCAAGCATGGCAGATATCTCATCGCCAAACTCAGCTTTAAGCGTATTCATGCTCTCGCCAGGTACGTCCATGCTAAGAATAGCAACGCCATTATCTTGCTTGGTTAACGTAAATGCGCCTGATGTTGGCTGAACTTCATTTGTCATTTCTTGTTCCTGACTCATATTATTCTGTCTCCACTATCATTGCGGCACCAAGACCACCCGCAGCACATGCAGTAAGAAGGCCTGTACCACCGCCACGGCGATTTAGTTCGTTAAGCATTTGCGTAATCATACGTGTACCGGTTGCGGCAAAAGGGTGACCGTAGGCAATTGAACTACCCATCACGTTGAACTTGTCCATGTCAATTTCGCCCGTCGCTTTGTCGCGGCCTAGTTTCTCTTTGGCGAACTTGTCACTTGCAAACATTTTAACGTTTGCCAAGGTTTGCGCTGCGAACGCTTCATGCATTTCGATTAGCGTTAAGTCGTTTAGCGTCATACCTGCGCGATCTAGCGCGATAGGTGTCGCGTACGACGGCCCCATTAGCATGTCTTCCCACACATCAATTGCCGAGAACGCGTAGCTCTTTATATAACCTAGCGGCGTGTAGCCTAGCTCTTTCGCTCGGCTCTCTGTCATCATAAGTACTGCAGAAGCACCGTCAGTAAGCGGTGTAGCGTTTGCCGCAGTTACCGAGCCGTACTTTTTATCGAATACTGGGCGAAGTTTCGCGTAGCCTTCAAGCTTAGAATCGAAACGTACGTTGTTATCGCGCTCAAGAGCACCTTTATAAGGTTCAGCATAAGCGGTCATCACTTCGCTAGAGAGCTTGCCTGCTTCCCAGCTTTCAGCGGCTAGGCTGTGCGAGCGATGTGCAAGCTTGTCTTGCTCTTCACGAGAAATTTGATGCGTTTTCGCCATTTGCTCTGCCGTTTGTCCCATCGACAGACCTGTTGAGTACTCTGCTACCGCAGGAGGAACAGGCGCTAGGTCTTTTAAGCTTAAACGCTTGAAGATGTTTAGCTTTTGGCCAAGGGTCTTGGTTTTCTGTAAATCAACCAGCGCACGCGCAAGATTCTTAGAAACCCCAATAGGTGATACCGACGTTGAATCAGCACCGCCAGCAATACCTACCTGCACTGTACCAGCCATCATGCTTTCTGCGATGTTTACCGTTGACTGGAAGCTCGTCGCACATGCTCGAGATACGCTGTAAGCGTCGGTATGAATATTCATGCCCGTGCCAAGCACGATTTCGCGCGCAATGTTTGGCGCTTCAGGCATTTGTACTACTTGACCGTAGACAACCTGGTCAACCCATTCTTTTTGAACACCATGGCGAACGAGAAGTTCGTTTACGACCATTTTACCTAGATCAACAGCCGGAACACCGTGGAAATATGTAGCCATTTTCGCAAACGGAGTACGCAACCCCGCGACAATGGCGATGCGATCACCCTCTCGGGTAGTAACTGATTGTTTTGTTGCCATAATGCACCTAAATTAATGACCGACTTCCGTTTGAGCTTATCGCCCCAAAGTGGTCTGACCTGTAATAAACCCGATTTTTACAAACAATGAACAAAATAGCAAATAATGCAGGGTTAAGGGCAATATAAATGAAACTAAAGTTTGCCCTGTTTACAAATTTTGACCGTTTTATGCTATCGAAATTTAAAAAGCTTGCTTTGCATCCAACCGCATATCGCATTTTTATTACTGTTTGACGACTTGAAGAAAGATAGAATGAACCTTATATGGAAATGAAAGTCTGTTTTGTGTCATTGTGACGGGCTAGAGCTATCTAAATTAATATGTAATTTACTTTTTAGCTAAGCGATCACTTTGTAAGGTATTTAATAAATCTATCGTTCAAATGACACTTTCTGATAACGAGAACTCAAACGGAAATTTTGCATTATGGCAGCAGCGCAATTTCAACAGTTACACGCTTATTTAGACCAGCAGATTATTGGTCAGCACGCGTTAACCAAAAGCCTTCTTATCGCTCTTTTGGCCGACGGCCACCTTTTGGTAGAAGGTCCTCCTGGGCTTGCAAAAACACGCGCAATAAATGCACTTGCTAATGGTATTGACGGCGACTTTCATCGCGTACAATTTACCCCTGACCTCTTGCCTGCCGACTTAACCGGTACAGACATATACCGCCCCGAAACCGGTGAGTTTGTTTTTCAAAAAGGGCCGCTTTTTCATAACTTAGTGCTAGCCGACGAAATCAACCGCGCACCAGCAAAAGTGCAATCGGCTTTGCTTGAGGCCATGGCGGAACGTCAAATTACGGTAGGCAGTAAAACCTACCCTCTTCCTCCGCTATTTTTAGTAATGGCGACGCAAAACCCGCTAGAGCAGGAAGGAACTTATCCATTACCTGAAGCACAGCTAGACCGATTCTTGATGCACGTGGACATCGATTATCCTGGCGCTGAGACAGAATTGGAAATATTGCGCTTAACGCGAGGTGAGGCTCTCTCTGAGCCACCCGTTACGCCACCAACGCTAACTCAAGACGACATTTTTACGTCGCGTAAAGAAGCGCTGTCTTTGTATATGGCGCCTGAGTTAGAACAGTATTTAGTTCAATTGATTATGGCTACACGTCAGCCTGCAAATTTCGACGCTGAATTAGGCCAGTGGATAGCGATGGGAACAAGCCCCCGAGCAACCATCAGTCTAGATCGCTGTGCACGCGCTCATGCATGGCTTAGCGGCAGAGACTTTGTTGGCCCTGATGATATTCAAGCTGTGGTTCACAACGTGCTTCGCCACCGCATTATTCTGTCATATCAAGCCGAGGCTGAAGGCGTAACGATTAACGACGTACTTGATAAGATTGTTGCAACTGTCGCAGTCCCTTAAGCTATGGTGAATGTACAAGCGCAGCTAAACAAGCTGCAAAGTAATGGCGTCTCGTTGTCTACAGCAGAATTATTACGCTACCAGCAGTTAGCTAAGCTGTTTAGTTTGGCGCCTAAACGTATGCCACAAGCTAAACTTGCTGGAAGTTATCTCACCAAGCACAAAGGCCGAGGCATGGAGTTTGATGAGGCCCGGCATTATCAGCCCGGTGATGATATTCGCGCTATTGATTGGCGCGTTACTGCGCGCACGGGTAAAACTCACACTAAAGTGTATCGGGAAGAGCGAGAGCGCCCGGTTTTTCTATTCTGTGACTACCTACCTTCAATGGCATTTGGCACGCAGCTGCTTACTAAAGCGGTGCAAGCCGCGCATGTATCTTCATTAATAAGCTGGTCTGCTGCCGCTCGTGGCGATAAAGTTGGCGCACTGGTATTTAATCAGCAACAGCACAAAGAAATTAAACCACTAACTCGCAAAAAGGCCGTGTTGCACGTGTGTCATGAACTTATGGCATTGCACGAACAGAGCGCGCAATCTGAGCCGGACAAAGACCAAGACGAACAAGCTTTTGCCGATGCGTGTGCTAGGGCAAGACGACTAGCAAGGCCGGGGAGCCTGGTTTATCTCGTGTCAGACTTTCAGCATTTAAGTACCCAAGCTATTCAACACTTGAGTCACTTAACACGACACTGTGAAGTAAGGGCTATCGTAATTAACGATCCAATAGAACACGCCTTGCCACAAACCAGTTCACTACAAACCGTCAGCGTTTCTGATGGCCGAAACCAACAACGCTGGGTGTTAGGCGACAATACCGAGCAACAGCAATATCAAAAATGGCGCAGTGAACACAACAGCGCGATTTATAGCACCTTGCGCAAAAACAATATCGCTCGATTCAGTGTTTCAGCGGGTCTTCCCCTAGACGAACAGCTTCAAAGTATGCAACAAGAACAAAGGTTGGAGCTTAATTAATGCAAAGCAGTATTTTTTCAACCCATTTTTTATCAAACTTTCTATCTAGTTACACAAAATCAGCTGCTCAATCGATGCCGCCGGCAAATCAAATACCAGTGCCCCCTCAGCAGCAAGACCCACTTGCTCAACTGCGCGATATACACGTACCTACAGAGGTCAACATTTGGCCATTAGATTGGGGTTGGTGGGTCGCAATCGCAGTATTTTTACTTGCCCTATTTTGCCTATATAAAGCGATCACTGCTCACATACGTCACAATAAGGCACGTAAGCAAGCTTTAGCCTTACTTGAATCGATTTCAGCACAACAAAGCAATTGGCCCGTAGCGTTAAACTCAATTCTAAAACGCACGGCGATGAGCTATTACCCAACTCAGCAAGTGGCTGGGTTATATGGTAAACAGTGGCAAGCGTTCTTAACCTCTGCATTGAAAAGTAGTGATAGCAAACTTGAAAGTGATTTAGGTTTGTTAGTAAGCAATGTTTATCAAGCCACCCCCACCCCTAGTGATTTTGAAACCTGCAAGAGGGCAGTAAAAAACTGGCTTTCAAAAGCCAAACTGCCAAAAAACAAGGGGGCTTACGGCGATGTGAATGATGGCGGTCTAAACGATGGTAGCCCTCATGATAAACAAGCCAAGGAGCCGCATCATGCTTAATTTTGCTTGGTGGTGGGTCTTTTTTGTACTCCCCTTGCCTATTATCGTACGCCTGCTTTCTAAAAAAGCACAAGACATGCCTATGGCTGCATTGCGGGTTCCTAATTTGCGACCTGGCGATGTGTCAGAGCAAACCCAGTTGAAACAAACCAAAATACCGCTGTTGGTAAGTAGCTTGATATGGCTGCTGCTAGTGACGGCTGCCGCACGCCCTCAATGGTTAGGAGAGCCTGTCAGCATACCGAATGAAGGTCGAGAAATGATGTTAGCGGTGGATTTATCTGGCAGTATGAAGATAGATGACATGCAGCTAAATGGCCGACAAGTTAACCGTTTAACCATGACTAAGTCGGTGGTTTATGAATTTATTCAGCGTCGCGTTGGCGACAGAATTGGCCTTATCTTATTTGCCGATACCGCGTACGTTCAAGCGCCGCTTACCTATGACAGAGATACCGTTTCTACACTTCTGAGTGAAGCTGTCATTGGGTTGGTTGGCGAACAGACGGCTATTGGCGATGCGATAGGTTTAGCGGTGAAGCGCTTTGACGAACGGGAAGAGTCTAATAACGTATTAATTCTTCTTACCGATGGGCAAAATACTGCAGGGAATATTACACCTGAGCAGGCGAAAGAGTTGGCGATTAGTAAGGGTGTGAAGGTTTACACTATAGGTGTGGGCGCAGATAAAATGCTGATCCAGAGCTTTTTCGGCAGCCGACAAATAAACCCATCGCAAGAACTTGATGAAGGCATGTTAACCGACATTGCGACTAGCACTGGCGGCCAATATTTTAGGGCTCGAAATGCCCAGGAACTTCAAGCTATTTATCAACAACTTGACGCGCTTGAGCCTATTGAAGGTGAAACGCGTAAGATGCGTCCATTGAGCGCACTGTTTTACTATCCCCTTGGTGCGGCAATATTACTGTCAGCACTATGGGCATTCTTGACGGTTCTTTTATCAACATTTCGTTGGTTCGCACAAAGACGAATTAACTCGTCCCAGCAACCCCCGAACTCAGCTGATTCAATACAAGCAGCTCAAATAAATAGGGAGACGAAGTAATGGAATTCGACTTCTTAAACCAATTTCATTTTTTACGCCCCGAATGGTTTATCGCGCTCGTTCCCCTGATGCTGCTTGTGCTTTTAATTAGAAAAACCACGGCTAAGCAATCTGGCTGGCAATCTGTGATCCCTTCTCACCTATATCAATACATGGTGATTGGAAAAAACGAAATGGGCGCAAAACCTCCAATGTGGATGCTTGCTCTTGTGTGGATTATAAGTGTGATAGCACTCGCTGGCCCAACATGGGAGCGCCTGCCGCAGCCGGTTTACCAGTTGAAAATGGGACACGTTATAGTCATAGATATGTCGCTTTCAATGCGCGCTACCGATATGACGCCAGACAGGCTAACTCGCGCTAAATATAAAGCGATAGACCTAGTCAACGCTATTGGTGAAGGTGAAATGGGCTTGGTTGCTTACGCTGGCGATGCGTTTGTCATTAGCCCCTTAACCGAAGACGCAGGAAATATCACAACCCTAATCCCTAGCCTGTCACCGGAAATTATGCCCGTTCCGGGCAGCGACCCTCTCCTAGGTATAGAGAGTGCGTCAGAGCTTCTCACGAATGCCGGATATAACTCAGGCATGATCTACTGGATTACTGACGGTATAGAGTTAGAACAACAACAAGAGCTTCAAGAGTATGTGGCTTCTATTCCTTTTACAGTAAATGCACTTACCGTTGGGACATCTGAAGGCGCGCCTATTCGCCAGCAAAGCGGCGAGCTCTTGAAAGACTTCACCGGCAGCATCGTTATTCCCAAGTTAAATGAAGGCGCAGTGAAAGGTGTGGTTAAAACGAGCGGCGGACGCTTTGAATCCTTTACATCAAACGACGCCGACATTGATGCCCTCGCCTCGGTATCTCTACTAGATAAAAGCGACAGCGAAGAGAACGAAGAAGAGAGTAATTTACAAGGAGACCAGTGGAAAGAAGTTGGACCTTACTTGCTACTTATACTTCTTCCATTTGCCGCCTTTGCATTCAAACGCGGGTTAGTTTTCATCGTGTTGGTGGGTTTACTTAGCCCCTCTATGATTAAAAACGCCCATGCTTTGCAACGTGCCCAACCCTCAGAAATTGCTGGCACATCACAAGACATAGACGCACCGGAAAGCGCAAAGGAGAGGGCAAATCAACCTGATTCACTCTCATGGTGGCAAACGCCATTTATGAATGACGACCAAGAAGCATTAAACAGCTATCAAAGAGGCAAGTACAAAGACGCCGTTAATCAGTTTAATGACGACACTTGGAAAGCATCATCACTTTATAAATCAGGTGACTACGAAGGTGCATTAAATGCCTTCAAAAGCATTCCTGGTCCCGAGAGTCTTTACAATCAAGGCAATGCACTGGCAAAACTCGGTAAGCTTGAAGACGCTATTAAGAAATATGATCAGGCGTTAAGAGAAGCCCCCGATTTCGACGATGCAAGAACCAACAAAAAGATTGTCGAGGATTTGCTGAAACAGCAGCAACAGCAGAATCAGGATCAAAACCAGAACGAAAATGGCGATGATGGCGAACAGAGTGACTCGCAGGATAATGGCCAAGGTAGCTCTGATAACTCTGATAGCCCTAATAGCAAACAGCAATCAGGGGACCAGAACAATCAGAAAGGTTCAAACGAGCAGAATGGTCAGCAAGACGATAATGAGGGTCAACAGTCTGACCAAAGCCAAGCTAACGATGAACAGCAAAGTGGCGGAGATAACTCACAACAGCCTGATGATTCCGAGATGAACAGTCGGAACGAGTCATCAGACTCTCAGCAGCAAAATGCAGAACAAGAAGAGTCTGATCAAGGTGACAGCGCGCAAGCACAAAAAGACGAACAACAAGCAGAGCAGGAAGCACAGGCAATGCAAGGTCAAGAGGCCGAGCTTACCGACGCAGAAAAAGAAGAGCTGCAGCGAATGGAGAGTTTAATGCGCCGCGTGCCAGACGACCCTGCATTCCTACTAAAACGAAAAATGCAATTAGAAGCACAAAAACGTCAGCGTCAACGTATGCCTTCAAACCGGAGTGATTGGTAGATGAGAGCCTTATTACAGTCTACACGTATAGTTTTTTTATTAACCCTACTCTTAAGTACGGCGGCTTATGCCGATGTAAATTCGCTGGAAGCCACCATTGATAGAAACCCTGTCATGTTGGATGAAGCCATTCGCTTAACGGTTACCGCAGACGGCAGCGCGGAAAGAGATGCATTCGACAGCTCTCCCCTGCTTAAAGACTTTGTGGTCGGAAGAACATCAGTAAGTAGCCAAACCTCAATTGTCAATTTCGACACCAAGCGCACCACCGTTTGGACCACTACGTTATTTCCTCGTAAGGAAGGCACGTTCACCATTCCTTCATTAACCATTGAAGGTAAATCAACCAAGCCTATTCAAGTTAAAGTAATACCAGTTCAAGAACAAAGTAATGTCGCACGAGACTATTTTGTTACCACTGACATCGACGTGAAAGAGGCCTATTTAAATCAACAGCTGCTTTACACGGTTAAGCTGTTTCTTTCTAGCAATATTGAGCGCGGCAGCCTACAAGCGCCAGAAATGCAAAATGCGGAAATCACCCAGCTAGGAGAAGATAAACAGTATACAGATATCGTAAACGGTAGAAGGTATCAGATTATAGAGCGTCAATTTGCCGTTGTACCTCAAGCATCCGGTGAATTCACGCTAAGAGGCCCTATTTTCACTGGCGAAGTTATGGCTGCCAATACTAACCAACGTTTTGGCTTCTTCAACCGCACCCAGCAAATCAATCGGGTTGGGCCCGACATTACGGTGAACATTAAGCCCATTCCTCAGGGGATAGATTACCCTTGGTTGCCTTCTGAAATGGTGCGAGTGGATGAAGAATGGCCACAAGGTGATAGTTTTGTAACAGGTGAACCAGTCACCCGTATTGTTACGCTAACCGCATTGGGCGTAGTAGAAGAGCAGCTTCCTGATATTCCTGAGTTTTATCCGCCAAACTTTAAGCTGTACCCTGATCAATCTAATACTACGACAGTCGAAAAAGACCAGAGCTTAATTTCACAGCGCCAAACGTCGCTGGCGATCATTCCAACGCAGCCTGGTAACTTTGTCTTACCTGAAATTACTATCCCTTGGTTTAATACGCTTACTCAGCAAACTGAATATGCCACTATTCCCGCTCGTTCAATTACGGTAGCGCCAGCGAGCGGCGCAAATAATGCCAATACTCCGAATAGATTAGACACTCCATCAATCAGTAGTGCAAGCAATGAAGATATTCAAAACGATATACCGTCAACTGCACCACAGACTAACGCTAGTGCTAGCAAAGAGGGTGAACCATTAGACAGCGCTTCAGGTGAATTCAATACTAACGAAAATACCCAGCTTAATTGGATGGTAACTGGTGCACTACTTGTGCTGTTCGTCATAGCGCTTACAGGATGGTTAGTTACCTACAGAAAGCTTAAACAGGCTCAGTTTATGGGACCTGGGATCACTAACAAAACCGGCTCTGTACAGCGCCACCACTCTTATGCTCAGTGGGATGAAAAAGCACAGTTTCAAAACCTTATGTCAGCAATAAAGGCAAAGGACACACGTTTACTTACGTCTGCTCTTAAGCAGTGGATAAACGCGTTAACTTCGGGTAAAGCGCAACTTTCGCAGTTTGAAGGAATCAACGCTAGTGTTAATGAGCTCTATGCACTGCGCTTTTCAGCCAATAAAGCTGACGCTAGCACCCAATCTAAACAGGTCATGAAAGCTTTAGATAAACTTTCACATGAAGCTAAGCTTGCCCGCAGCGAATGGAAGCAAAAAAGTGAAGGGGACAATAACACGCTATCTGCCTTATATCCTGCTTCATAAAACGCATTTCATTTGCCAATACACTAGAATTTGCGTAATGAAAGCCCTTGCAATTAGCTAAATCACTGTGACAAGGGCTTCGTAGCAGAAATGATTGCGTTCGAGAAACAGTCGACCCTTTGAGCCTTATTGTCCTCTTTAAGGCTTATTAATCTTTGAAGCTTTAGCTCATAAAAATAATCAATTAAACGCGACGGGGAATATAATGAAGAAAACACTAGTAAAGCTAACGCCAATTGCGTTGGCCATTACCACGCTTACGGCTTGCTCTCCTGCAAGTGAAACCGCTAAAACAGCGCCGGAACCTATTAAAACAGAACAGCCAGCCGGGCAGTCTGAATCAGAGCGCCTTAATGCGTTCTTCGAACGTACTTTTGAAGAAGATCTTAAGCGTTCGCCATTATTTCAAAGTTACTTGGGTAAAAAATGGGACTATGACAAATGGGATGACATCAGTGACGAAGAAGCTGATGCTCGCATTGCTATCGCCAAAAACCGACTAGAAAAGCTTAATAGTTTTGACACCAGTCAGTTAAGTGAACAGGAACAGCTAAGCTTGCGCCTGTACAAACTAGGTATTGAGCGCGATTTAGCTAACGACGAATTTCGACATCACCGTTACATTGTACATCAGTTCCGCGCCGCACATACACAGGTGCCTAGCTTCCTTATCAACATTCACAGCGTAAAGAGTAAAGAGGACGCTAAGGCATACATTGGACGACTAGACAATGTACGTACGTACTTTGATCAAGTTATCGAACAAATGAAAGTTCGCGAAAAAGCCGGCGTATTCCCCCCTGCATGGGCCTACGATCAAATGATTGATGCGTCAAAAAACGTGATTACCGGCGCACCGTTTGATTCTAGCGAAATACCTTCAACTATCTGGGAAGATTTTCAAAATAAAGTAAATAGCCTGGATATTACAGAGGCGGAAAAAACGACGTTATTAGGTGAAGCGAAAGCCGCTTTGGTAACGTCAGTCATGCCGTCATACGAGAAGTTTATCGAAGAACTCGCTCATCAAAGGGAAATCACGCCTGAAGGCGATGGTGTGTGGCGCTTACCCAATGGTGATCAATGGTATCAGAATCGTCTAAACTGGTTTACCACTACGGACCTAACCGCTGAAGAAGTCCATCAAATTGGCTTAGACAATGTAGAGCGCATACACGATGCAATGCGCGACATTATGAAACAAGTGAAATTTGAAGGCACCCTTCAAGAGTTTTTCGTTTTCATGCGTGAAGACGAGCAATTCTATCTACCTTCAACAGATGAAGGTAGACAGCAATACCTTGATATGGCGAAAACAGCCATAGACGACATGCGAGAGGCGATTCCTGAATACTTTGGGATTCTTCCAGAAGCGCCAATGATTGTTAAACGTGTTGAAGCGTTCCGCGAACAGTCTGCGGGCAAGGCGTTTTATCAAAGCCCGGCGCAAGATGGCAGCCGCCCAGGTATTTATTACGCAAACCTTTATGACATGAAAGCAATGCCTACTTATCAGTTAGAGGCGCTGGCGTATCACGAAGGCATCCCAGGTCACCACATGCAGCGCGCTATTGCACAAGAGCTAGAAGGTGTACCTCAATTCCAGAAATTCTTGAGCTTTACCGCATACACAGAAGGTTGGGGCCTATATACCGAAGAACTTGCAAAAGATATGGGCTTTTATAAAGACCCTTATTCTGATTTCGGTCGTCTAGCCATGGAGCTTTGGCGCGCTTGCAGACTTGTGGTTGATACGGGTATTCATGCGAAAAAATGGACGCGTGAAGAAGCCGTAGATTACCTTGTTGAAAATACGCCAAACCCTGAATACGACGCGCAAAAAGCCATTGAGCGCTACATTGCTATGCCAGGTCAGGCTACGGCCTATATGATTGGTAAACTTAAAATTATGGAACTTAGAGAGCATGCCCAAGCTGAACTTGGTGACAAGTTTGATTGGAAAGACTTCCATGACGAGGTGTTGAAGTACGGTCCAGTCCCACTTTCTATTTTAGAAGAAAACATTAATGCTTGGATTACTTCCCAAAAACGTGCCTAGCTTTTCGAACTAGGTGCTCTGATCACTGGAAATAAAATGAAAACGCGCCTTTCGGCTAACGAAATGGCGCGTTTTTTATGCCATAGTGAGAAAAAATTAAGTTTTTGGATTTTTTTATGTTTGGGCGAAATAAATCTGATAATGCTCAGGTCTTATCGGGTATGAAAGCAAAACACCAAAGATATGAAGCATTAGTAAAGGCATTTCACGCCGACATCTACCGCTATGCATTTTGGCTTATCAAAGACCAGAGCATTGCTGAAGATGTTGTTCAGGAAACCTTTTTACGTGCTTGGCGCTCATTAGACGCCCTAAATGATGAAAAAGCAGCAAAGTCATGGTTAATTACCATTCTTCGCCGCGAAAACGCCCGTCGGTTTGAACGCAAACAGTTCGACACAGTAGATATTGATGATTGCCATATTCAAGATGACACACAGCATGCTGATGGGGACTTGAAAGATAGAGAGCTTCAGCGACTATTAGGTGGATTGAGTGTGGAGTATCGTGAACCCTTAATACTCCAGTTGATTTTCGGTTTTAGTGGCGAAGAGATCGCCAACCAGTTAGGGCTTAACAAAAACACAGTAATGACTCGCCTTTTCAGAGCGAGGAATCAGCTAAAAGAGGCATTAGAGAAGCAAAATGAACAGAGAGGTCGTGTAAATGGATGAGTTAGAATTTAGGCGTCGTATCTACGCCGATCCAGAAACGACTGACAGTGATGTTGTAGAAGCGGCAAAAGCGGATGAAAGTAAACGCAGTTTCTGGAATGAACAAAAGCAGTTAGATAAGCAATTAAAGCAAGCATTGAAAGTCGATGTACCAGAGGATCTCGCAAGCAAGCTAATATGGCAGCAGTCTGCAGACGAATTCACCCGTTATAAACGCAGAAGTCGCTGGTATTTAGCCATGGCTGCATCGGTTGCTTTCACTGTAGGTATCGGACTTACCATGTGGTACCACCAACCGCTTAGTATTGGCGGACAAGCACTTGCCCATATGCAGTACGCAGAAATGGAACACGCTCATTCGTTGCTTCCTGTTGATTTGAACATGGTTAACGCAAAGCTAGCAAGCTTTGGTGGCAGCTTTAGCGAAATGCTCGACGGTGTAGAGGTCGCAAACTATTGCCATTTGAGCACAGTTAGAAGCCTTCACCTGATTGTGAATACGCCACAAGGCAAGATGTCGGTATTCGTAGTACCTGAACGTGGAGATGTCTCCGTACCAAGCGAGTTTGCCGATGGTCAGTACCATGGAGAGAGCATTAAAATGAAGCATGCCAATGTAATGATTGTTGGCGATAAAGATGCTGATTTAAGCGATATGAAAAAGGCGGTGTCAGAAAGGATTCAATTCTCTGCTTAACACACGTTAAGTAACTGTAAAGTGTTCCAAAAAAGTGCGTATCTTTAGCACTTCCCTTCGTCGGCCCCTATGGGCCGATTTTTTTTGCCCAAAATTAAGATGAAACCCTGTTCAATAAAACTTATACTCCGACTTAAAGGTTAAAACGTCCGTTTTAATTTCAGTTAATCACTTCATTCACTTACCCGCAGTAAAGAGGTCTCCATCACAATGAGCGCTTGGTTTCGTTTTACAAGGCTAATGATTTGCCTTTTGATTCCTGCAATAGCTTGTTTCACTGTCTTTGCTCAAAGTATAGATATTCCCAACGCACTTAGACTAAAAAAACTTGATAATTATAGTCATATAGCTGCAACGGCAATTTATCATTGGAATACACCTAGCGAGGTGAGCAATGAGAATATCATTGCTATGTTAACGAGCGCCGGTTTGCAGAATGACACGCAAAGTGAAGGCGTGATATTTAGACACTTGTTGGCCACTTATACTGCGAATGATGCTGACTCGCCGAGAATCCCACTTTTCGTTAAAGAGCCTCTATTAGATAAGCATTGGCAAGAGCTTAAGACAATTAAGCCTGAGCTTTTCGCTGCTGCGAAGGCATATTACATTTATGCTAGAGCGGTAAATGATTTTAAAGGCTCTGACCATAGGGTAAATTTTTCTGTTCCTGAACTGCGCCGTTTGCAGCGAGAAGCGCTAGAAACTGGGAGTCGACGAGCCACTGCTATAGCTAGCATATGGTTAGCGATGGAACTAACCCTTGCGAACCCAATACAAGCAATTAATGAAATCGAATATGCGTTACCGCACCTTCCTCGATACTCATCAGACAAAAGCTTAGAAAATGCGTTATCAAACGTAATTGCACATGATTGGCTGAGAGGTGCTTATCTGGAACTCTTCGTTCCAAGCAGAGCATTTTTCCACTCAAAAGAGATCATTGAAAGTAAAACGCAAGATAACAACACCATGGTAAAGACTTGGGCCTACTTCTCGGCCATCGATTCATTGTTAATTCAAAATAAGTTTGAAGAAGCATTGGCTATGTCAAACGACGCAATAGAGCATTTGTCCACAGTAACGTCAGTGCACGAAAAGTTGTTGACGTATGTCCAAAGACTTCGTGTAGTAGTGTTTCAAAAAAGCGAAGGATATGAACTGCTAGCGCAAGAAGTCATGACGCAAATCAGGCAGCTTGATACCACAGAGGTAAAACAAAGAACTGAGGAGCTTTCAGCTTACGCAGATGCACTTTACGCTGCGGTATTGAACGATGATGCTAAATTTCAAGACTCCCTTCAGCGTTACCGCAATATCGTTCTGGCTACTATTCCAAATTCGGGTTTTAAAGAAAAAATCAAGCTTAGGTTAGAGCGGGAGCTTTCTAGGCTTTACGATGCTTCGGGTGACTACGAAAAAGCATATGAGCATTCGAAAACCTACAATAGGCTTCTTGTTGAAAAAAACACTGAGCAATTCAAGTTGTCAAATTCTTCGTTTACCGACGGTATTGCGAAAGATATCGAGTTAGCGCGATATCGACAAAAAGAACTCACTGTGCTCAGAAGTGAAAAAGATGGCCTTTCTACCGACAAAGAAGCAATGAAAACCACCATTTTTGCGTTGATTATCACAATTCTCATCATTCTTGCACTATGGCTATGGATTTCTAAAAGGCAGAGCGATTTATTGGCAGAGCGTGACTCGCTAACTGGCGCACTCACGCGACGAGCTATGCTAAACAGTTTGAAAAAAGCACTGAAAGGCAATAAAGCGTCCTGTATTGCTCTACTTGATGTCGACAACTTTAAAAAGATTAATGACAAATACGGCCACGTTGTCGGTGATGAAGTGTTGACTACCTTTACGCAGATTATCAAAAACCGAATTCGTAAGTCAGACAAGCTCTGCCGATATGGCGGCGAAGAGTTTTTGATTTACTTTTCCGACTCCGACCAAAGGTCTGCTAAGCGAATTCTGGACGAGCTGAATTTCGCGCTTTCTCGCCAGAAACACTGGAGCAATACAAAAGAAATGTTTTCCGTGAGTTTTTCTTCGGGTCTGTTAGACGTCAACGGAGAAACCAACCTAGACACCATTATCAAGATGTGTGATGAGCTTCTCTACAGGGCCAAAAGAGAAGGTCGAGCGCGCGTTGCATCTTTTCCAATTTAACCTTTCGCCAAACTTTATTTACGAATTACCGTATAGAAAACATGCAAGGTCGCTGACTGACATAGAGACTCTATGTCATAGGTGTTAGCATGAAAGAAAAAACATAGGGAATTTATATGGCTACTGGCACGATAATCTCGTTGGGTTTGTATTTTGTTGTAATGTTAGGGATAGGCCTTTTCGCTTATCGGCAGACAGACACCAACGTAGAAGGCTATATGCTTGGCGGCCGCCAACTAGGCCCCGCGGTAACCGCGCTTTCAGCAGGTGCATCGGATATGAGCGGATGGATGCTCATGGGCTTACCCGGTGCAATGTATGTATCAGGCTTATCTGCTGGCTGGATTGCCGTTGGTTTGACACTCGGTGCTCTGGCAAATTATATGTTAGTTGCTCCACGCCTTCGCGTTTACACTGAAGTAGCCAATAACTCCATTACCCTCCCCGACTATTTTGAAAATCGCTTCGCTGACAACACGCGTTTATTGCGCGTTATAGCCTCTGTGGTTATCGTTGTCTTCTTTACGCTTTACACCTCTTCTGGTGTGGTAGCTGGCGGAAAGCTCTTTGAGACATCATTTGGATTAACTTATGAGACCGGCTTATACGTCACCGCGGGTGTCGTCGTAGCTTATACCCTCGTAGGCGGTTTCATGGCAGTAAGCATGACCGACTTCGTTCAGGGGTGCATCATGTTTGTATCTCTCATTATGGTACCTGCCGTTGTTATTAGCGAGTTGGGTGGAATCGGCGCGTCAATTGACGCCTTAGATACCATTAATCCGGCGCTTTTCGATGCATTTATGGATGCGTCTACCAATGAAGCACTAAGCGTAATAGGCATTGTTTCACTGATGTCATGGGGCCTAGGTTATTTTGGTCAGCCTCATATCATTGTGCGTTTTATGGCGATACGTTCTGTTAAAGATATACCAACTGCGCGCAATATCGGTATGAGTTGGATGATTGTGTCGATTATTGGTGCGTTAATGACGGGGCTTTTCGGCCTTGCCTATGTAACAGGTAACGGAAACGAAATCGATCCAGAAACCGTCTTCATCTACTTATCTCAAATTCTATTCCACCCGCTCATCGGTGGCTTCCTGCTCGCTGCGATTTTAGCGGCGATCATGAGTACTATTTCTTCTCAGCTGTTGGTAACCTCAAGTTCACTAACCAGTGACTTTTATCAAGCCTTCCTAAGACGTGATGCGTCAGATGGCGAGCTCGTTATTGCTGGTCGAGTCAGCGTAGTAGTTGTCGCGCTCGTAGCAATCTATCTAGCTTATGATAGAGACAGCACCATTTTAACGCTTGTAAGTAATGCTTGGGCTGGCTTTGGTGCAGCCTTCGGACCGCTTGTACTATTTAGCCTGTTTAAGCGTGAAATGACTCGCCGTGCTGCATTAGGTGGTATGATCGTTGGTGCAGTGACGGTGTTACTGTGGATTTATCTTCCTATTGAAATCGGCGGCCAAAAGCTTGGTGACTGGATGTACGAAATTGTCCCTGGGTTTATTTTATCTAGCTTAACCATCATGATTTTAAGTAAATCTGGCTCGCCAAGAGAAGGTGTGGTTGATACGTTCGACGCTTTCCAGACCAAATTGACTGAAAGGTAAGCGAACGATACGAAATAAGTCATTCGCAACGAAAGTGAATAACAAGCCCTGTTTATGTTACTAAACAGGGCTTTTTTCTTTTTATAGGCCTTGAAAAAAGTGGCTTATGCTTCAATTGCATGACAGTTTTATTTATTGAAATAAGATAGCTATTTTAAATAGCAAAATCGCATACTACTTTTGAAATTAAATATGTTATCGTTCTATGCAGAAAAATAACCCATATATAACTTTTTTGTATATAACATAAAATTCGGACTTCAAAATGACTGCTAGTATCCCGTCTGTAACGCATTTGAAACAACTCGAAGCCGAGAGTATCCAGATTTTCCGTGAGGTTGCTGCTGAGTTTGAAAACCCAGTTATGCTTTACTCTGTAGGAAAAGACTCTTCTGTACTGCTTCACCTTGCCCGTAAAGCGTTCGCGCCCGGCAAAATTCCTTTCCCATTATTACACGTAGATACCACGTGGAAGTTTGGTGAAATGATTAAGTTCCGTGACGAACAAGCTAAGAAACACGGTTTTGATTTGCTTGTTCACATCAATGAAGAAGGTGTTGAAGCTGGCGTTGGCCCATTTAGCCACGGTTCAGCAAAACATACTGACATCATGAAAACCCAAGCACTTAAGCAAGCACTGAACAAATATAAGTTCGATGCTGCATTTGGTGGCGCTCGACGCGACGAGGAAAAATCACGTGCCAAAGAACGTGTTTACTCATTCCGCGACAGCAACCACCGCTGGGACCCAAAAAACCAGCGTCCAGAGCTTTGGAATATTTATAACTCTCAGGTTAATAAAGGCGAAAGCATTCGTGTATTCCCAATGTCTAACTGGACTGAGCTAGATATCTGGCAATACATCTACCTAGAAAACATCGATATTCCGCAACTTTACCTTTCTAAGCCTCGCCCTGTCGTTGAGCGCGACGGCGTTCTTATTATGGTTGACGACGACCGTATGCCGCTAGAAGAAGGTGAAGTACCAGAGATGCGCTCTGTGCGTTTCCGTACTCTTGGCTGTTACCCACTTACCGGTGCGGTAGAATCAGAAGCAGCTACCCTACCTGAAGTTATCCAAGAAATGCTGCTTACCAAGACGTCTGAACGTCAGGGCCGAGTTATCGACCATGACAGCGCAGGCTCTATGGAGAAGAAGAAAATGGAAGGGTACTTCTAATGGCCACCGACAACGTTGTTTGGCATAAACACGAAGTAAACAAGACCACCCGCTCTGAAAAGCTTGGTCAAACGCCTCGTGTATTCTGGCTAACGGGTTTAAGCGGCTCTGGTAAATCGACATTAGCCAACCTGCTTGAGAAAAAGCTTCACGAGCAGAACAAGCACACCTATCTGCTTGACGGCGACAACGTGCGCCACGGTCTGTGTGGCGATTTAGGTTTCAGCGATAAAGATCGCGTTGAAAACATTCGCCGCATTAGCGAAGTCGCAAAACTTTTTGTCGATGCCGGTACCATTGTGCTTACCGCTTTTATCTCGCCTTTCAAAGCCGACCGCGATTATTGCCGCAGCTTAATGGAAGACGGAGAGTTTGTAGAAGTGTTTGTCGATACACCTCTTGAAGTGTGTGAAAAACGCGACCCGAAAGGGCTATACAAGAAAGCGCGTAGCGGTGAAATTAAGGACTTCACAGGTATTGATTCAGCCTATGAAGCACCTGAAGCGCCAGAAGTACACTTAACCTATCAGGATGAACCAGCAGAGCAAACCGCTGAGCGATTGTATGCTTTGCTTCAAGAAAAGGGATTGGTGTAATGACACAGCCTTTAAATAGTCTTGCACAGAAAGTGCTAGCTATCGCCAAAGAAGCCGGCGATAAGATAATGGCCATTTACGAGAAAGACTTCGCCATTTATGAAAAGCAGGATACCAGCCCGCTAACAGAAGCTGACCTTGCCGCACATAACGTAATCGTTGACGCCCTTGAAGCTGAATCTAACCTACCGATTCTTTCTGAAGAGTCAGCAGATATTTCATGGGAAGAGCGCAAAACGTGGTCGTCATACTGGCTGGTAGACCCGCTAGACGGCACTAAAGAGTTTATTAAGAAAAACGGTGAGTTTACGGTAAATATTGCACTTATCGAAAACGGTAAACCGACCATGGGTGTGGTTTACGCGCCAGCACTAAACAAAAGCTATGTAGGTATTGTTGGTGAAGGTGCGTGGACTGAAGTAAATGGCGAATTTTCCGCTATTTCTGCGCGCAAGCACGATGGTGCCGAAGTGTGGAAAGTGGTAGGTAGTCGTTCTCACCAAAGCCCAGAAATTCAGAATTTATTGGCACAGCTTAAAGGTGAAACCGAGCTTGTGGCGATGGGTAGCTCACTGAAGCTTTGCTTGGTGGCTGAGGGCGAAGCACATCTTTACCCTCGATTAGGCCCAACATCTGAATGGGATACGGGAGCAGCGCACGCCGTCGCATTAGCGGCAGGCGCAAACGTAACCGTACTAGACCCTGGAAACCCATTAGATGACAACGCTGACGCTCTTACGTACAACCAAAAAGAGTCTGTGTTAAACCCCTTTTTCCTTGTGAGCGCATAACATGAACAACGAAAACGAATTATTAAGACAGGATATACTGTCTTACCTTGAGCAACACGAAAAGAAAGACATGCTACGTTTCCTTACCTGCGGTAGCGTAGACGACGGCAAAAGTACCCTTATTGGTCGCTTACTTCACGATTCTAAAATGATTTATGAAGACCAACTTGCCGCTATCACTAAAGACAGTAAAAAAGTGGGCACTACCGGCGAGAAAGTTGACCTTGCCCTTCTTGTAGACGGTCTTCAGTCTGAGCGTGAGCAAGGGATTACTATCGACGTAGCCTATCGCTACTTCTCTACTGACAAGCGTAAGTTTATTATCGCTGATACTCCGGGGCACGAGCAGTACACTCGTAACATGGTAACCGGTGCGTCAACATGCGACCTTGCTATTATTCTTGTTGATGCTCGCGGCGGCGTTAAGGTACAAACGAAACGTCACTCGTTCCTGGTTTCTCTTCTAGGTATAAAACACGTTATTGTTGCTATCAACAAAATGGACTTGATGGACTATTCAGAAGAAGTGTACAAGCAAATTCAGGAAGACTACCTGAAGTTTGCTGAGCAGCTTGATATTCCTGACATTCAGTTCGTACCTATTTCAGCACTTGAAGGCGACAACGTAGTAGGTAAGAGCGAAAAGACACCATGGTTTGACGGCACGCCACTTATGGAAATGTTGGAAAACATTGAAATTGGTGAAGACGATAACTTAGAAGATTTTCGCTTCCCTGTACAATACGTTAACCGTCCTAACTTAGATTTCCGCGGCTTTGCGGGTACCGTGGTATCTGGCCAAGTTGCACCTGGTGATGAAGTAACGGCACTTCCTTCTGGTAAGAAATCAAAGGTGAAGCAAGTCGTTACGTTTGAAGGCGACCAAGAGCGCGCTTATGTACCTCAAGCAGTAACGTTAACGCTAGAAGATGAAATTGACATCTCTCGTGGCGATATGATTGTAAAATCAGACAACTTGCCACTGCTTAACACGCAATTTAAAACTCACCTCGTGTGGATGTCTGAAGAGCCGCTAATGCCAAACAAGCAATACTTGTTTAAGTTCGCGACTAAATCAACGCCAGGGGTAGTTGCTCATATCGATAATCAAATTGATGTGAACACGTTGGAAGAAACGGATGCCATGCACTTAAATCTTAACGAGATTGGTGTAGTAGACGTTAAGTTTACTCAACCTGTTGCCTGCGACCCGTATAAGCGCAACCGCCCTACCGGTTCATTCATCGTCATAGATCGCTTGACCAACGGAACCGTTGGTGCAGGTATGATCATTGACGAAATTGCGGGTGACGCACAGCATACCTCACCAAACTTCTCTGAGTTCGAGCTTGAATTCAATGCACTAGTACGCAAGCACTTCCCGCATTGGAACTCTGTGGATATCAGTAAACTTTAAGCAGGACTGGAGCAATATGGATGTGACCCAGTTCATCGTACTGGCAGTATTTGCCGGTACGATATGCGCGCTGATCTTTACCAATCAGCGCCCTTCCACTGTGTTTTCTGGTGCAGTGTTAGCTTTACTGGTTACCCAGCAGTTATCTCTTGATGACATCTTGCTAAATTTAACAAACAAGGGTCTTATTACCCTTGTTTTGTTGCTTTTGGTAAGCAGTGCAATTGATAAAACAGCGTTAATAAAACGCCTAGGTAGGAAACTAGTAAGTGCTAACTTTACTCAATCCTATTGGCGCTTGTTTTCACTGACCTTTTTATCGTCTGCGCTTTTGAACAATACTGCTATTGTGGCAAGCCTTATTGGTCCAATTAAGCAAAACCAATATCATCCTGCCTCTCGATTACTGATCCCGCTCTCATACGCAGCTATTTTAGGCGGTACGGTCACCTTAATCGGTACGTCTACCAACCTGATCGTAGACAGCTTTTTGCAAGAGCACGGGCATCCAGGCTTTAACTTTTTTGACTTCACACTTTATGGCACCGTAGCGGGTTTAAGCTGTGGTCTACTCATGTTTTTGCTACTTCCTTTGCTACCTCATATTGGCAATAAGAGTAACAACTATCACGAGTATATGGTTGAAGCCGAAGTGGAGTCTGGTTCAGAACTCATAGGCAAAACCGTAGAACAAAACCATTTACGTAACTTACCAGAACTCTTTTTGGTAGAAGTGGTGCGCAATGGCAACCTGATATCTCCTGTGGGGCCTGACCTGGTCATTCTGGAAAACGACAAACTGATCTTCTCTGGCAACGTTCAAAAGCTTGATAACCTTAGCCACATAAAGGGGCTAAGCATGTTTGCTGAGACCGATGGGGTATTGCGTGAGAGCTTAACCGAGGTAGTTGTTGCCAATCGCGCTCAAGTTATTGGGCAAACCATTAAAAAACTTGGCTTTAGAGCCCTATTTGATGCGGCTGTTGTAGCCATTCGCCGCGATGGAGAGCAGCTGTCAGGCAAGTTAGGAGAAATAAAGCTTCAAGCAGGTGACTTCTTACTTTTAGCCACAGGCCCAGACTTTGCGACTCGTCAAAATTTAAATAAAAACTTTTTTATTTTGTCAGAGCAAAAAATCGCCCGCCCACTAACCAACAAGCAAGAGTGGATTACCCTTGGCGGCTTCCTTTCCACGGTGTTATTGGCTGCAACTAATGTCATTTCACTGGCTATTGGTCTGCTGTTTTTAGCCGCTGTGCTAATTGGCGTAAGGGTAACGTCAAACGGCGAAATGAAACGAAATTTACCGTTGAATTTGATTGTTGTGATTGTAGGCGCGCTAAGCCTGGCAACCGCATTAGAAAATTCAGGGGTTATTAATATAACCACCGAGGCACTTATGCCGGTGTTGTCGGGTACTGACTGGTTCATAGCATTGTTAGTCATCTACTTGCTAACACTGGTTTTAACAGAGTTCGTTACCAACAACGCTGCTGCAGCGTTAATGTTCCCGTTTGCCTACGGGTTAGTGCAAATCATTGGCGCACCGCTAATGCCATTTGCATTAGCGGTAGCATTTGCAGCAAGTGCCAGTTTTATTTCACCATTCGGCTATCAAACCAACTTGCTTGTTTATAATGCGGCGAATTATAAGTTTTCGCATTTTATAAAAATTGGACTGCCTATTTCGCTGTTGTATAGCACCATAGTTTTGACACTGCTTAATATTACTTATTTGTAAGGTCTTGCGGCGCGTTTTGAGAGGACATAGAAAATCACCAAAGATAGAGCAGCAATCAGCAGTATTACGTAAAGGGAAGCGAACGCTTCCCTTTTTTTATTTATAACCTTTCAATACATTCATTTTCTCTTACAAATATCAAGATGTTGTGCTGTACAACACCTGTAGCCAACAGTAATCTATAACTCAATTTATTGCCTGCCTGTTGGCAAGCTAACAATGACTCATGGCTTTACCCAGAGCCAGAGTAATAATAAAAACGAAATAGGAGCAAGGGATGCACAATGTAACGAACCCCTTTCAAGCGTGTAACGATATTTTCTTCAAGCCTAATGGTGTATTTAAAGCAGTAGGTGAAAACAACAATTGGAGCTGGATGCCATTTATTTTGATCATGGCAATTTCGCTTGTTTCCCAGTACTTGTATGTAAACTTCGTTGACATTGAATGGTTCGCTCAGATGAATATTGCCGCGCAAGGGGATATGAGTCCGGCAGAAGAAGAGCAAATGAAGGCCTTCTTCACCAGGGATGCTTTGCTTTGGTCATCGGTTATAGGTGCCTTTTTTATTCCTATTATCGTAAACGCCATTTACGCCGTGTACGTGAATTTAATGACCCGTTCTGACGACAGCCATGTGTATGGCTTTACTGACTGGTATGGTTTCGCTTGGTGGCTTTCAATGCCTTATGTGCTTACTGGTTTAGTGGGTGTTGCTTTGCTGTTGTTCGCAGGCGACCATCAAGTAGCGCCATCAATTTTATCGCCAGCGTCCCTTGGGTATATTGCGAATATCCCGATGGACTCGCCTTGGTACGCTTTCGGCCAGGCGTTAAGGGTAGAGCTATTCTGGGGCATTTATTTAGCCACCGTAGGCATTACTCAATGGACCGCCTTTTCTCTTAAAAAAGCGGCATTAATTGCAAGTGCACCTTATATTGTTATCTACGGCATCTGGTTGATTGCCCTCGCCTTGTTCTAATTAACCTTGCGAATGGAACGCGCCCACTATACGAAAAGTGCGCTGTGCTATTAATACAGTAGTTATGAATATAATGTTTGTGATTACAGTGTTTTAGTACAGCGTTTCTATAAACTGGCCGCGCAGCCTTACTTTAAAAAGACGCACCCTTTCATTTCTTTCACTACCCATGAATAGCATCATTGCCGCTTTTGTCGTCACACGAAGTATCATTATACCATATATGGTATTACACCCACAGCGGCAGCTGTTTCGTTTGCTTAGACCCTTGTCGTAACGGCCTGAAATAATCTTTATTTTGATAAAACTTCGCATCCTGCGGTGAATGCCATAAAGGCACGCCCAACAAAGGAAGGGGCTTTAAGAGTGGTGTGATCTGAAAAGCATCGAGTGCTGAAATTCGGGCTGACATTGCATCGTCGAGTACGGCGCGTTGTTGCCATTTATCGAGCTCATTAAATCCTTGAGGCACTGAAACCGCGAGCCACTTTCCAGTAAGCCCAATAAACGGGTTCAGCATCATTTCTAAATTCGCATGCCCAAATACATAGGGCGTTACTTCAGCATGCCAACGCCCTCGATTTGCTAGAAATACCTGTTCCCATTCATGGGTGGCCAGTTGCTGTAGGAAAACTTCTAGCGATTCAACGCCACTTGGTCTGGGCTCTTCTATCGCCAGCACCACGCCACACTCATCAAAGTGGGTAATCCGATTGCGACGTGCGGTGCGAGGGTTTACGCCGTACGCCTCGATATCGCTTATATGCAGTTCATTTAATAAGGATTTTGTTTTGGGAAACTGCAGCCAGATTAGTGCATTAAACAGATCGTGCCAGCTTTGCTCTCTGGTAGGAACAACCCCATCTTCACTAATAATCGTTTCATAGTAACGCTGTTCATCTTCTGAAAACTGACTCTGTCCTTTAAATACAGGCCCCGTCCATTGCTTGTGATATCTAGATGTAAGTTCATTAAGCACATCAGGAGATGGAAACTTACTATGACTCATTAAACCGAGTTCATCTAAAAGAATGGTTACAGGATAACTTGCGTGTTTTTTTAAGTAGTCTTTACAGAAAGGGATTGAGTCTGATTGCATATCAACTATTGGTTCGCTCTGGGGTTTTCTCTATACTGAGCAAGTATTGTAGAGCAAACAGAGACTAACAATGAAAAAAATGTTTTTGCCATTGCTTGTACCTACCCTTCTGGGCGTAAGTGCTTGCACACCTAACAACGACAGCGCGTCACAAGATCAGTCTGCGAAAAAAGAGATGCCTGTGGCGTCTAACTTTGACAGTGTTTACAACAATATTTCAGACGCCGATATTCGCGAGCCATTAAAGGTACTGTCTTCAGATGAGTTTGAGGGCCGTTTACCGACGACTGAAGGCGAAAAGAAAACCATTGAATACTTGGTTAGTGAATTTACCAAAGCGGGGCTTAAACCGGGTAACGGGGATAGCTTTTTACAAAAAGTAGCCCTTATGGAAATTACTGCTGACCCAGATATGACCATGACTATTGGCGACAATAACTTCGCGTATAAAGAGCAAATGGTTGCCTCTTCCAAGCGAGAACAGAGCTCAGTTTCCCTTGAAGATTCAGAATTAGTCTTCGTTGGCTATGGTGTGAATGCACCAGAGTACGACTGGAACGACTACGAAGGGTTAGATGTTGAAGGCAAAACCGTCGTCATGCTAATTAATGACCCGGGATTTGAAAATCCAGAAAGTGGTAGGTTTCAAGGCACAACGATGACCTACTACGGTCGTTGGAGCTACAAATATGAAGAAGCGAGCCGTCAGGGCGCTGCTGGCGCCATTATTGTTCACGAAACAGCCCCTGCCTCTTACGGCTGGTCAGTTGTTGCTAACAGCTGGAGCGGTCCGCAGTACGGCCTAGTAAGTGCCGACAAAGGAGCAAGTCGTGTGGCTGTTGAAGGTTGGTTAACGTTAGATGCGGCGAAAAAAGTGTTTGCTGATGCAGGGCTCGACTTTGACCAAGAGAAAGCAAACGCCATGCAAGGTCCTTACAACAAAGCAATGGATATCAAAGCATCGGTTACGGTTAACAACACCTTCAAAAAGTCAGAGAGCAACAACGTTATCGCGACTCTGCCGGGCGCAGAGTTTCCTGATGAGCATATTATCTACACGGCACATTGGGATCATTTAGGTAAAGACGAGAGCAAAGAAGGCGACCAAATCTATAATGGCGCTCATGATAATGCGACGGGCACTGCGGCTATTCTAGCCATGGCCAAAGCATACTCAGAGTTGACGCCTGCACCAAAACGCTCTGTATCATTTTTAGTAGTAACTGCTGAAGAGCAAGGGCTGTTAGGCAGTAAATATTATGCAAGCAATCCTGTTATTCCGATTGAAAATACGGTTGCTAATATCAACATGGACGCAATGAACGTATTAGGTAAAACCAAAAACGTTGCCGTTGTAGGCATGGGTAAGTCAGAAATGGAAGACTATCTTGAAGCCGCTGCGGCTAAGCAAGGTCGTACACTGACTCAAGAAGACAGACCAGAAGCTGGGTACTATTACCGCTCAGATCACTTCAGCTTTGCCAAGCAAGGTGTTCTAGCACTGTACGCTGAAGGCGGAAATGAACCAGCAGATGAAGAGACAGCCAAATACAGAAAACGTATGAATGTCATTGTTACGGGCTGCTATCACCAAGTGTGCGATCAGTATCGTGACGATTGGGATTTAAGCGGTATCGTGCAAGACACACAAATGCTGTTTGATGTGGGTGTAGGTGTTGCAAATGCAGAGGCTTGGCCGAAGTGGAATGAAGCAAGCGAGTTCCAGCGCCAAAACTAAAACACCTTGACGTAAAAACGCAAAGAAGGCCGCGTCTTCTTTATCGTTAATAAAGGGTTTCTTCGTGAAACCCTTTTTTATTGACCCGCATTAATTTACTACCCTCTACATTTGAACTCACTTCCCTCTATATTAAGCACTGCTTACCGCATTCATAAGCTTACCTTTGCATGGAATTAGGATAAAAATGTTAATAAACGGCTATTTTGGGATAAATGGAATAAGAATTTCCATTTTCTCATCATAATGTACTTGCAATTTCCTGTCAGACTGGCACATTCAGGGGCACGCGAATAAGAATAACAACAAATCATCGCCCACTCGTACGCGAGTACCGACAGAAAAAACTTCTATTATTTTTTTCAACAAGTGAACAGAGAGAATCCGTTATATGTGTGGTATTTTCGGTATCCTTGATATCAAAACCGATGTGTCTGAACTCAGAACCCAAGCCCTCGATTTATCAAAACTTTTGCGCCACCGTGGCCCTGACTGGTCGGGTATCTGGAATAATGACAATACCATTCTTTGTCACGAAAGATTGGCGATTGTCGACGTTGATACAGGGGCGCAGCCTCTTATCAGCCAAAACGATAAACAAATTCTTGCCGTTAACGGCGAGATTTACAACCACAAGCAACTTGCTGCTAATCTAGATGAGCCGTACCCATTTAAAACCCGTTCTGATTGCGAAGTTATTCTTCCGCTTTTTCAGCAAAAAGGCATCGACTTTATCGATGAACTAGAGGGTATGTTTGCGTTCATTCTATACGATGAAGAACAAGACGCTTACCTTATTGCCCGCGACCATATTGGTATTATTCCGCTTTATACCGGTTACGATGAACACGGTAACTTCTATGTTTCATCTGAAATGAAAGCGTTAGCAGGCGTATGTAAGACAATCAGTGAGTTCCCTCCTGGCCACTACCTGTGGAGCAAAGAAGGTAAAATTACCAAGTACTACAAACGCGACTGGATGGAATACGACAACGTAAAAGACAACACCAGCAACCTAGAAGAGCTACGTGTAGCATTCGAGAAAGCTGTGAAGTCACACATGATGTCTGACGTTCCCTACGCTGTACTTCTATCGGGCGGTTTGGACTCTTCACTGGTTTCAGCTGTCGCTGCGCAGTACGTTGCAAAGCGCGTTGAAGACGAAGACAAGACAGATGCATGGTGGCCTCGCCTGCACAGTTTTGCTGTAGGTCTTGAAGGAGCACCTGACCTTAAGGCAGCGAAGAAAGTGGCCGACATGATTGGCACCGTACACCATGAAATTCACTTTACCATTCAAGAAGGTTTAGATGCCATCCGTGATGTTATCTATCACTTGGAAACCTACGATACAACAACGATCCGCGCCGCTACTCCAATGTACTTAATGACACGCAAGATTAAAGCGATGGGCATTAAAATGGTGCTATCGGGTGAAGGTTCTGACGAAATTTTTGGTGGTTACCTATATTTCCATAAAGCGCCAAACGCCAAAGAATTCCACGAAGAAACGGTACGTAAACTTGATCGTCTACATATGTTTGACTGTGCGCGTGCTAACAAAGCCACATCAGCATGGGGTGTAGAAGCTCGTGTACCATTCTTAGATAAGAACTTCATTGACGTAGCTATGCGTTTAAACCCACAAGACAAAATGTGTCTAGATGGAAAAATGGAGAAGTGGATCCTTCGTAAAGCGTTTGATAACGGCGAAACCCTTCCAGCAGAAGTACTTTGGCGTCAAAAAGAGCAGTTTGGTGATGGTGTAGGTTATTCGTGGATTGATTCAATTCGCGATTTCGTTGAAAACGAAGTGACTGATCAGCAACTTGCAACAGCGGAATTCCGCTTCCCAGTTAACACACCAGACACCAAAGAAGGCTACTACTACCGCACTATTTTCGAGAGCTACTTTCCTCAAGAAAGTGCGGCGCGCTGTGTGCCAGGCGGTAAATCTATTGCGTGTAGTACAGCAGAAGCACTTGAGTGGGATGAGAGCTTTAAAAACAACGCAGATCCTTCTGGCCGTTCGATGAAAGGCGTCCACGCTGGCGAGTCTTAATAGACAATCGTACAAGCAGAGCTAACATTAAAAAAACGCGGCCTAAGCCGCGTTTTTTATTGTCTATTTATTCTTTTGAATCTTCTGTTTTTGGTTTATACCATAAAGCAGAATTAGTAAGAGGGGTCTCAATGGGTAATAACGGGTTTTCGAGAGTGAAAATTTTACGCTCATTAACCCCTAAAGACGCTAAGATTGGGGCGTACGTAGATTCAAATAACGCATCAAAAGAGCCATCTTCAATGGCTCTGTTAAGGCCTGTTTCAATGAGATTCGCTAACGTCTTGTTACTTGAACTTACAAAGTAATACATAGCGGTGGGGTAATACAGCGCCATTGAAGGCTCAAGGTAAAGGTTGTTACGACGACCTTCCACCTCCAGCTCTGCGTCCACTTCCATAACAGAACGAGGAAAAAAGTCCCCTTTACCTTGTTTAATCATGTCATACGCTTCGCGAAACTCAGGCACAGTAAACACGTTAAACCCGTTGGCTTGAAGAATTTTGGTGTCCGGCCACTCTTCACCCTGAATGGGTATAAGTTTACGCATGTCAGTCAGCGATAATACATCATCGAACTTCGTCTTTTTATTCTCGTTAATAACGAAAACACGAAGACCTATAAGCCCTTTTGCGATTGGAATACGAATGGGGGTCAATTCCTTTTCGCGTTGGCTGTCCGTCATACTCCATACTACGTTAACTTCTCTGTTTTCACGTAGCTGACGCATCGCTTTGCCCGTCAGCAATATACGATCAGAAGGGCGTAGCTCATAATTTACGCCGGTTTTATCGAGCGCAAGTTTAAGCAGTGCTATCGGATATTGAGCACGGGCATCTGAGTCGTCAATAGGACGCGGATAAGTGATTGTCCAAGTAGCGGCCTCAACCATCGATGCAGCAGTAAAAGAACACAAAGCGACGGCCGCTATTACGGCTTTTTTTAGCAGATTAAAGCTATGCATCTTCTTTATGTCCTTTGTTAATTTGATTACTTAAGCGCAAGACGTGTTTGCCACAAAGCCGGCGCGTTTCAAACACTTATTCAATACCAATGTATTTATGTGTTTGTAAAGATAGCCGCCAGTTACGTTCAATACAAGTACGCACTGCAAGTTCTGTGGCTCTCTTTTGCTGGCTAATTGGTTGTAAACAAACCTGTTTTCCGTCTAATGACGATACATTAGTAAGCAGCGCATCAAGCTCGTCAATATGCTTTTGCATTGCGATGGGGTGCTTGATTTCATTCGCTCTTTCAAGCGCACTTACTAAGACGTCATATCCGCCTTTCATGTTTATTTTAGGAGAAACCGTCACATACGTACGCGTGTCACAAAGTACTTCAAAAGTACCGCTGGTCTCTATTTGTGTTGTGTATCCGTTGTCGTGAAGTAGGCTCGTCAGAGGACGTAGGTCGTACATACATGGCTCACCGCCGGTAATAACCACATGCTTTGCCACATAGCCTTGTTTCCTAAACTCAGCCAGCAAAGCCTCCTCACTGGAGATGAAATAGGTTTCAGACTCTTCGCCTTTTGTGATCACTGCTTGTGGCGACACACTCAAGTCAGGCTTAATTTCCCACGTATGTTTTGTATCACACCATGGACAGCCCACAGGACAGCCTTGTAAACGAACAAAGATAGAGGGAATACCAGTGTGAGCACCTTCACCCTGGATAGTTTCAAACATCTCATTGATGTTTAATGTGGACATTACAGACAATTTGACACCCTTTAACGATTGTATGTTGGGATTTTACCAAGGATCACATAAAATTCGGGCATAATTTCTTAAATCTTCGAAAAACTATGTCAGAAAACGTTGTTGTTATCTATTCAGGAGGCATGGACTCCTTCACAGTGCTGCATAAGGCGCTAAAAGCAGGCAAAAAAGTTCATGCACTGAGCTTTAACTACGGACAACGCCACAAGAAAGAACTCGATTATGCTGCCAACGTGTGTAATTCGCTTAACGTTCCCCACAAAATTGTAGATATTAGCGCCATAAATACGCTCATAGGGGGTTCAGCGTTAACCTCAGATATCGAAGTTCCAGAAGGCCACTATGAAGAGCCAAGCATGAAACAAACCGTGGTGCCCAATCGCAACATGATTTTGTTATCGCTGGCCGTTGGCTACGCGGTCAGTTTAGACGCTAACGAAGTATACTATGGCGCTCACTCTGGCGATCATGCCATTTACCCAGACTGCCGCCCTGAGTTTGTTCATAAAATGAATGATGTGTGCGGCATTGCGAATTATACACCGGTTACGATTATGACGCCTTATATCGACGACAGCAAAACCGCTATCTTGACCGATGGTCTGTCAATGGGACTGGATTACGGCCAAACGTGGACCTGTTACAACGGCAGAGAAAAAGCATGCGGAAAATGCGGTGCGTGCGAAGAGCGCTTAGAGGCGTTCAAGGAAAATAACGCCGTCGATCCTCTAGAATACGAATAGCGTAATCTGAAATAAAAACACCTCTTATTGTTTATAAGCGCTTTATTCCAAGCGTTTATAAACAATAAGAGGTGTGATCGCAGGTGCTTGTTGCTACTACTTTTGACTTTCTGAAATGAAGTAGCTCAATTCTTTAATACAGTGGCGTAATACAGGGTTTAATCGCGTATTTTTTCCATTCATTACAAACAGTTCGTGACTAAATTTAAATAAGCTCCCTTTTGCAATAGGCACGAGCCCAAGTGCAGCGCCCTGCTCTTTCGCCATATAGTCTGGCAGCAAACCAACATATTCGCCGGTCATAATCGCAGACATCGCTGCATCAAATGAGTCAGAGAAAGTTTGTATCGATAATCTGGTTTCATCTTCAATGTAATTTGCCGACGACAATCCAGAAATACCAATGGCAGGATAATCACCAATTTTTACGCCTTCTGGTAAATCAGTATCACGATACTTTGCCAGAGGGTGTGTAGGCGCACAGTACAATCGCCCTTCAGTTTTGATGCCGACAGGATGAAAAGTTACTGATTCCGGTTTGACCATGTCATAGGTTGAAACAACGAGGTGGCACTCACCAGATAGAGCGACATGCTCAACTTCATTGTATAAACGAGTTTGGATATTAACGTGAATATCGTCAAACTTCTTCATTGTACTTTTAACCGCTTTACTTACGGCTAAGTGCATAGAAAGCGGAAGACCAGCCATCAAGACCAAAGTGATATGACCAGAATAGTCATCATGCAGCGATTTCAGATTGAAGACAAAGTTGTCGAAGGCATTAAAGATGCGTTTGGTTTCTTGGAAAACCACCTCACCCTCTTTTGTCATTTGAAAGCCACCACGACCGCGATGACATAACACCAAATCTAAACGTTCTTCCAGTTTTTTGATGGCTGCACTGATGTTGGGTCGTTGCATACGCAACACGGGTTCTGCCGCAGTAAATCCGTTGCAGCTCGCTACAGCGTAAAACACACGCAGTAGCTTTATATCTGACTCCTGAAGACGATTAAGCATATTAGCACCTGTTTATAGGTATAGTTATCGATACTCAACTTAGAACTATATTCAACTAATTGTGCTATTACAACGACATTTTGCGGCTTTTCATCTCATTTTTTATTAAAAATTTGAGTTTTGTGCTACCCAAAAACTGACGTCAAGTCGTATTGTCCACAGGAAAAAAGGGGGATTTTCTTACATCAAAAGGAAAAGTGCTGTAGTGAGTTATCCGGTTTTATACGGAAAGAACCCACATACAGCCTCAGCTAGCGGGACACATCGTCATTTTTAAGAGAGTGTAACAACTTGCTTTCGAAGTGCTTCAATATCGTCACGCAATGATGCTGCTTTTTCAAACTCAAGCTCACGCGCATATTCAAACATCTGCTTTTCAAGCTCCGTGATTTGGTCCATTAATTCAGTAGCACTTGCTGTTTTCTGTTGCTTCTTCTTCTCTTCAACTTTGCGCAGTCTGACTTTTCCAGACGCAGGGTGCGCGCTGTCGCCTAAGTCCATAATATCGGTAATAGGCTTGTTAAGTCGCATCGGCGTTATACCATTTGCCTCATTATGCGCCATTTGCTTCTCACGACGGCGTTCAGTCTCGTCCATCGCTTTTTTCATCGACTTGGTAATACTGTCAGCGTACAAAATAGCTTTACCATTCACGTGACGCGCGGCTCTACCAATAGTCTGAATTAATGAACGCTCGGCTCGCAAAAAGCCTTCTTTATCGGCATCTAAAATCGCCACCAGTGACACTTCCGGCATATCTAAACCTTCACGTAAAAGGTTAATACCTACCAACACGTCGAATTTACCCAGTCGCAAGTCTCGGATTATTTCAATTCGCTCTACGGTATCGATATCCGAATGCAGATAACGAACTTTAACGCCGTGCTCATTTAAATACTCGCTTAAATCTTCAGCCATACGCTTGGTTAAGGTAGTAATAAGCACACGTTCGTCAAGCTCTACCCGCTTTTGAATTTCAGACAAGACATCATCAACCTGAGTGGCTACAGGACGTACTTCAATAACAGGGTCTAGCAGACCCGTTGGACGCACAACCTGCTCTACTATCTCACCGTCAGTTTTCTTTAATTCATAATCGCCTGGCGTCGCAGAAGCATAGATGGTTTGGGGGCAAATCTGTTCAAACTCTTCAAACTTAAGCGGACGATTGTCCAACGCCGACGGCAGCCTGAAACCAAACTCCACCAAGGTCTCTTTTCTAGAGCGATCCCCGCGATACATTGCCCCTACTTGAGAGACAGTTACGTGAGACTCGTCGATAAACATTAGGCCATCTGCTGGAAAATAGTCCAATAAGGTTGGAGGTGGTTCGCCCGGTGCTCTTCCTGAAAGATAGCGAGAGTAATTCTCGATCCCAGAACAATAGCCAAGCTCCATCATCATTTCGATATCGAACTGGGTACGCTGTGAAATACGCTGCTCTTCAATCAGCTTATTCGCCTCTTGAAGTTGCTTTTTGCGATCGCCAAGTTCTTCCTTGATATGCTCAATAGCATTGAGGATTTTCTCTCGAGGGGTTACATAGTGCGTTTTAGGAAAAACCGTTGCTCGAATAACTGACTTATCGACAGCCCCGGTTAGCGGGTCGAACAGACTAATTTTATCTATCTCATCGTCAAAAAGCTCGACCCTTACGGCTTGCTTTTCAGAGTCCGCAGGGAAAATATCTATAACATCGCCACGCACACGAAATGTACCCCTTTCAAACGCTAAATCGTTACGCTTGTACTGCAGTTCTGCAAGGCGACGTAAAATGTCACGTTGGTCCATGGTGTCGCCCTGGCGAAGATGCAATAGCATCTTCATGTAGGATTCAGGGTCCCCCAAACCATAAATAGCCGACACACTCGCTACAATGACTACGTCTCTGCGCTCCATCAACGCTTTAGTTGCGGACAGTCGCATTTGTTCAATATGATCATTGATTGACGCGTCTTTCTCAATAAAGGTATCGGTACTTGGAACGTAGGCTTCTGGCTGATAATAATCGTAATATGAAACGAAGTACTCTACGGCGTTATTGGGGAAGAACTCTTTCATCTCACCGTAAAGCTGAGCCGCTAAGGTTTTGTTATGTGCAAGAATAAGCGTTGGTCTCTGCACTTCTTTAATGACATTAGCCATGGTAAAGGTTTTACCCGACCCCGTAACACCAAGCAGTGTTTGGCCGGCCAAGCCACTTTCTAGGCCATCCACCAAAGCTTCTATTGCTTTTGGCTGGTCGCCTGCTGGCTTGTATTTAGAATGAAGCTCAAACCCTCTACTCATTTACTTAACCTTTTCTTTAGCTTACTGCTTAACATCTTGCTTGCGGTCAAACTACTCAACATTAAAAACGCACAGCCTTAAATAGCCGCTCTTGTATTAGCTGTGCTCAGACGTTTCTTTATCTGATTCAAACTGAGTAATCGCACGTTTGAAAACAACAAATGAAACACACGCCATTGCAATATTGGCAATGACCGTTCCTGCAAATAACCCTTTCAGTTCAAATAGAAAACTACCCGCAACGCTGATAGGTACGAAGAAAACAAATAAGCGGATGACACTTAACGTTAATGCCGTCATTGGGCGATGCATGGCATTCAACGATGAGTTAGTCAGAATGATAATGCCTTGCATGCCATAACCCAGCGGTACAATCATAAGAAACAGCTGTATTAGTACGCTTACCTCTGCTTCATTAGCAAAGGCGACGGCTATCCAGCTAGATAGTCCCCACATGACAAGAAAAATGGCGAACTGCCAAACCAGAACAAATTTCAATGTAAGCGAATATGCCGTTTTTACCCGTTCTACTTGGCCTGCCCCAACGTTTTGACTGATAAATGGAGGCAGTGTCATGGAAAGTGCTAGCACAACAATACTTGCAATAGACTCCATTCTATTTCCCACTCCCCACGCTGCAACCGCTTCAGCACCGTAACCAGCAACTACAGCTGTCATCACGCCACCGGCAACAGGGGTAAGCATATTCGCACCCGCCGCAGGTAGTCCTATTTTGAGAATTTCACGGCTGCTATCACGCAGCTCGGCAAGTGTCAGCAGTCGAGGCAACATCAACTTTCGACGAACGGCTAAAATATAAAGAATCCATAATGCACCAACTATCCACGCTATAAAGGTAGCGAGTGCCGCACCTTTTATTCCCATTGCCGGAATGGGCCCAAGGCCGAAAATGAAAATAGGATCAAGCAACGCGTTTAATCCGCCGCCTGCTGCCATAACAATACTGGGTGTGCGGGTATCGCCACACGCTCGCAGCACACTATTGCCAACCATCGGCATGGCAAGAAAGATGCTCGACAAGTACCATAGCCCCATATAGTCAGATATGTACGGCATTAGATTGTCTGTTGCATTAAGCAACTTAAACACAGACTCTATGGTGAAAAAGCCAATTGCAGCTAGTGCACCCACAAGCAAAACGGACAGCATTAATGAACCCGTCGCATAATGTTGAGACTTGGTTATTTCTTTACTGCCCTGTAACTTGCCTATAATTGCAGAGGTACCAATACCTAAACCTATGTTTAGGCTTATTACGGTAAAAGTAACGGGAAAGGTAAAACTAATAGCGGCTAAAGGGTCGGTGCCCAACAAGCTCACAAAAAAGGTATCGATAAGTCCAAAGCTCATCATCATTACCATACCCAGTATCATGGGAATAGTCATACGCTTTAACGTAGTACCTATATCTCCTTCCAATAAGTCGGAAGTACGTTGTTTAGCGTTACTTTTTATCACTTGAGCTCCGGCAAACTAAAATCCCCTCATCAATTGCGCGTTAGTGTAAAAGAGTGAACACTATTTAGCTATGCGTATTCGACAAACAAAACAAAGCATAAGAGGGTTGTATGAAAAGCGATGTTTTTGACAAAAGTACGTGCGATGACCCATTTCGCTGGCTACGCCACAAAACTACGAGTTTTTTGTAAAAATAAATCAAAACACGTGCGTATGTGTTCATTACAGTTTAATTTCTATCCTGTTTCACTTTTAATATGCAGGCAAAACGTCTCGGGCGCATCTAGCTATCCAAATAGAGCGTTTAAAAGACACACAAAAATGTTAACAAAATGTAAGGCATTGAGAATTAAGATGGATTTCATTGAATAGCATTTAGGCATTCGTTGAATTAACACACAAGCTACTTTTTGTTCAACCGATCTATTCCGATCGAGAAACAAGATCAAAAAAAACACCCTAAACCACTGTATTAAAAAGATTATCCACTCAATAACGCCATAACCTCATTAGATCAATACGTACGCGATCTCGTAAATAACTACAGCGATTCTAAGCTATCAACATAGTTATCCACAGATTTAGTGGATAACTAACGCCAGACCATATTCGGCGGGATTTCGTGCTCGATTAATTTCTCAGCACGTAAGTGGTGACTAACCTTTTAATCCTCAGGTACAGGTTACAGATTTATTAAAGCCTGTACATAATACCAGTATGGAAGCGCTTTTTTATTCCATTTAGTTATACCCTTTAACTTTAGTGAGATATATAAGAAAACGAGATGGGTAAAACTATCAATTACTAAAACAACCTCTTGTTCATAAGCAATGAGGGAATAATGTGCAGTTATTAACCATCATTTTCTCAGCATTGACGACAAAATGAACATAAAAGCCGTAAAAAGCTATTTTTTGCGCAGTCAGCACAAATATTTCATTTATGTTGTTGACAGTTCCTAAGTACGTCTTTAATATTCGCCTCCGTTGAAGCACAGGTCCCCCTTAGCTCAGTTGGTTAGAGCGACGGACTGTTAATCCGCAGGTCCCCCGTTCGAGTCGGGGAGGGGGAGCCAACTTCAGCAAACAACTTAGGTGTCGATTCCCCCTTAGCTCAGTTGGTTAGAGCGACGGACTGTTAATCCGCAGGTCCCCCGTTCGAGTCGGGGAGGGGGAGCCACTTAGTTGGCTCTTAATCGCCTCACCCACTTCATTCTATTTTAATTCCTAAAACAACGCGTTTAGACATTAAATAACCCTAATTCAATCAAGTTGTTAAACCCGTTCTAAAAAGGGATAATAGACCTAATCTGTTTTTCTTTTTAATTCGCGGGCATTGTCCGTCAAAATTCCTCGAAGGAATTGCGTTATTCATGACTGAATTTTTACTGCTATTGATTGGTACAGTACTGGTTAACAATTTTGTGTTGGTTAAGTTTCTCGGCTTATGCCCGTTTATGGGTGTGTCTGGCAAACTTGAAACTGCCATGGGCATGTCTATGGCCACCACATTTGTTCTCACCCTTGCCTCTGCATCGAGCTATCTAGTGGAAACCTATTTACTTGCTCCACTGGGCATCGGTTACCTTAGAACGCTTGCCTTTATTCTTGTTATCGCGGTGGTGGTTCAGTTCACAGAAATGGTCGTGCACAAAACCAGCCCTACCTTATATAGATTGTTAGGTATATTCCTTCCTCTTATCACAACCAACTGTGCAGTGCTTGGTGTAGCGCTATTAAACCTTACCGAACAGCATAATTTCATGCAGAGTCTTATTTATGGTTTTGGCGCTGCTGTGGGGTTCTCTCTTGTACTGGTGTTATTTGCGGCCATGCGTGAGCGTTTAGCTGCTGCTGATGTACCTGTATCTTTTAAAGGTGCCTCAATCGCTATGATAACCGCTGGTCTCATGTCCCTAGCATTTATGGGCTTTAGTGGACTGGTGAAAGTGTAATGACGATATCTACCGCAATTATATTCGCCGTTGTTGCCATTGGCGTCCTTGCGCTTATTTTTGGCTTGGTTCTGGGCTACGCGAGCATTCGCTTTAAAGTTGAGGGCGACCCGCTTGTTGAGCAAATAGATGCCGTACTACCACAAACTCAGTGTGGCCAATGCGGATATCCGGGCTGCAAGCCTTATGCTGAGGCAATTGCTGAAGGTGATGATATTAATAAGTGCCCACCTGGTGGCGAGGCAACGATTAAAAAACTCGCAGACTTGATGGGAGTTGAACCTAAACCCCTTGATGCAGCTCATGGCGAAGAAGACGTTAAAAAAGTCGCGTTTATACGCGAAGACGAATGTATCGGCTGTACCAAATGTATTCAGGCCTGCCCTGTCGACGCCATTTTAGGTGCCGCCAAACACATGCACACGGTTATTACTGATGAATGTACTGGGTGTGACCTATGTGTAGATCCCTGCCCTGTCGACTGTATCGACATGGTGCCAATTGCTCAAACAACTTCTACATGGAAGTGGGATTTTGAATCATCGCCTAAAGGTGATATCCCCATCAAAATGGTGTCGTAATTGTGATGTATCCAAGTTTTGATTCAATTATAGAAACCCTTGAAGCGGGAAAGATGTACTCATTTCCAGGTGGCGTACATCCCGACGATAAGAAATCTCTATCTAATACATCAGTAATAAAGAAACCGTCGTTACCCGAATTATTGATTGTTCCTTTAAGGCAGCACATTGGCTCAGACGGTATCTGCTGCGTAGAAGTTGGCGATACCGTATCGAAAGGCCAAATTCTTTCGCAAAGCTCATCGCCTTTTTCTGTGCCAGTTCATGCGCCAACCTCGGGCGAGGTTGTTGCGATTGCTCCGCATGTTGTAGCGCATCCTAGCGGCCTAACAGAAATGTGTATTTCGATACGTCCTGATGGTAAAGACACATGGTGCGACCTCTCTCCAATAGCAAATTATAGCGACATAGATAAGAACAAGCTTATAGAAGCTATTTGCCAAGCAGGAATTTCAGGAATGGGTGGTGCCGGCTTCCCTACCCATATAAAAACCTCAACATCTAAACCTGTTGAGTTTCTTATTTTAAATGGGATTGAGTGCGAGCCTTACATTACTTCCGATGATCGATTGATGCGTGAGCACGCCTGGCAAATACGCCAGGGTCTAGACATTCTTACTCACCTTATTGGGCCGAAGGCCATTGTAGTTGCGGTTGAAGACAACAAGCCAGAGGCTTTCGAAGCACTTAATATTGCCTGTCAGGATAAGAAAGACTATCGCGTTGTTAGCGTTGAGACTAAATACCCTGCCGGCGGCGAAAAACAGCTGATTCAGGTACTGACTGGCCGAGAAGTTCCAAGAAATGGATTGCCTGCCGACGTAGGCGTGATGATGTTCAACGTTGGTACCTGCTATGCCATTGCAGATGCTATTTTACACGGCAAGCCGCTGATTGAACGGGTTGTTACCGTAACTGGTGAAGCCGTTGAATCACCAAGCAATTTTAGAGCGTTGTTGGGTACGCCCGTCTCTCATCTATTGGATGAAGCAAACTACAACCCGAAAAAACAGAAAGCACCTAAAGTGATTATGGGCGGGCCTATGATGGGCTTTACCTTATCAGACGCTACGATCCCCGTGGTTAAAACCACAAACTGTTTGCTGGTTCCTGCAAAAAAAGAGCTGGTAGACGACAATGCAGAGCGCCCCTGTATTCGCTGTAGCGCATGCGCCGACGCATGCCCTGCGTCGTTGCTCCCCCAACAAATGTTTTGGCACGCCAAAGCAAAAGAATACGATAAAGCCGAAGAATACGACCTTTTCGACTGTATAGAGTGCGGCGCATGTGCTTACGTTTGCCCCAGTGAAATCCCACTGGTGCATTACTACCGCCAGGCTAAATCCGAAATACGCATTCAGCGTGATGAAAAGAACAAGGCCGAAAAAGCTAAACAGCGTTTTGAAGCACGTAAAGAACGTTTAGAGCGCGAAAAACTTGAGCGCGAAGAAAAACATAGAAAAGCAAAAGAAGCACGATTAGCCGCCAACAAAGCCAAAGAAGAAAATGCAGTAGCCGATAATGCGAATAGCGCTGTTGATGCTGGCGCAACTGAGGCCAAGGACAAAGTAGCGGCGGCGCTTGCGCGTGCGAAAGCAAAGAAAGCGGCTATGCAGGCCAACGCAAAGGATGAAAGTAATACAACAAATACCAACGAACCAAGCACTGCGGCAGACGATAAAAAAGCACAGGTAGCAGCAGCTATTGCCAGAGCTAAGGCGAAAAAAGCCGCACAAGCCCAGAATGAAGCTCAACTTGAAAGCGCGGATAAGCAAGGTGAACAGGCGTCATCGCCAGAAGATGACAAAAAGGCAAAAGTTGCTGCAGCAATCGCCAGAGCAAAAGCGAAAAAGGCCGCACAAGCTCAAAACGAAACGCAAGATGAAAGCGCTGTCGAACCATCAACCACAGAACAGCCAAGTAACCAGTCATCATCACCAGAAGATGAGAAAAAAGCTAAAGTTGCTGCCGCTATCGCTAGAGCAAAAGCCAAAAAGGCCGCGCAAGCCAGCCAGTCTGAAGCATCTTCAGCAGAAAAACCTGCGGGCTCTCAAGGCGAAAAGCATACTGAACTTTCCGATACTGAAGCTAATTCAGAGCTAACTGCTGAAGCGCAGAAAAAAGCGCGTATTGCCGCGGCAATCGCAAAAGCTAAAGCGCAAAAAGCAGCTAGAAATAGCGAAGACGGGCAGCCTGATAAGTCAGTTTTAGAGCAAGGTGCGCCAACTCAATTAGATGAGCAACCAGACAGTCACTCCAAAGAACAGCTAGATGAAAAGCAGGCTAGGATCGCAGCGGCAGTAGCGAAAGCGAAAGCTAAAAAGGCCGCTTCGCAAAAAGCGCAAGCATCTGGCCCTGATGGCGAGGCTGGTATTGAGAATCAAGACGGTAACTCGCCAGAAGAAGCCAGTTTTCAGAGCGTCAGCGATCAAAATAATAGTGCTCAGAGTGATAGCGCATCAGATCCTGCTAACAACTTGAGCGAAGCGGATGAAAAAAAAGCGCGCATTGCTGCTGCGGTGGCGAAAGCGAAAGCCAAAAAAGCGGCTAAGCAGGAAGAACATCAAGGAAGCGAGCAAACTGATGCTAACCACGCTGCCTCGACAAATGAAGCTGACGAGAAAAAGGCGCGCATTGCTGCAGCAGTGACAAAGGCTAAAGCAAAGAAACTTGCTCAAGACAGTAATGGCAATTTAGCGACCTCATCAAATACTGCTGAACAGGAAAGTAGTAAAGCACATGAGCAGAGCGAATCGTCTAGCCGTGTAGGTCAAGCAACAAGTACGCAAGCGCCTTCTCAACCGACGGCACAAGATGAAAAGAAAGCGCGCATTGCAGCTGCAGTAGCAAAGGCTAAAGCAAAAAAAGCAGCAGCTGAACAAGAGAAAGAATCATAATGAAGTTAAGTTTATCGAGTTCACCACACCAACGGGTTAAACGCGATACTGCCCAAGTCATGCGCATGGTTATTTATGCCATGCTCCCTGGCATGATTGCACAATCCTTCTTTTTTGGCTGGGGAATGCTCATTCAAGCCATCATTGCAGTAGTGAGTGCACTGGTCATTGAAGGCGTGATTTTATTTTTAAGAAATCGCCCCATCGAGCGCACATTAACAGATTACAGCGCAGTATTAACCGGCTTACTTATCGCAATTAGTATTCCTCCTACCCTACCTTGGTGGATGACAGTAACGGGTGTTTTCTTCGCTATTGCGGTGGCTAAACAGGTTTACGGCGGGCTTGGCTTTAATATTTTCAACCCTGCCATGATAGCGTATGTGGTGCTGCTTATTTCATTCCCTGCGGCTATGAGCCTATGGCTGCCTCCTGCGACTCACGCTGGCATTACGCCAAGTTTCTTTGATTCGGTATCACTCATATTTACTGGTTTTACTACAAGCGGATACGATGTCACTCAACTCAAAACCATTGCCGATGGTGTAACTATGGCTACACCGTTAGACACATTGAAAACCGACCTAACGCAAGGAGTAACATACTCAGAATCATTAGCGAAGCCAATCTTCGATGGCGGGGTATTCGAAGCTGCTGGTGCTGGGTGGGGAATGGTGAGTCTTGCGTATTTACTTGGTGGCCTCTACCTTTGGAAGACCCGCGTTATCAGCTGGCATATCCCGGGAGGTATGCTGCTAAGCGTGTTTATTTGTGCATCACTGCTTCATTTAGCAAACGCCGATTACTACGCTTCACCGCTATTTCACCTGTTTAACGGTGCAGTAATGGTAGGCGCCTTCTTTATCGCCACCGACCCGGTTTCAGCGTCAACAACACCAAGAGGCCGCATTATATTTGGTGCAGCTATTGGCTTTTGGGTGGTAATAATCCGTACCTTTGGTGGTTACCCTGATGCCGTAGCGTTTGCGGTTATTATTATGAATATGGCGGTGCCTTTGATTGATTACTATACCCGTCCTCGCGTGTACGGCAAAAACGTTAAAGGTCGAGGTAAACACTAATGATGAAAGAAAGCCTGGCCAAAAACGGCCTTATGTTAGGTGCGTTTGCCGTTGTTACCACAGCATTAATAGCACTCACATTTTTTGGCACCCAAGATAAAATTGAGCAACAAAAGCAGCAAAAACTGCTAAGCGTACTTAATGAAGTCGTGCCTAGCGAATTCCACGACAATGCCCTTTACGCCAACTGCACAGAGGTCAATGCACCTGAACTTGGCAACAAAAAAGCCCACAAAATATATCGTGCGACGTTAAATGGCCAACCTAGCGCATTAGTATTAGAAGCCACTGCTCCAGACGGATACAGTGGAGATATCGATATCGTTGTTGGTGTAAAAGTGGATGCACACGTTGGTGGAAACACACAAGGCAGCTCGAGTACTGACTCGCTCGACGGTGAGAGCGAAAATCTCAATATCACCGCGTTAGCGCTCTCGGAGTTGTCCGAGCTTGACTCAACACCTCAGAAGTCATCTGAGCAAGACGAGAATGCGTCCGATATTTCTGCGCCCAACACTAATAGAATCAGTATGAGGGTGCTTGGCGTACGCGTTATCGAACACAAAGAAACCCCTGGCCTTGGCGATAAAATAGAGCTTGCCGTTAGCAACTGGATAACGACGTTCAGTAACAAGCCTTTTTCACCCGACAATTTGGCGCCTTGGCAGGTCAAAAAGGACGGTGGTGAGTTCGATCAGTTCACTGGCGCTACCATCACGCCGAGAGCAGTAGTAAGAGCAGTACGCGAAGCCTTGCTTTATGCACAGGCCAACCAATCTGCACTTTTCAACGCTCCTAACACCTGCGCAATTACAGATTCCGTTGAAACAATTGATGCGATTAACGTGAATGAGACTCAACCTCATAGTGTAGAGGAGCTTTAACGTGACTGATTTTCGCGACCTGTCTTTACAAGGGCTTTGGAAGAACAATCCTGCGCTGGTACAACTGTTAGGTTTGTGCCCGCTATTGGCCGTTACCGCGACGTTTATCAATGGTCTCGGGTTAGGCCTTGCTACCATGTTGGTACTCATTGGCAGTAACGTTACCGTTTCACTCGTTCGTAATGTGGTAAGAAACGAAATCCGCATTCCCGTTTTTGTTATGATCATTGCTGCGTTCGTTACCATTGTTCAGCTATTAATGAATGCATACACCTATGACCTTTACTTAGCGCTAGGTATTTTCATTCCGCTGATTGTAACTAACTGCGCCATCATAGGCCGCGCAGAGGCCTTTGCGTCGAAAAATGGGCCGCTCGCCTCTGCTTACGACGGATTCATGATGGGACTGGGTTTTACCGCAGTGCTGGTCATTTTAGGTGGTATGCGTGAGATATTGGGTGCAGGTACATTGCTAGCAGGTGCAGACAGACTGTTTGGCTCAATTGCTGAGAACTGGACCATAACGCTTTTCAACACTGAAAATCCGTTTTTGCTTGCGATACTGCCGCCTGGTGCCTTTTTAGGTATGGGTCTTCTCATTGCTATCAAAAACAGTATTGATGCAAAGTTAGCCGCTAAGCAAACATCGCCTGCAGTGAAGGCTGAACGGGTACGCGTTACCGCTGAAAGCTAAGCGCTAAAAATCAAAAACAAAAAAGTATTTAGAAATGAATGATGTAGTTGAGCCGGCCAAGCCGCTTTCTAAGCAGGAAAAAGTAAAAGAAATCATGCGAATACTGGATGACCTTTATCCGGAAATTCCTATCTTTTTAGATCATAAAGACCCATATACGTTACTCATTGCGGTTCTGCTATCGGCGCAATGTACAGACGAGCGCGTTAACCAAATTACGCCAAAGCTCTTTGCTCGGGCAGATAATCCGTACGACATGGTATTGATGAGTATTGAAGAAATTCAAGACATTATCCGTCCTTGTGGTTTATCTCCCATGAAGTCCAAAGGCATTTGGCATTTGTCTGACATGATCATCAAGCAGCACAACGGTGAAGTGCCTGCAAACTTTGAAGCGCTAGAAGCCATGCCCGCAGTGGGTCACAAGACTGCCGCTGTGGTTATGTCTCAAGGCTTTGGCATTCCTGCTTTTCCCGTAGATACTCATATCCACCGATTAATGTATCGCTGGGGTTTGTCGAACGGGAAGAGTGTTGAGCAGACAGAGCGTGACGCAAAACGCTTGTTCCCAAAAGAAAGGTGGAACGATTTGCATCTGCAAATCATCCTATATGGCAGAGAATACTGCCCTGCCCGCGGTTTCGACTTAAACAAGTGTGTTATCACACGTGAGTTCGGCAGAAAGAGTTTTATTAACGAAGTGCTGAAAGAACAAGAGAAGAAGCAAAAATTGGCGCTTAAGAAGAAGCGTAAATAGAAACTTTCAGAGAGGAGCCTTAGGCTCCTTTTTTATTCTCCATTTATTTTCTCTTAAAAGAAATTTTGCGACTAACACACGACTTACGCTTGTGGTTTGCCTCGAAAGGGACTACCAAATTGGCTATGATGGATGGGTTAGAGTTTTGCTCGCGCAAATAAAAAAAGAAATATAAAAATAAATCCATGGAGAACACATGTCTCGATTGAATACTATCGCTAGAAGGCTAGCGTTTGGTGCATTAGTAAGTGCATGCAGTTTTGGTGTTTTTGCAGAAACTTCCCCCATTACTGACAAGCAAAAGAAAAATGCGGAAGCATTAATTCAAAAAGCCCTGAAAAGTGATTTAGGCTATAGCATCGTTGAATCACTAACCACTGAGATTGGCCCTCGCCTGGGCGGCTCTGAAGCAGAAAAACGAGCTAGAGATTGGGGCGTGGTGGTAGGAGAGCGTCTAGGTTTTGATAAAGTCAGCATAGAAGAATTCACTATGCCATTTTGGGATAGAGGCCACCTACACATTTCACTCACGGCGCCTTATGCCCAACCGCTTTACGGCACAGCCCTTGGCGGCGCAGCGCCTTCTGAAAGCGAGATCAATGCAGACATCGTTTATTTCAGAGATATTCACGCGCTAACCGCAGTTAAAGATGGTGCCCTTAAAGGCAAAATTGCATTTGTAGACGGCGACGCCATGGTAAAAAGCCAAACAGGTGCAGGCTATGGTCAAGCGAACCAACGTCGCCGAATTGGTTGGCAACATGCTCAACGCGGCGGCGCTGAAGCGCTGGTCGTGCGCTCAGTAGGATCTGACTCTCATCGTTTTCCTCACTCAGGCATGATGAGCTCAGACGGCGATAATTGGGCAGATATCCCCGTAGTCGCTATCTCAAACCCTGACGCAGACCATTTACGACGTTTACATAACTTAGGTAAACCGCTGTCATTGTCGCTTCACTCTGAATCGAAATGGAAAGGCGAAGTAAACAGCGGCAACGTAATACTGGATTTAGTGGGCAGTGAGAAGCCCGAAGAAATTATCCTTATTGGCGGCCACCTAGACAGCTGGGATTTAGGAACGGGTGCAGTTGATGACGGTGCAGGCGTTGCTATTACCACGGCAGCGGCTGCGTTGATTGCTTCTTTACCAGAGCGCCCAAAACGCACCATTCGTGTGGTCATGTTTGGCGCTGAGGAAGTGGGCTTATTAGGTGCCTTTGCTTACGCTAAACAACACGAAAAGAACCTTGAAAATCACGTTCTGGCCACAGAGTCTGACTTTGGTGCGCAAACTATCTGGCAAGTAGTGTCAAATGTGAATCCCGAAGCGACTGTGTTAGTCGATGAAATCGCGAAGATTTTATCACCGCTAGGTATAGTGCGTGGCGGTTCAGACATTGCTGGCGGCGGCCCTGACATTATTCCGCTAGCAGCGAAAGGCGTACCAACGATTAGGTTAAATCAAAACGGTAGAGATTACTTTGATCTTCACCATACGCCAGATGATACCTTAGATAAAATTGACCCCGATGAGCTTGCGCAAAACATTGCAGCCTACGCAGCAAGTATATACTTGTTAGCCGATTCGGACGTTGACTTAAAAGCTAAACAGTAGTTACACGTTAGTAATCATCAAACATTGGTCAGTGCATCTCGTGCTGGCCAATGCTTACCAGTGCTCTGCTTACCCTCGCCTCTGCTAATACCCATTCTGCATTCCCACGCTCCGCTAGCAAACTTGCCAGCGCCTTCTGAGTAGGCAATGATCTATGTGGATTGGTAAATATACCTCGTCCGAAATACTCAGGCTTTATTGCGCTTGAATAAGCTGGGCAACAAATCGCTTCGCCTCTTGCCTTGATGGCAGCTCTACATGCCGATACGTATTCGCATGTTTAAAAGCAACGGTTGTTTTATTTATGGAGATATTTGAGATTAACGCACCTGACATGGCGCTATTAAAGGTAGAGATAGAATCTTGAAATTGCATAGTAAATACTTCTTTATTAATGTTGTTTGTTTTGAATTCCTCGCAGGTTGGGTAAAGAAATCGAAAAACGATAATTAGGCTCTAGCGTGAACATAGCGTTTCAGAAAGAGCCCACTTTTTTGAGGTCACTTCAGAAAAGAGAAATGACCTTAGATAAGCATAGAGGTCTTATCGAACTACTACGTTAGCAGCTTGAGGACCTTTTTGGCCTTGTTCAACTTCGAAGCTAACTTCTTGGCCTTCTTTCAACGTTTTGAAACCGTCAGAAGCAATTGAACGGAAGTGTACGAATACGTCTTTGCCGCCAGCTTCAGGAGTGATGAAACCAAAACCTTTTTCTTCGTTGAACCACTTAACTGTACCGTTTACAGAATTAGACATAATAAAAACCTTTTAAAAAAATTGATGTGATGGTGGAAAACCACCGAATAGCTATAGACATCTCCAAGCTAGTAAAGCAGTTGTATATCTATATAAAACTTCAATTTGAAGGATTTAAAAAAGAGGTACAGCGCAGTATTAGGTAAAGCAAATAACATATCTAGAGCGATGCGAAAGGTACAGGTAATTGCGAGCAATGTCCACTAGTTTTCAGTTTATTTTTTAACCAAAACACAACTTTTTTACAATTTTTTTGGCGAAGCTGAATACGTATGTTTGCTCAAGGCACTTGAAAGCTAGGTTAACCTTGCTTTTTTGCTATAGGTTTAAATTATGACAGACACGTATGCGTTAGAAGGTAAAACAGCCATTGTTACTGGAGGCGGAAAAGGGCTAGGTAAAACTCTCGCTCAATTTCTACTAGAAGCAGGAATGAACGTGGCCATTTGTGGGCGCACTGAAACTGCGGTCATGCAGACTATAGAGCAGTTCGACGCCCTATTCCCAGGTAATGTCATTGGCCAAGTTTGTGATGTATCGAAAAGCGCTGATGTTGCCAGTTTTGTTAGAAAGGTCAAAGATACATTTGGCGAGCTACACGTCCTAATTAATAACAGTGGCTTTGGTAAAGAGACCCTTATTTGGGAAACCTCAGAGAAAGCGTGGGACGAAGTAATGGATACTAACGTAAAAGGGACCTTTCTCATGTGTAAAGAGGTCGTGCCTCACATGATTAACAACAAGGAAGGCTACATTATCAATATCGCTTCTCAGGCGGCATTGAACGGCTATGCCAATGCAGGCGTTTACTGTGCATCAAAATTTGCGATGGTGGGGCTTGGAAAAGCGTTGCAAGAAGAGGTTCGCCCCTACGGTATTCACGTCCATTCCCTAAACCCTGCACTGATACAGTCGCAGAAAGCAGAAACAGAGAAAGTGGACGATGGCCTAATTCAAAATGAAGACTTAGGCAACATGGTGGTTTACCTATTGAGCCAACCTCGCCGTCTTAAAATTGATAATATCGGCCTATGGGGCTATTAATACCAGTCCGCATAGATAATTACCCACTCAGCGAGACTTAAAATGTTCGTAATCGCGGCGTGTTACCGCAGGTATAGTACGTTTAACTAGAATTGTAATATTGTCTTAAAGCGTTAACATTTCCTGATTAACATAAAAGCGTGTTGTTTGCGTTTACTCAAATAAAGTACTCATCGTATTTATGTGTACAAAAAGTTACGGCCAACACGCAATCACAGTGCAGTGTGCCATCGAGTAATTCCGATGGCTCAAAAAAGGAATCTCTTATGCGAATGCTTCACACCATGCTTCGAGTTGAAAACTTAGAGGCCTCTCTTCACTTTTATACCTCACTCATGGGCATGCGCCTTCTTCGCCAGTCTGAAAACAAAGAGTATGAATACACGCTAGCTTTCGTGGGATATGGCGATGAAACCGAGAGTACCGTCTTAGAACTTACCTACAACTGGGGCGACAACACCTACGATAAGGGTAACGCATATGGTCATATTGCGATTGAGGTAGATGATATCTATCAGTTTTGTGAAAACTTAGAAACAAACGGCGCTGATGTATATCGTAAACCGGGGCCAGTAAAAGGCGGCTCCACAGTTATTGCTTTTGTTCGCGACCCCGATGGGTATGCAATAGAACTCATACAAAATAAATCCATTTCGCTATGAAATGGCTCAAAAACAAGAACTGAAGATGCAGCCAGCGTAGTCAAAGCGATTTGAACGCTTAAATCGCCAAACTATCAACTTAAAAACGTGCGGCTCTGGAAAAACGATAAAAACCACATGGAGTGATACTACATGCTACGTAACCGCTTATTATTTTCGCAAAATGATAAAAACAAAAGCCAAGCTAGAACAGCGATATGTCGGAAGCCTCGAGCAGCGCACAATATAAGCTTGCGCAGTAAGCCAAAAGCAAAACTGGCCGCTATTCTGCCAGCGTTGGTTGTCGCTTTTACCGGTACAGTTGCTGCTGGCAGTACGTTTTCGGCCATGGCTGCAAATAACGAGAATGGACAAATACACGCTGACACAAAAGAAAATGTTGAAACGCACTTTACCGTGATAGCCCATCGCGGCGCGTCGGGCTATTTACCTGAGCATACCCTTGAAGCAGCTACCCTCGCCTTTTCTCTGGGCCCCGATTTTATTGAGCAAGATGTTGTTATCACCAAAGACGACATACCCGTTGTGCTACACGACATCCACTTAGAAACGGTCACCAATGTAGAAGATGTGTTTCCTGCACGCCACCGCGATGACGGCCGCTATTACGCGCGTGATTTTACTCTTGAAGAACTGCGACAACTGCGGGTACACGAGCGCGCTAACAGTGACGGGAAGCAAGTTTTTAAAGATAGGTACCGCGGCACACATGCTAATTTTAAAGTTGCCACGTTAAATGAACACTTTGAGCTAATCAGCGAGCTAAATCGCCAATTTGGAACGTCTGTCGGGGTTTATCCTGAAGTAAAGTCCCCTGCCTTTCACATTAAAGAAGGCGTTGATGCCAGTAAAATCGTTGTAGATGCTTTGAATGCTTACGGGTTTGGTGGAGAGAGCGGTAATAGCTACCTGCAATGCTTCGATTTTAACGAAGTTAAGCGCGTTCGTGAAACCCTGGGCTATAAAGGCAAAGTTGTGATGCTGATTGGCGAAAACGACTGGGGCGAAAGCGACACAGATTATAACTGGCTGCGCACTCAGGAAGGCATGCAGCAGGTTGCGTTGTATGCCGATGGCATAGGCCCTTGGTTAGGCCATTTACTCGATAATGAAGCGATGACTCAAGGAAAAATAGAAGCCGCGGCATGGATTGCCTACGCCCACGAAAATAACCTGACAATCCACCCCTACACCTACCGACATGATGCACTACCAGCAGGTATGAGTTCAGAACAAGTCTTGGAAGTTTTAGACAAGGTGGTAGGTGCTGACGGTGTTTTCACCGATCATTTAGTACCGGTATTAAGGTGGCGAGAAAAATTAAACTAACGCATTTTAAAGCGAGTGTAGGCGCGATAATTAGCGCCTAGGATTTTGAAAGTCGCACCACCACGCGTCTGTTTTGGGCGCGGCTTTCTCGCGTATCGTTTGGCGCAATATGGCGTTTCTCACCGTGGCCTGTCAACTGAATTCGATCTTCAGGTACACCTAGCGTAGTCAAATAGCTTTTTACTTCGTTAGCACGTCGAATAGACAACTGCTCATTATTATAGCGACCGCCGTAGCTATCGGTGTAACCATCAAGAAGCACAAGCTCAAGCTCGCTGTCTTCTTTTAAGTATTCACCTATCATGGTTAAGCGCTTCTGCGAATATTTGGTTAGCTCTGTACTGTTGTTTTGATACGACAATACCGTGTAGGCAATGTCATCAAAGCCGAAGGGCAATAAGTTCGATACACACTTCACAAATTCACGATACACACCAGAGAAGTTGCTAGCGTTTAATGCCACACTTACTTGGTCGTATTTGTTATACCAATCTTGGTAATAGATTGTGGGCCAAAAGCCTTTTTCTAATTCAGACAACATAGTCCAAGCCGCATCCTGCGGAAGGTCGCCATTGTACTGTTTACGAATAGACATGTCGGCAATGGTTTTAGGCGCAACGCCGGGCATCCATTTAGGTGGTACAGAATAAACAGCAGCCATATCAAATTTGCTTGGCAGCAAATACATGTCCAGTTCAAATTCCATATTAAGCTGCTTCGACGCTGAGCTCGTGAACATGGCTTCGCCATAACCGGGTAGTTCGTGGTTCAAGGTACACTGAAGTCGCGTGTCTTTGTCTATTCGCCAGTTGGAGCTTTCTATGGTTGCAGAATATTGCCGCATGGCAGCGTGGGAAGACAATGACCCCAGCATCCCCAATAAAGCGATGTATTTTAATTTCGACACCATTTCGACACCATAACGAAAATCAGACTAACACAGGTAAAAGACAACACTACGTGCACAAATTACCGAACATAATGAATCAAATTAGCTCACACAAAAAGAAGAAATGTGCCTAATGATTTTTTCACGCTTAATTTGATTATCGTCCAAATTGTAGAAAAGTTTAGCGTTTAATACCATTCGCGTTTTGTACTTTTGCTAGCCCCCTGATTTAACAGTTTATAAATTGCAACTGGCAACTCGAGAGTATCCTTGCGATAATTCTTTTACGCAATATGCTTCGCAGGTTGGTACGCATTTTAGTCACCAACCAATTAACGCAATCGAGTCTTACAAGAGTGTTTATGTCTGCCAACCCGCCCCTTCTCTCCCAGCGCTTTCGAGGTTACTTTCCCGTTGTTATCGACGTTGAAACAGCCGGATTTAATGCAGGCACTGACGCCCTGTTAGAATTAGCCGCGGTAACGGTGAAAATGGATGAAAACGGTATACTTCATCCTGATCAAACTTTTCATTATCACATTGCCCCCTTTGAGGGCGCTAACCTAGAGCCAGCAGCCTTAGAATTTAATGGCATCGATCCTAATTGTGCATTGCGAGGGGCTATTGAAGAAAGCGAAGCCATGAAAGACTTATGTAAAGGCATCCGCAAGGCGCAAAAAAATGCAGACTGCCAACGTTCAGTTATTGTTGCTCACAATGCAACGTTCGATCAGAGTTTCGTCAATGCCGCGATAGAACGCTGCAATATAAAACGCACGCCGTTCCATCCGTTTGTTTCATTTGACACCACCAGCCTTGCTGGATTGGCCTTAGGCCAAACGGTTTTGGTAAAAGCATGCCGTGCAGCGGGGATCGCATTTGACCAAAGTGAAGCGCACAGTGCGCTGTATGACGCCCAAAAGACCACCGAGCTATTTTGCTATATGGTAAATCGCTATAAAGCGCTAGGCGGATGGCCTGTAGAAAATAAAGAGTAGTTTTATTCAAACTGATATAAACAAAAACAGCGCCAAAAGGCGCTGTTTTTTTATAATCTTTAAACAGTTTAGCTTATAGCTTGTCTGCTTCTTCAGATAGGTACTTAGCAACACCTTCAGGCGACGCATCCATACCTGCTTTACCTTCAGTCCAACCCGCTGGGCAAACTTCACCATGCTCTTGGTGGAATGCTAGTGCATCAACCATGCGTAGCATTTCATCAACGTTACGGCCAAGTGGAAGGTCATTGATTACCTGATGACGTACCATACCTTCTTCGTCGATTAGGAATGAACCACGGAACGCAACGCCATCTTCTGGGTGCTCAACATCGTATGCCTGGCAGATGTCGTGCTTAACGTCAGCAACAAGGGTGTACTTAACCGGACCAATACCACCTTGATTTACCGGAGTGTTTCTCCACGCATTGTGTGAGAACTGAGAGTCGATTGAAACACCGATCACTTCAACACCACGCTTTTTGAACTCGTCGAAACGCTTGTCAAAGGCGATAAGCTCTGACGGGCAAACAAACGTAAAATCTAGTGGGTAGAAGAATACAACAGCTTTCTTGCCCTTGATTGCTTCACTTAGTGTGAAAGTGTCAACAATTTCACCACTACCAAGTACCGCTGCTGCAGTAAAGTCAGGTGCTGGACGGCCAACTAATACACTCATGAGTCTCTCCATTTATATTTGGATTGTAATAATAGAAGTGATTACGTTGCGTAACCACTTTGATAAGAAATTTCTTTCAAAGAAAATAGGTACGAATATGGAAATAACAATATTAAACAACGAGTTTTTTTACTGATCATACCAATAACCGCTTAACATCACCCCACACTGTTCAGTCTTTCTTCAATTACCTTGTATTAAATTTGTCATTATCCACTTGCTAAAGCAAAGAATAACAATTATTATCATTTACAGATTCATTTGGAGTACGTTTAATGTTTGTTTGCATGTGCTATGGGGTAACTGATAAAAGCATTCGCGCAGCGGTTGAAGAAAACGGTGTGGGAAATATGCGAGAGTTACGTCAACATTTAGAGCTTGGCTCACAATGCGGTAAGTGCATCAACATGGCTCAACAGATCATTGACCAAACTATCGTCGATGAGTCCCTATTCAAAGACGTTGGCTAGGCAATTAGCCAACCCGCGTATTCTTAACACGCAACGTCATCGCTCTTAGCATCCTTGGCTAGACTTAAAACACCATATTTATTATCACGATTATTTCTTTAAGTGGCCTAAGTCATATCCTAATTTAATTACCTAAGTAACATTCACATCGTCACCTAAAACGATAGGTTGTTGTCCTTTCAAACTCAGAGCTAGGCTCATTTCCTTACTCTCATTGAGTGCAGCGTGCCATTTAACTACGTAGCTTTGCTGAAGCATGCCCTAGTTAAAGGTGTACTCAATGCCTGCATAATAGAAAGCCCCATTGATACCGCTAGGCGATGTAGGTGGGTAGAGTGCGCCAACTTCACCTTGAAAAGGATTTTCATTAGGCAGCGAATCAAACAGATTTTGGGCGCCAAGGGTAACTTGTGTTTGAGGCAGTACTTTCCATGCAACTTGGGCATCGAATGTGGTTAACGCATTGCCGTATATGTCCATGCCTGCGGACGCATCAAGATGGTCTTCATAAAACTCACCGTAATAGTTAAGCCGCCAAGTAAATGCCCAATTTCCTTTCGATTGCTCCAGCGTGATACTGCCCCGATGAGCAGGCAAGTTATCTTCCAGCATACGAATTCTTGCCCGTGTTAGATTAGGTAGAAGCCGTATTTCGTCCCCCACTTGCGCTGGATAAAGTGTAACCCGCTCTACTTGTGTGTCTGTCCAGTTGAAGGCAAGAAGTAAAGAATTTGACCAATCAGCTAGTGCAAAATTGTAGTTAACAACTAAATCAACACCCTGAGTTTTTGTGTCAAAGTCATTAGTAAAATACTTTGCAGCATTATATTTCGCCGCATCTGGACGCCCTTGGGCAATAAGCGCACTAATGTCGTCGTCGGTTAACGGGATTGCAGATGTCGTACTAATGCGATCAGAAAGTCGAATATTGAAATAGTCGAGCGTCGCAAAAAAGTTCTCGCTTGCCTGCATAACAAGCCCAAGGCTAAAGTTCACCGATTCTTCAGGCGTCAGTGGAGTTGCGCCTAGTTGCAGTGAGATAAGATCAGTTGGAGGCAGCGTTGCTTGGTCTTCCAAACCGTTAACACCGTAGGCGGTAGTTACGTTGATAACATTACTCTGCCCTACTGTTGGCGCCTTAAAACCGGTGTTTACAGATCCGCGTAATGCAAAAATATCATTTAATTTATAGCGAGTACTCAATTTCCCATCGAATGTCGAGCCGAAATCACTGAAATGCTCTACACGTGTGGCCACGCCAAACTGCCATGCTTCGGTAACATAAAATTCCAAATCGGCGTACACGGCCCAATTGCTTCTGCTCCAGTGCCCAGCACTTTGAGGCTGATACCCCGGAAAACCGTTGGAACCGATGGAAAAGCCTTGGTTCAACCCAAGTGGCGGCTCTAGAGCGAAAGGGCCTGCAATATATGACGCTTCGTCGCCGGACTTTTGAAAATAGGTTTCTTTACGCCATTCTAAGCCCACGGCAATGCTAACCGGATCGTCGAAAATAGTTTGAATGAGTTTGTTAAAATCTAAGTTAAGCGTTCGCTCTACTTGCGACACACCACCGGGCGAAAACGACGTTGGCGTTTGTGGCCCTAACGATGGATTAACTGTATTTGAGATGGTGTACTCAATGTCACTGTAGCCCAATGTCGCACTGGCATCCATCGCCCAGCCATTAGGTAACTCATGTTTAACGCCCATCGCAACAGAAGCATCCGTTATCGTACCCCCAAATTTTGGTGTGAAACCGCCAGGGAACCACTCATTGAAAGCAAAACAGTTGGCACCAAGCGCCGTTGTGTTATCTGCAATTAGTTGATACGAGGGGTCCAGCAATACGCTATTGCTGGAAAAAGTTATAGAAGGGCAAGCAATTCCACTTTCCAATCCATCGAGATCGGCTACAATCAGACGACTTTCCCCTGTATTTGGGTCGGTACGGCTGAACACCCCTTCTCTGGTTTGCGGATTTCGAAAGTAAAAACCACCGTTTATTTCTCTTCTTGCTGCAGTGGCAAAGCTGTAAAATTGTGATTTAGACGAAATGTCTGCGCCTGCATTTAGCGCAAGTTTAATATCTTCGTTAACATCAAGCGCTCCCCATACTTGGGACGGTGACGCGATGAACACATTCCCTTGGTCAATCAAGTTCTGCGCATCAATCCGCTGTACAGAGCGCGACGTGCCATTTTGCTGACGATACTCTGCCGTTGCATTTAAAAAGCCGTTTTCTCCAATAGCAAAGCCTTTATTCAACTGCACTTGAAACAGTTCGCCGTCGCCTTCACTGTATCCGCCAACTTTCAGCGCAACATGCCCTCCTTCACGAGCATCCTTAAGTACGAAGTTAATCACGCCTGCAATGGCGTCTGAGCCGTACTGGGCTGCTGCACCATCTCGCAATACTTCGACTTGCTTTAACGCATAGGCAGGAATAACCGATATATCAGGCCCTTGTGCACCGTCAGATAAACCTCCGCCTAAAAACGTGATTACCGCAGAGCGATGGCGTCGCTTTCCGTTAAGCAGCAAAAGCGTGTGATCCGAGGACATGCCTCTAAGGTTCGCCGGCCTTACCAGGCTACTGGCATCGTTGATGGGCTGATCGTTTACGTTTAACGAAGGAACCATCACGCTTAACATAGAAAGCACGTCTGAATTTCCCTGTGAGTTAAGGGTTTCAGAACCAATCACATCCAAAGGAACTGGTGAGTCAACAGCACTTCGAGGCGAGTTACGAGTACCGACGACCGCAATTTTTTCAAGTCCATTGCCTCCCTCGTCTGTTTTCTTTTCGGTATCTTGTGGCTGTGTTTCCTTCGCCACTAACGATGAGCGAGAACGAATACTTACCGCACCGCTTTCATCAGTCACTACCGCCAATTCTGTTCCTTCAAGAAGCTGTGCCAGCGCTTCATTCAGTGTGAACGTACCTTCCAATGCGTTTGTTTTCACTTTTTTTGCTAAATCAAAAGGAAAAAGCAATGTGGTATTTGCCTGTTTAGCTAGTTCGGTTAGCGCTTCATTAGCATTTTGTGCGGGTATTGAAAAGTTGTAAGCACCCAATTTTGGTTCGGTTTGGTCGGGTGATTGCGAAGGGCTGTCTGTTTGTGCATGAAGCGTTGGCGCTGGTGCTATGAAAAGAAAAAAGCCGGACGCTATGTGTAGTGCCGAGAGGGACAAAATACGGGAGAATTTGCACATTCTTTTTTGCGAAAGGCATTGGGCCGAACACGCGAGGGCATGCAGCTTTTCTATTGCCTTTTTAGTTTGCCTGCTTATCGCAAAATTGCTGTATTGCAAGATATAAAATCGATGTGCTTATTATTTTAATTATATTGTCACATTAAAGAAATTGATGCCAACTACGAATAGTAGAAAGCACCTATCTTTCAGAAATATTTAACTTTTCGCTAGCTTAAGCTCAATACTTGTTTCTGTGACTTTCTCGTAGTTGATGTTAAAGCTGCTCTTAAGTGCTGACAACAAACCGTCTATATCGCCTACCTTAAAGTAGCCCGCTACACGTCGCTTGCGCAGACTTTCATCCGAAATGTTAAAGCGAACGGGTGTATAGCGCCCAATCTCAACTAATACGGCCTCTAGCGGTTCACCTTTAAATACAATCATACCTTGTTGCCACGCTAAATCGTCGTCAATGTCATTTTGAGACATGCTTTCACGGCCTTCCACTTTACCTTGCACTGTTGCTTTTTCACCTGCGAACATGAGAAGTCCTTCTTCAGCAACAGGACGTTTAGTGAAGAGCGATTCATTTGAGGATGAAGCCTTAAAGCGATCTTTCACCAATACCTTTCCGTCGGTAACCACTAACTCAAACGCATTATCATCCACATATTGCATATTAAAGGCAGTTCCAACAGCGGTAACGGTGTTGTTGCCTGCAGTCACAGAGAACGGGCGAGACGTGTCGTGAGCCACTTCAAAGTGTGCCTCCCCTTTCAATAAAACGATATTGCGCGCCGTTGATGAGAAATCTACGGTAACGACAGAGTTTGTATTTAGATGAAGTTTAGAGCCATCGGCTAGCGTCACGTTTTTCTGTTCGCCAACACCGGTTTGTACCTTTTGTGTTACCGCTGCGAATTCAGGGGTGCTATTTAGCCACGTGCGCTGAACCACTACCCCAACAGCAATTGCCATCACTAAAAATGTGGCCGCAATGCCCCAAACCGCTGTTTTAGGCATATTGCGTTTTTTCGACGACTGACGTGAGGTAGGCTGCGGGAATAAACCGCTCAATTCATTTAATACCGACATGTCGTCCCACAAGCTAGCGGCGTCGAGCAAAGCTTGACGATGCGCATTACTTTCCGACAACCAAGCATCTAGCTCCGTCTTTTCGTCACTGTTTAAGCCGCGATCGAGACGGCTTATCCATAAGCATGCTTGCTCTTGGATATCTTCTTTGCTTGAAAACTGGCGAATATTATTCATGTTAACTACGGCTTATGTCCTGAGTCGCGTTAGCAGTGGCACGGGGGGATGCACTGTCCTTTGACAGCTCGGCTAAGTACCTAGAGCACATCATTAAACCTTTGGCGACATGCTTCTCAACGGTGCTTTCGCTTAGCCCCACAAGCTCTGCAATCTCTTTTTGTCGCATGCCATATACTTTTTTCAGCAAAAATACGCGTTTTACATCAGCAGACAGTGTATCTGTCGCTCGGCAAAAATGAATAAAACGCTCTTTGCTTTCTACATTTTTTTCTAAACTGTGCCCTACAAGCTCATAAGGCAAAATATCCATGTCATCGAGCTGCTGCTTATTTTTGTTTTCAGCTTTCGCAACATGGTTCAGCGCTAGATTACGCGCTGTCTTGAGCATATAGGTACGCTCATACTGTATTTCTTGTTTTAACTCTGCTTCGTAGCTTTTAATAAAAGCTTCTTGCACGATGTCTTCAATGTCGTCGGCGCCAACAATAGAACCTACCGCACGCATTAGCTTTGAGCGGTATTTTAAGAAGGTTTCAGCTACTGTCGACTTTCTCGTCATAATATTAAATGTTGTGTGTTTCGATTTGCTTACATTGGCATCAATAATGCCTGCTTTTTCGTTCTTTTTCACCTAATAAAATAAAAGGGGGCTAATGCCCCCTTAACTTTGAAACATTAAGTGAAAGTTTGGTTTATAGGTAATTGCTTACCTATTAAAAAGTGTAAACACCTCTTAGGTAGTAGAAGCCACCGTTTATACCAATTGGTGATGTTGTCGGATACGCTGAACCTGCAATCTGTGCGTAGGTGATACCACCTGCATCAGTGTTGTTTTCGTCAGGGTATTCATCAAACGCGTTCTTAGCACCAACAGTTACCGTGAACTCTTCAGTGAAGTTATATGCCACTTCAAAGTCGAACGTAATTTCAGAACCTACTTTGTCAATCGGCAATGCAGAGTCTAGGTGATCTTCGAAGATGCTACCGTAGTAGTTCATTCGCGCAAGGAAGCGCCAGTCGCCATTAGTGTGGTTAGCTGTTGCACTGTAACGTACCGCTGGAAGGTTATCTTCTAGCATGCGAATACGGAAATCAGAGATATTGTCCGACGCGCGGTCAACTTCTGTAGATGTCCAGTTATATGCGAGTGAGAACTTAGTTTCACCGCCCATCATATCCATCGAATAGTTCGCTACTACGTCTACACCTTCGGTGGTGGTGTCGAAGTCATTAGTAAAGAAGCTGATTTCAGAGAAGCTAGACGCATCGTTGATACCTTGCTCAAGCAGCGTGGCAATGTCTTCTTCAGTCAGCGCAATACCAGAGGCAGTACTGATACGGTCAGTCAGTTCGATGTTGTAGTAGTCTGCGGTAATGAATAGACCATTATCGAAATCGGCTACCACACCAAACGTGATACTTTCTGACTCTTCAGGCGTTAACTGCTCACCACCTTTAAGTTGAGACACTGGATCTGTCGGAGGCAGTGTTGCACGGTCAATAAGTTCACCACCTGTACCAAACGCGGTAGTTACGTTACGCACGTTGCTTTGACCAAGGGTAGGTGCTTTAAAGCCTGTTGAGAACGCACCACGGAAAGCGATGTTCTCAAGTGCTTGCCAACGGAAAGCAATCTTACCTTTCGTTGTGTCACCGAAATCAGAGAAGTCTTCATAACGTAGCGCACCGGCTAACATGAAGTTTTCAGTGATATACGCTTCTGCGTCAATGTACAGTGCGATGTTGTTGCGGGACACACGACCTTGGCTATTGGCCGCCAAGCCAGGGAAACCATTTGAGCCAATGCCAAAGCCTTGTGTCGCCAGCGGACCTATTTCATAAGAGGCAGTATCACCTGCAAAGCTCTCATAACTTTCGTTGCGATATTGGAAACCAGTTGCCACGAATAGTGGTTCATATAAACCAACATCGAACGGCTTAGTGAAATCAATATCAAGGGTTTGCTCAGACTGCGTATAGCGACCTGGGCTAAATTCTGTAGGTGTTTCTGGACCTAAAGACGGGTTGATGGTGTTGCTAATAGCAAAGTCAACTTCGTTTTGGCCCAGGTTCAAGCTCACGTCATACGTGATATCGTGGTCAAGTTCGCCTTTCGTACCAAAGACAAGTGACATATCTGTAACCGTACCACCGAAACGAGGTGTGAAACCACCCGGCAACATTTCGTTGAACGCCCAACAGTCAGGGTTGTTCTGAACTTCGTTAATATAACGCGGGTTCTCTAGTACGTTATCACCAACTACGATGTCGGTTGGACAGTTACCTGACATATCACCGGTTAAATCACCAACAAGCAGTAGTTGCTCGCCATCGTCATTTGTACCACCATCGTTCACACCACCACGATTGTGTGGGTTACGGAAGTAGAAACCACCTTCAACTTCACGCTCGGCGTAGTTACCAAACATGTAAGCTTCTGAGGTAGCAGAAAGCTCAATACCTGCATTAGCGAAAAGTTTGATGTCGTGTTTGATTTCAGGTGAGCCCCAAATTTGCGCAGGATCTGCTACAAAAGTGTTCCCAGCCGCTATCAATGCAGCAGCGTCTGCACGCTGTACACTTCGAGATGTGTCGTCTGCAGTACGGTATTCAGCTGAAAGGTTAATAAAGCCTTTGTCAGATAGAGGAAGACCTACGTTACCCGACATCTGAATCATGTCGCCGTCGCCTTCGTAGAAAGAGCCGTAACGGGCTTCAAACGAACCGCCTTCTGATGCATCGTTAAGTACGAAGTTAATTACACCCGCAATCGCATCAGAACCGTATTGTGCTGCTGCACCATCACGAAGTACTTCCACTTGCTTTAATGCCGCTGCTGGGATAACAGAAATATCAGGACCTTGTGCACCGTCAGAAAGACCACCACCAAGGAAAGTGATAACCGCAGAACGGTGACGACGTTTACCATTTACAAGCACAAGCGTGTGGTCTGATGCCATACCGCGAAGGTTAGCAGGACGAACAAGCGTTGAAGCATCGTTGATCGGCTGGTCGTTTACGTTAAAAGACGGAACAACAGTCTGCATCATAGATACCATATCAGTGGCACCCTGCTGCTTAAACTCTTCGTCAGAAATAATATCAATTGGCACCGCTGAGTCAGCGACCGAGCGAGGCGCTGCACGTGAACCAACTACCGCAATTTGTTCAAAATCTTCGGCCTTAGCACTCTCTTCAGCTTCTTGCGCATAAACAGGTGCAGCGGCCATTACTGAAAACGCAGCTGATGCGGCTAATACGCCACGCACGTTTTTGGTCAATAAAGACAAGGTTGTATTCATGGTGGTTTCCCGGAGTTTCTCTAAGACACCTTCAGCGTTTTAAACACATTAAAAAAATGCTCAGAGTAGTTGTTATTTTTTTACCTTCAACACTGACTCATTTGCGGTCAGATGGTGTTTTTTATAGAACGCAAGATATTAAAAAACAAACCTTTTTCGACAAAATAAAAATATTTTTTCACTCCGTAGAGGATTTTAATTTCTGACCTGTCTATATAATTTTTACGGGAATAAAAGTGCGGGATTTTTGGCGGGTTTTAATAAAAAAAGCCGACTATAAGCCGGCTTTTAAATCGTTTTTTACAAACCTAAAGGTTTGTATATGGAAACAAGATTTACTCTGCTTCTTTGTACTTTGCAGCCGTTTCTTTAATAAGCGGTTGAAGCTCGTTTTGTTGGAACATTTCAATAATGATATCGCAACCGCCTACAAGCTCACCTTCAACCCATAGTTGCGGGAATGTCGGCCAGTTTGCATATTTTGGTAGTTCTGCGCGGATGTCTGGGTTTTGAAGAATATCTACATAAGCAAATGGTTCGCCACATGACATCAACGCTTGCGATGCTTGTGAAGAAAAGCCACAGCTAGGTAGTTTAGGAGAACCCTTCATATACAACAAAATTGGGTTTTCTTCGATTTGCTGCTTGATTCTATCTAGCGTTGATTGATTTTCAGTATTATCCATTTGATTCCTCTGAGCACAAAAGTGTATTCCCAGTTAGATGGGAATGCATGAATGATTTATCAAGGGAAAGGGTATCATAATTTTATGTTTAATTACCCATAGCTGAATTGATCTTTTCAACCTCTGGATCGTTATCTACCCATACATTGCAATACAAATTAGTGTCACATTTTAACTTTTGAAAAAAAATTCACATTTTTGTCATTGAGTTATAGGACTTTATCCCCACATTTGGGATATGCTTTAGCGTCTAAAGCAGTATATTGAACATAGAATTAATATGCACTTATTGAACAGGCGAAGATAAGTGGGCTTTAGACTACAATACTAAACCAACATGGAGACCGTCATGGCTTTTGAATTACCAGCATTACCATACGAACAAAATGCACTAGAACCGCATATTTCTGCTGAAACGCTTGAGTACCACTATGGCAAGCACCACGCTACTTATGTAACTAAGCTTAACGGCCTAGTTGAAGGTACTGACATGGAAAACAAAAGCCTAGAAGAAATCATCAAATCTTCTGACGGCGGTGTTTTCAATAACGCAGCGCAGGTATGGAACCACACGTTCTACTGGCACTGTCTAAGCCCGAATGGCGGCGGTGAGCCAACAGGCGCGCTAGCAGAAGCTATCAACGCGAAATGGGGCTCATTTGCAGACTTCCAAGCAGCATTTAACGATAAAGCGGTTAACAACTTCGGTTCAAGCTGGACGTGGTTAGTTAAAACTGCAGACGGCAGCCTAGATATCGTTAACACAAGCAACGCGCAAACGCCTATTTCTGGCGACGACCTTACGCCAGTGCTTACTGTTGACCTTTGGGAACACGCTTACTACATAGACTACCGCAATGCGCGTCCTAAGTACCTAGAAAATTTCTGGGCGCTGGTTAACTGGGAATTCGCAAGCAGCAACTTTGCATAAGCCAAAGACTGAAGCGTTAAGCGCCTTGCGCTTTTAAGAGCGTAAAGTATCAGTTATAAAAAGCCCCGCTTCCAAGCGGGGCTTTTTTTATGCACTATTGTTCATTAAGTGACACTAAATTCTTATTAAAGTTGCATTTTTCATTAGACGAAAAGATTAAAAACTATACACAATAATTACTATCGTTTTCCCAAATACCTACTAAGCTGAAATTACGGGGTTCCGTATTTAAGGGGTATTCATGGGTATTTTTGAACACTATCAAAGTCGCTATGAAGAGCGAAAACAGGAAGAGTTCACCATTGGGGAGTTCCTTGAAATTTGTAAAGAGGATCAAACCGCTTATGCAAATGCAGCAGAACGTTTGCTACAAGCTATTGGTGAGCCTGAATTAATCGACACTGCCAACGACCCGGCACTTAGCCGCATTTTCTCAAACCGCGTTATTTCTCGTTATCCAGCTTTTTCAGAATTCTATGGCATGGAAGAAGCCATAGAACAAATCGTTTCTTACCTTAAACACGCCGCACAAGGTCTTGAAGAAAAGAAACAAATTCTCTATTTGCTCGGCCCAGTGGGTGGCGGTAAATCGTCTCTGGCAGAGAGACTTAAAGAATTGATGCAGCACGTACCTATTTACATGCTGAAAGGCTCGCCTGTTAACGACCATCCATTCTGTCTGTTTGATGTCAAAGAAGATGGCGACATTTTACAAAAAGAGTACGGCATTCCTAAGCGCTACTTAAAAACCATCATGTCGCCGTGGGCACGCAAACGCCTGCATGAATTCAATGGCGATATTACCCAGTTCAAGGTGGTTCGCGTTTACCCTTCAGTACTCGACCAGGTGGGTATCGCTAAAACCGAACCCGGTGATGAAAACAACCAAGATATTTCATCTTTGGTGGGTAAAGTTGATATTCGCCGCTTAGAACAATATGCACAAAACGACCCTGATGCTTACAGTTATTCAGGTTCACTATGTAAGGCCAATCAGGGCTTAATGGAATTTGTGGAGATGTTCAAAGCACCGATTAAAGTGCTGCATCCACTTTTAACTGCTACACAAGAGGGTAACTACAACCCAACAGAGGGCTTCTCTGCCCTTCCCTTCGATGGGCTTATACTTGCGCATTCAAACGAATCTGAGTGGCAATCGTTTAGAAACAATAAGAATAACGAAGCCTTCCTAGACCGTGTCTATATAGTAAAAGTACCGTACTGTTTGCGAGTACGTGAAGAAATTAAGATCTACAAAAAGTTACTAGACAGCAGCGAGCTTAACGGCGCGCCCTGTGCGCCAGACACGCTAGAGTGTTTAGCGCAGTTTACTGTGTTATCGCGCTTGAAAGAGCCAGAGAACTCCAGTCTATTTTCTAAAATGCGCGTGTATGATGGCGAGAGCCTGAAAGACACCGACCCGAAAGCCAAGTCTTATCAAGAGTACCGCGACTACGCCGGTGTCGATGAAGGCATGGAAGGGTTATCCACCCGCTTTGCATTTAAGATTCTCTCCAGGGTTTTTAACTTCGATCATCAAGAAGTGGCGGCAAACCCAGTCCATTTGTTTTATGTACTGGAGCGTCAAATTGAACGGGAGCAGTTCCCTCAAGAAACCGCTGATAAGTATTTGGAGTTTTTGAAAGGCTACCTCATTCCTCGCTACGTGGAATTCATTGGTAAAGAGATTCAAACGGCTTACTTAGAATCGTATTCTGAATATGGGCAAAACCTGTTTGACCGCTATGTAACCTATGCTGATTTCTGGATCCAAGACCAAGAGTATCGCGACCCAGAAACCGGACAGCTGTTCGACAGAGCGTCACTGAATGCTGAGTTAGAAAAAACAGAGAAGCCTGCAGGAATAAGTAATCCGAAAGACTTCCGTAACGAAATCGTTAACTTTGTTTTGAGAGCCCGTGCAAATAACGGCGGCAAAAACCCAGCATGGACCAGTTACGAGAAACTTCGCACCGTGATTGAGAAGAAAATGTTCTCTAACACGGAAGACTTACTGCCGGTTATTTCTTTCAACACCAAAGGCTCTGCAGAGGAGCAGAAAAAACACGACGACTTTGTAAATCGTATGACCGAGAAGGGATATACGCAAAAACAAGTTCGGTTGCTGTGTGAATGGTACCTGCGCGTACGTAAAGCGTCTTAGCGCTAAACGCATGTGGTGCTGAAGCGCGTGTAATGCGTGCTTCAGCACGGTTATTTGTAGTTCACAACAAGACAAGCAGGTGTGTATGGCGCATTTTATTGACCGAAGGTTAAACAGCAAAGGTAAGAGTACGGTAAACCGCCAGCGCTTTATAAAGCGTTACAAACAGCAGATAAAGCGCGCTGTTTCTGATGCAGTGGGTAAACGTTCTGTTACCGATTTAGATTCTGGCGAGCAAATTAGCATTCCAGCCAGAGATATCTCTGAACCTATTTTTCATACCGGCCGCGGCGGCAGTAGAGATATTGTCCACCCTGGCAACGACCAATTCACAGCGGGTGATAAAATTGATAGACCGCCAGGTGGCGGTGGCAAGGGCGCAGGCGAAGGCGACGCCAGCAATGAAGGCGAAGGCCAAGATGAGTTCGTATTTTCTATATCCAAAGACGAATATTTAGACCTACTTTTTGAAGATTTAGCGCTTCCCAACTTAAAGAAAAATCAATTTGATAAAGTCACCCAATACGAAACTTATCGCGCAGGTTATCAGACCGATGGCGTGCCAAGTAATTTAGATATTGTTCGCTCACTCAAAGGCTCTGTGGCAAGGCGTATTGCCTTAAGCGGAAGTGATAGAAAGAAACTGAGAGAGCTTGAAGAAAAACTTGCACTGCTTATAGAAGACAAGCACGACAATACGTTAGCCATAAATGCATTAAAAGAAGAAATTGAAGCACTTAAAGCCAAAATAGCCCGAGTGCCTTTTATTGATACTTTCGATTTGCGCTTTAAGAACTATGACAAGCGTCCGCTTCCCTCAAGCAAAGCCGTAATGTTTTGCTTAATGGATGTATCTGGCTCTATGGACCAAGCCACCAAAGACATGGCTAAACGGTTTTATATCTTGCTGTATCTCTTTTTGACGCGAACCTACGAAAATGTAGACGTGGTGTACATTCGTCACCACACGCAAGCAAAGGAAGTAGACGAGCACGAGTTTTTCTACTCTCAAGAAACCGGCGGCACTATTGTTTCAAGTGCATTGAAGCTAATGGATGAAGTCGTTCGCGAGCGCTACAGCGATGGAAACTGGAATATCTATGCAGCACAAGCGTCAGATGGCGATAACTGGGCTGATGACTCGCCACAGTGTCGTGACTTGCTTACCGCTAAACTGCTACCCGCAACCCGTTACTATGCCTATATAGAGATAACCGAGAGGCAGCACCAAAGTTTGTGGCGAGAATACGAGAAAGTGGCCGCCACTCACGACAACTTTGTATGTAAGCACATACAAACACAGGCCGACATCTATCCTGTGTTCAGAGAGCTATTCAAACGCTCTGAACAAGATGCGCAGCAAGGAGCCTAATATGACAACCGACGCTATGGCAAAAGAAAACAGCAAGCCTGAAACATCAAAACGCCACTTATTAAGCGATGGGCCCGACTGGACGTTTCCACTTATCGAAGAGTATGAGCAACATATCGATCGCATCGCCAAAAAATTTAAGTTAGACACCTATCCCAATCAAATTGAGGTGATCACCGCAGAGCAGATGATGGATGCTTACGCCAGCATCGGCATGCCGCTTAACTACACGCACTGGAGCTTTGGCAAAAAGTTTATTCAAACTGAGCAACAATACCGTCGTGGACAAATGGGGCTGGCTTACGAAATCGTCATTAACTCTGACCCCTGCATTGCGTATTTAATGGAAGAGAACACCATTACTATGCAAGCGCTCGTTATGGCTCATGCGTGCTACGGTCACAACTCATTCTTCAAAGGCAACTACTTATTCAAAACCTGGACCGATGCCAGCTCTATCATCGACTACCTAGTATTTGCTAAAAACTACATTGCTAAATGCGAACAAAAATATGGATTTGACGAAGTCGAAAATATGCTCGACTCGTGCCACGCGCTAATGAATTACGGCGTTGACCGATACAAACGCCCGCAGAAAATTTCGTTACAGGAAGAGAAAAACAGACAAGAAGAGCGCGAGGCCTACCTGCAATCGCAAGTGAACGAGCTTTGGCGCACCCTGCCAAATAGCCCGCATAGCAAACACAAAGAAAAAATTCGTTTTCCACAAGAACCGCAAGAAAACCTGCTTTATTTTATTGAAAAAAACGCACCTTTACTTGAACCTTGGCAACGTGAAATTGTGCGTATTGTACGGAAAGTTTCGCAGTATTTTTATCCGCAAAAACAAACCCAAGTAATGAATGAAGGATGGGCCTGTTTTTGGCACTACCACATTCTAAATGAGATGTATGACGAGGGTTTGGTCAGCGACCGCTTCATGATGGAGTTTTTGCACAGTCATTCAAGTGTCGTAATGCAGCCAGAGTACAACAGCCCTTATTACTCTGGCATCAATCCGTATGCGTTAGGCTTTTCCATGTTCATGGATATTAAACGGGTGTGTCAGTCTCCCACTGAAGAAGACTATAAATGTCTTCCAAGTATTGCGGGAAAAGACTGGCTTGAGACCGTGCATTTCGCCATGGAAAACTTTAAAGACGAAAGTTTTATCAGTCAGTTTTTATCGCCTAAAGTTATTCGCGACTTTAAGTTATTCGCCCTTGAAGATGACACCACCAAGCCCTTTATTGCGGTGAGCGCTATTCATGACGAAATGGGTTATCAAATTATTAAAGAGAAGCTGTCTGCTCAATACAATTTGAGTAATTTAGAGCCCAACATTCAGGTACATAACGTTGATGTGAGAGGCGATCGTTCGCTTACTCTTCGCTATATTCCTCAGCGAGGAATTCCGCTAGGTGATTCAAAAGATGAAGTTATGCGCCACCTGCACAGGCTGTGGAAATTTGATGTACGTTTAGAGCAAGACAATGGTGATGATGGTATTGACGTGATATCAGAGTGTAAACGTGCACCGCAGGCGTAAGCCTGCGGTCAGCCCTCAGAACAAGATTTTAAGCCGCCTTTGCACTTTCCATTTCTTTTCTGGAACACAGTAACAATGACAGTGCGCCTATTGCTGCAAAAACGGCTGCGGTAACGAACGTCTCATAGGCGTTAGTGCCTTGCTGCCACTGCTGCCCTGCCATGTAGTTGCCAAATGCGCCACCTAATCCAAACGCTATACTGATGTATACCGCTTGCCCTCGGCTTTGATACGCCTTCGGCAGGAACTGGTGGATAAAATGCACCGATACTGCATGCGTTAAACCAAAGCTTAACGCATGAATAAGCTGACTCAACACAATCACCATAAAGGTATCAGCGAATGCCGCCATGACATACCAGCGAAGCCCTGTCAGTGCGATGCTCACAAACAATAAATTCCACACGCCAAACTGGCTAATCAGACGGCGGGCAATAAGAAATATCCCCACCTCGGCAAGTACCCCAAGCGCGATAAAGATGCCAGTTTGTTGGCCGCTGTAATCAAGGTCGCGCATGTAAAGTGCGAAAAATCCGTAATACGCACCAAAGCTAATTTGCAAGCACGCTGAAGCGAATATAAAGATGGCGAAAGGTTTTTGTTTGGCGTATTTCCAAATACTTCCCGCCGTAGACGTTTCAGGTGCAGCTTCTTTGGGCGCACGTATGAACAAGGTACTGATGAACAGTAACGCGAGTACGCCAATACTGGCGTGCACTGGCGTATCGGTAGAAAAAATATCTAGGGCCTTTCCTACACCGACCGTCAAACAAATGAAGCCAACGCTCCCCCATAGCCTTACCTGCCCATACGTGGCATTGGTTTTCGCCACCGTGTTCATCGTGATAACTTCAAGTTGAGGCAACACCGCTGTCCAGAACATCATCATTAACCCGAAAGCCAACGTAAGCCCCCAAAAACTGGTGAAGTAAAACACCGAACTGAAAGTTAGTACGGTGAGCAAGCAGCCTAAACGCATTACGCCAATGGCATTACCCGTTTTATCGGCCACGCCAGCCCACAGGCCTGGCCCTAAAATACGCGCTAGCGTTATAACAGCAAAAAGTTCACCGATTTCGGCAGAAGAAAATCCCCGCCCATCAAGGAAGATACCTAAATAAGGCACAAGCACGCCAAGCTGACCGAAGTAAAGCCAGTAGGTGATAGCAAGAATAAAGAGGCCGGTTTTGCTGCTTGCTGGGCTCGCTGCAGTATTGTTGGCATCGTTTAGGCCATTTGGTGACAATTCACATCTCCATATGCAAAAACGCCACTAGCGCAGAACCGGCAGTGGCGAATGATAAAATTAATTAGCGCGACATGCGCTCATGCTGCGTGTATCTTTAATCCGCGTTAACGTCGCAGTCTTGGCATTGCGGTCTTGCGATTTAAAAAACTGCTATGCCTGACCCGCAATTGGTTTCGTGGTCGACTGCACACCGGCATTTTGCGCGCGGTGGCGCAGCAGATGATCCATCAATACCAGCGCCAGCATGGCTTCGGCAATAGGTACAGCACGGATACCCACACACGGGTCGTGACGACCTTTGGTGACGATATCGATTTCCTCATTGTCTTTATTGATAGTTTTACCGGGAACCGAAATACTTGAGGTCGGCTTAAGCGCCATGTGTACTTCAATATCCTGACCGGTAGAGATGCCGCCTAGCACGCCACCTGCATGATTAGATGTGAATCCTTCGGGAGTAAGCGTATCGCGGTGTTCACTGCCTTTTTGATTAATAACATCAAAACCATCACCAATTTCCACGCCTTTCACTGCGTTAATTCCCATCATGGCGTGGGCGATTTCAGCATCTAGCCTATCGAAAACAGGCTCGCCTAGGCCTACAGGCACATTCTTCGCAACAACCGATACTTTCGCGCCAATGCTGTCGCCTGACTTTTTAAGGTCTCGCATGTACTCGTCCAGCGCGTCAAGCTTAGACTCATCAGGGCAGAAAAACGGGTTAGTGTTGGTTACATTGTGATCAACCTTATCTACCGTTACCGGCCCAAGCTGAGACAAATAGCCTAATACCTCAATACCGTGCACTTCTTTAAGGTACTTTTTCGCAATACCACCTGCAGCTACGCGAATAGCCGTTTCACGTGCAGACGAACGCCCACCACCGCGGTAGTCACGGCTTCCGTACTTTTGATCGTAGGTATAGTCAGCGTGGCCTGGACGAAAGCGGTCCTTGATATTGCCGTAATCTTGGCTTCGCTGATCTTTATTTTTAATCAATAAACCAATACTGGTGCCAGTAGTTTTACCTTCAAATACGCCAGATAAAATTTGTACTTCATCGTCTTCTCTTCGCGCCGTAGTATAACGAGAGGTGCCGGGCTTACGTCTGTCTAAATCAACCTGAAGATCTTCTTCTGTGATCTCAAGTCCTGGAGGGCAACCGTCTACCACACCGCCAATTGCAATGCCGTGGCTTTCACCAAACGTGGTTACAGTGAAAAGTTTTCCGAAGCTGTTACCTGACATAATTAACTGTTAATCCTTACTACTAAAATACTGTACTAATGTGTTTTTCTGAATTGCGAAAATACCTGAACCGCCATTTTCGAACTCAAGCCAAATGACTTCTAAGCCAGGGAACCTTTCGCTCATGTGCACTTCGCTATTTCCAACTTCAACGAATAACCAGCCACCGTCATTAAGGTAAGTTGGCGCCTCTTTAAGCATGATATCAACCAGTTCCAGACCGTCTTCACCTGCGGCAAGGGCAAGCTCAGGCTCGTGGTGATACTCTTCAGGCAAGTCAGCCATGTCCTCTGCGTCAACATAAGGCGGATTAGACACGATAAGGTCGTATTTCTGCCCTTCTAAACTTGAAAACAGGTTAGACTGAATGGGATAAACACGGTGACTAAGACCATGCTCCTGAATATTGATATCGGCCACTTCCAATGCATCTGTGCTGATATCAACGGCATCTACCTGCGCCTCTGGGTATGCATGAGCAAGCGCAATAGCAATACACGCGCCGCCCGTGCACATATCAAGAATACTGTTAGGCGTAGATTCTACAAATGGCGCAAACTCTTTTTGAATAAGTTCAGCAAATGGAGAGCGAGGAATGAGCACTCGCTCGTCTACGTAGAACGGCATACCGCAGAACCAGGCTTCGTTTGTGATATAAGGCAATGGCATGCGAGTTTGCACGCGCTTTAAAACAAGCTCTGCAATCTTCTCTCGCTCGCTTTTCGTTAAGCGAGACGTCATTACGCTGTCCCCAACTTGCTCCAATATAGGATGAGGCAAATGTAAGGCTTGCATAACTAGGCTTGTCGCTTCATCCCATGCATTGTCAGTACCATGACCAAAGTACAAGGCCGCATCGTTAAAACGGCTGGTTGCCCATCGTGTCATATCTAACAGGGTATGCAGATCTTCAATGGCTTCTTCAAGGTAAAACTTATCGGTCATGGCGTTTGGGTACATCAAAAATTTTAAAGCTGGTATCATACCCAAACTTCATACCGATTCACATAATTAACTACGTACCGAATCTTTCTATTCGTTATAATTTAGGCGTTTTGAATCGTTAAACTCGAGTGTATTTACCCAAGCTGTTGTTGATGAAAACCTTTAAAAAAGAACTCAAAGCATTAAAGAAGCAACTTTCTGAACCTCATCGCCATAAAAGTCAGGCGAGACAGGAAGGCGCCCGTAATGGAAATATGTCTACGAATACCGAGGAAGAGACCTTTTCATTTGCCGATGCAATGCAGGGAGTGACGCCTTTATCACAAGATAAAGTTGAGCCTGATAAGCAAGTTGAGTTATTTAAGAAGTCACAGCAGGTAAAAGGTAAACATCTAAAACACAGTAAGCAATTAGCGGCAAGCTTCGACTTTTCTGATATGTACCAGGCAGCGTTGCCGCAAGAAGGGCCCATGCGCTTTTGCCAAGAAGGTGAGTCTACGCATATTTTGAAGCAGCTGCGCCGTGGCGACTACTCGCCAGAAATGACGTTAGATTTACATGGCCTTACCCGAGAGATGGCAAAAGCCGAGCTTGCCGCACTTATTCACACGGCAAGAAAAGAACTGATAGATTGCGTGTGTGTAATGCATGGTTTTGGTCAGGGCGTGCTAAAAGCCGCCCTGCCCCATTACTTAGTACAGCACCCACACGTACGTGCATTTCATCAAGCGCCCCTCGAATACGGTGGACAAGCAGCACTACTGGTACTCATCGACATACCGCTTCAAAACAACAAGCGTTAATTTGCGCCTGGACACTCATACATGGTGACTTATTTGTCTTCATCTGCACTGTTGTGCATAAACAAATAAGTGTAATACATCATCATCGCTACAATAATGCCTATACCGAGTAGTGAGCCCCATACTACGGGGTCTTTCATCATAGTCCACAACATAAGTAATCTCCTCTTCAACTAAGTAAATAGTAGAAGAGGCGTTAGATAGAGGATGTGATCCAGATCAAATTCGATTTCTAGTCGTTAGCTGTCGGCCTAATTATTTGATCCAGGTCAACATACAGTTAATACGAATCCACATATTCGTCGCGCCATCACAATTGGGGCTTTGCCATACTTAGTTGTAACGATTGAATATGTTCAGGTCTCCCTCATAACCAAGCAACGCCTCCGCATTACGGCACAGCTGCTCCATCGACTCACTAACTTGTATATCAAAATTGGGGGGTGTTGCTCGAAGACTGTGTTGAAAGATTTTGGCGTTTACATGGTTCGCAAGCAAAAGAAACCCCAAACATCCATACGTTCGCAGAAAGGGAAGTCGTGAACAAAGTTGAGATGCGGCAGTATGTGTAATCGTTAAACTTTTATCGGGTATAGATAGAATTACCCACTTATCAAGTTTCTGACCCTCTCTTGCGATATTCCTAAACCACCCGTCGACAACGCTATCGTCGTATACATTGCTTGGAATATCGAATAGAACATTGTTGACGTTGAAAAAACGATATTGATGCTGACTACCTACCATGGCTACCTCCTGTTATGCCTTCATTCAATTGATAGAGTGGAGCACTGAGCAAAGATCAGTTTTAACAGGGCGAATTCGCCTAGTTAGGGCTGTTATGGCTATCGTCTGGCATTATTGAACTGATTAACGTTGTGGGCCTGCAGACAAGCAAGTACTTTTTCACTCAACCACAGTGTTGCCTGAGCAGTGTCGTCAAAGTATTCGAATGCTAGTGTTGAAGATTCATAAACACGAGACCAAAACTTCTTTTGCATTGCCACACCTTCTGTTTCATGAAGCACCACTGCCGTGGCGATTAGTCCCAATGCTACGGCTTTACTAACAATTTCTTGCCCAGCGTTAGTAGCCTCCATGGGCGCAAGCGCTAGACCATGCACATTTACTAAGCTTCCCCAACACGGTGTATCAATATTCTTTCTTTGTGCGCCAACCACACGCTCATACTTTTGCATGAACTCAAGATTAAACGGACCTACTAAGTCTATATGTAGAATATTTTGCTCTGCTTGAAAATGAGCGTGAACCTCTCCATGCGCACTAAACTTGTCTATATCCATACGTTGCTCCACTCGAAAAGTATAGAACAAGATCAGGGCCAGATAAATTTGTTGCATATTGAGGATAAAATTAATTTACAAAAAGGTATTGCAAATCATTCTCATTTACACTATCTTGTAAATGCCTGTTCGACGTTGGGTAAAAAACGGTCTTGGCTTAGCGTCGCTGAGGGATAGACGCCCGTCTATCCCTCAATTTTTTCTTCAATATAGTTTTCTACTTATTTTAATCAACGTTCATAGACGCATAAAAAAAGCGACGATAACGTCGCTTCTTTAATTTAGCTAAACAGCTTCATAAACCAACCTTTTTGAAGATCTTCCTCGCAGGTTTTAAGTTGCGTAGCATAGCGCAGCGAGCGCGCTTTAACTTTTGACGCCACTTTCTTCAGCCACGGCTTTCTATCATAGCTTCTGCGTTTGTACCCGCCCCATCCTTCGTGATAGTTAAGGTATTGCGCGTAGGCGTCCCATTTAGAAATACCGTTCACTTTTTGCGACTTGTAAATAAACCATCCCATAAAGTCGATAGCGTCCTCGAAATCATCACGATCCGCACCACTGTTATCTGTTTCTCTCATATAGTCAGACCAGGTAGGTGTTTTCGCTTGTGAATAGCCATAAGCCGAACTAACACGCCCCCAAGGAATAAGCCCGAAGAAAACGTAATCACGCGGTGGAAGCGCATCGTGGCGGAAGGAACTTTCTTGATACATCATGGCCATTGGAACATGTATAGGCACACCCCATTTATCGCGGGCATCAGCAGCTGCATCATACCAATCGTCCTTTTCGTAGAATATTTCGCACAAATTACTGATGTCTTTAGGAGGCGTAGTTGCACACCCAGCGATAAACAGCGGAAAAAGAACGATGAGAGTTGATAAAAAAACAACCAATTTTTTGAACTTTTGGTTCATAGCTTGTCTTAACTAATGTTCTAGTAAAATGTGTGTTTCCCTGGAACCCTTCGATGCCTGACCTATGTCAGGCATTTTTTTTTGCTGGGGCCTCAGCGAAATAATCACGAATAAATGTATCAAAGTCTTTAACATCAGTAGCTTCTATTTCTTTTTGAGCAGCAAACGACACGTCAGCTTGGGCAGCAAAACCAGCAGCATCCGTATCCGTGTATTCAAAAGACTTCATCTCAGCTTGAAAAGCTTGTGCCAGTTCTAAGCCCAACACGCCATTATCTTTGTCGCTTTCTAGCAAAGTAGCAAGTAGTTTACCTGACGGCGTTAGCGCCGGATCCGCCACTTTTTCAGCCTCGAGGTTCACCGCTTGTGTGTAACGCGACGTATCATTGGCCAAGTCGAGTAATTCGGCCGCTTGCTCGAAGGACTTAAACAGCGAGGCACACCAGTTAGGTAGTGAAATATTTTCTCCGCCATTTTGCAGGAGCAAATCAGGGTTTCGCCCTTCTAACACCACTTTATTCATATTCTCTTTAGCTTCTTTAAGCTGCGCTTCATCAAGTTCTGCACTTGGCATTAGTAAGCACGCCACTAAAAAAACATCTAAGAAATCGAATTGCGTCTGTGAAATACCAATTGCCGAAAATGGATTTACATCTAGAGCGCGCACTTCAATGTAGCTGATACCGCGTCTAACCAAAGCGTCTGTTGGCTTTTCCATTGACTGAGTGGGCTGCTTAGGGCGTATAGGCGAGTACAGTTCATTTTCAATTTGAATGATGTTGCGACTTAACTGTTGATAATTGCCCTCTTCGCCTGCAGCAAACTGGCTGAACCGGGATGACGGCGTATTCATCGCATCGCGCAGCAAGGTGACATAGTTGTCTAGCTTGTTGTAACAAATCTTAAGCGACGATTGCTCTGCACTTGTGTAGCCTAAATCACTCATGCGAAGTGATGTCGCGTATGGCATGTATACCGTGCCCTTACCTACCTTTTTAAAAGGTAACGCATGCTGCTTTCCTTTTAAAAACGATCCACATAATGCAGGGGATGCACCGTACAAATAAGGAATAAGCCAACACAACCTGCGGTAGTTGCGGATAAGCCCAAAATAATCGGCTGAAGTCTGCTCTTGAGAATGTTCTTTTCCGTTCAGTTCAGCCCATAGCTTCCAAAACGTTTCGGGAAGAGAAAAGTTGAAATGCACGCCGGCAATTGCCTGCATCATACTGCCGTAGCGGTTTTTCAGACCAATGCGATACACACGCTTCATCTTGCCCACATTTGACTCACCAAAATAGGCGATGGGAATGTGCGCTTCATCATCTATAAAGCATGGCATACTTAGCGGCCATATTTGCTCTTCACCAATATTATCAATAACGAATTTATGGATATCTTTTAACTGAGAAATCGTTTTGGCAGCACTGTTTTCTGGCGGCGTAATGAATTCAAGCAACGATTCAGAAAAGTCTGTGGTGATTGAATCATGGGTTAGCGCAGATCCCAGCGGTTTAGGATGGGGTGTTTGTGCCAACGTACCGTTCGGGTTTATACGAAGGGCTTCGCGCTCAACGCCGCGCTTAATATCTTTTAGCGCAGCGAGAAATTCGGGTGACTTAAGCGCAGCAATGCGCGCTTCAAAACGGGATGAGTCTACAGTCAAAATGGTGGTCCGTTATGTCAATATAGCCCCCTGTTATGGGGGGGCAATAATGTAAATTCAACAAAAATCAATCTATCAGTTTAACGTTTCTCGGGTGTTACTCTCTACTGATAACTCGATAATTGGCATCGATAGCGCGTTTAACTGAGGCAAAATTTTAGCTTTATCGCCTACTACAATAATTTGCATCTTATCAAGATTCAAATATTGCTTTGCCAAGGTATCCATCGTTTTCTTATCAATATTGTTGATAATAGCAAGCTGCTCTTCACGATAGCCTTTATCAAGACCATAGCTAAGCAATTGCCTTAAAAAGCGCGCTTTACTGGTAGGTGTTTCAAATTCAAGTGCGTCGCTTAACGTAAAGGCATTGCGCATGAACGCAATTTCTTCCTCGGTTACACCTTCAGTGCGGTAGCGATTAATCTCTTTTAAAATTTCAGCGATACCTTCACCTGTGTTAGCAGCAGTGAGGTCGGTACTTGCTTCAAACCAGCCAAGGGTTTTGCCACCAACGAAACCACTATTTGCTCCATAGGTGAAGCCTTTATCTTCTCGAAGGTTCAGATTTATGCGGCTATTAAATGCTCCCCCTAATGGGAAGTTCATAAGGCGAGACTTAAAGTGATCGCCTGTCGCATCAAAAGGTAAGCTTCTATCAACAATAAATACTACCGACTGAACCGCTTCTGGGCTATCCACTAGGAAGATTTGGTTTTCTTCGTACTTGGGAAAATCGCTGTAATCAGCAAATTCATAGGTATTCCCCTTCCACTGACCAATAAAGTCTAGTGTATTCACCATGTCTTTTTTCGGTAAGTTACCAACAACGACGATACTCGCTTTATCTGGCGAATAGTAATTGGCATAAAACGTTTTAACATCTTCCAACGTGATATTCTGCACAGTTTGCAGCGTGCCTTCATCCGGCAGGCTCACGCGGTTATCTTCACCAAAAAGAACGAGGTCACGCGCGCGGCGAGCTAAGCTAGACGGCGTTTTCGCTTGCTGCTGCAAGCCTTGTACAACACGCTCTTTCATGCGGTTGAAATCTTCTTGAGTGAACGCAGGGTTGAACAGCTTTTCTTTTAACAGTGCTAGGGTTTCATCTAAATGCTTGGTTAAGGTAGAGACGTAAACTTGTGAGTATCTACCTGCAGTACTAAATCGGATAGCGCTACCCAGTTTTGCAAGTTCGCTGGCTAATTCTTCGTTGCTGTAATGCTTTGTAGTTTCATTCATAAGTAACGCGGTTAAGTAGGCCGTACCCGCTTTACCCTCAGGGTCTAGCAACATGCCTCCATCCATACCTAATGTAAGCGTTACCGTTGGCGTTTCGGTGCTGGTTACGCCAAGTATTTCAATGCCGTTAGCAAGTTCAGACTCCCAATAATCAGGAACTTCCACAACCGGTGCCTCACCGGCTTTCGGCATTACGCTTCTATCAAAGCTAGGGGCGGTATTGGTAGATAGGGCACTGGAAAAGGCTTCGTTATCAGACACATCTACCGTATCGATTTCAATATTTCTCACCGGACGTTCAAAGGTCTGCTCAGCCGCAGCAAGCTGAACCTGCCCTTTGGGCACCACGCTTAATACAACGCTATTGGCGTCTTTAATATATTTATTGTAAACACGCATAACGTCTTCAGCAGTTACGGCGTTATAGCGCGCAATATCTTCGGCAATCAAATCTGGCGTTTGATAAAAGGTTTCGTTAGCGGCGAGGGCTGACACTTTGCCAGATACACTTTGTAAACCAAATACCGTACGCGCTTCAATTTGTCCTTTTGTGCGCGCTAAATCATCTGCCGTTACACCACGTGTCTCAAACTCTTTTAGGGTTTCATTCAGTACGTTCTGAAGAGTAGAAAGTGAGGTGATTTTTGCAGGGTTAGCCAAAGCGAGTAGCTGAAATTCACAGGCAAGTTCGCGGCAAGGGTGAGACACCACGGCTTGCACCGCCATGCCTTCTTTCACTAGGTTTTTGTAAAACAGTGAGGTTTTTCCACCGCCTAAAATATCGGCCAACACGTCCAGTGGCGCTTCGTCTTCATGGCGACCATACACTGTAGGATAAGTTATTTGCAGAAGCGGAAGATGAACTTTATCTTCTAACGTTACATAACGGGTTTCGTCTAACGTTACTGGCTGAGGCTCAGGCTCTTCTACTTTCGGTCCTGTTGGGATTTCCCCAAAGTACTTATTCACCCACGCTTTGGTTTTGGCTACGTCGATATCGCCACCAATAGTTAGGACCGCATTGTTCGGGCCATACCAGCGCTTAAAAAAGGCTTTTAGGTCATTGACGTCAACGCGGTCTAAATCTTCTACATAGCCGATAGTCATCCACGAGTATGGATGCCCTTCAGGATATAGCGCTTCACCATTAAGCTCGAAACGTAATCCATACGGCTGATTGTCCACACGCTGCGCACGCTCGTTTTTAACCGTTTCTCTTTGGTTTTCAAACTTAGTTTGGTCTACGGCTTCTAACAGATAGCCCATTCTGTCAGATTCCAGCCAAAGGACTTTCTCCAATTGGTTAGCCGGTACGGTTTCAAAATAGTTTGTGCGATCGGTATTGGTTGTGCCGTTTAAGTTACCGCCCGATTCCGTAATAACCTTAAAATGCTGCTCATCGGCAACGTGTTTTGAGCCTTGAAACATCATGTGCTCAAAAAAGTGAGCAAAACCCGATTTACCTACCTCTTCTCGCGCAGAACCAACGTGATAGGTAACGTCAACATGAACCAGTGGATCAGAATGGTCTTCGTGGAGAATGACGGTAAGTCCGTTTTCTAATGTGTACTTTTCGTAAGGAATAGACACGGTGTTCGACGAATCAGCTACTGTGTTTAGTTGGTTATTCGTCTTCTCTTCCTGTACGTGCTGACACGCTGTTACTGCAATGACGCCTATGGTCATAACGAAGGTACGTAGGGTCAGTTTTCCTGACATGATGATTCCTTTTAAATTACTACACATTCTTCACTCTGCCTTTTCACTCTGTATTCACTGAGTGGTACTTGGCTTATTGGGTGAAAACAGAGGTTGCTATCTCTATAGCGCAAGCGAATTTTCGAAGACTACCAGACTTTTTAGCGCTTTACTTGCTTCGACTTTGCTATGATTGTATTAATTTGTGTATTTCTGAAATACACTTACACTTCATAGTCTTTTGTAAAATAGGCTTTAGCCAGTTGAATTCGCTAAGTGGTACGAACGAACTGACAAACGGTTTCCATTTGGAATAGAAATAGCCCAATAGAAGTTGCGAAATAAAAAGGATAGTTGCATGGATCAGTCAACAACAGTAGTCGATATTGATTTTGGAATGTCACAGCTAAGTGGTAACAAAAAACTGTTGTTCACCCTACTTGGTAAGTTTACGGACGAATACCGTTCTCTTGATGCTGACTTGCAGGCGCATGTTGCTAAGGGTGATTTTAATGAGGCTTACTCTCTTGTTCACACACTAAAAGGCGTGACAGGAAACCTAGGGCTTTTTGCTTTGCACAATGCGAGCAAGCCTGTAGAAAGCGGCTTTAGAAACGACAAACGCGTTGCTGAACAATACCCTGCTTTTATCGCAGTACTAGATGAAACCATTGCTGCGGTTGATGCGTTGATCAAAGAGCCAGAAGTCACAGCTTCTGCCCCGGCACCGGCGAATGGAGCAGCAGCTGAGCAAGCGCGAAAACAGTTAATGACAGCGCTGAAAGCGAGCGAGTTTATCGCCCAGGACAAACTGGATGAATGGCTAGATGCCCTTGCCCTACCTCAAGAAAAGCGCTCGGCTATTATCGATGCGGTAGACGAACTTGACTATGAAGAAGCCATATCAGAGTTAGAAAATAGCTAGTGCAGCCGATCCCCGTTCTCTTTGAAAATACAGACCTCATTATTGTTAACAAACCTATTGGTATTGCTATGCACGATGCCATTAGTGAGGCAGATGTTAGAGAAAATATTGCCAAAAACGGCGAGCCAGAAAAAATAGACGGCATTGTCACCCGATTAAAAAAGCAGTTAGCCGTAACAGAACTGCATCTATGCCACCGCTTAGATACGGGCACGTCGGGCTGCTTGTGTCTTGCTAAAAATGCAGCTGTAGCCGGAGAAATTGGCGAGCTTTTCTCATCACGACGTGTGAGCAAATACTACTTGGCGCTAAGCGATCACAAGCCTAAAAAGAAACAAGGCACGATAATGGGCGACATGAAAAATCGTCGAGGCGGCCAGCGGATTTTGCTAAAAACCTCAGAAAACCCGGCTATCACTCAGTTTTTCAGTAGCGCGGCTAAGCCCGGCACACGAGGCTTTATCGTAAAGCCTCACTCGGGGAAAACCCATCAAATTCGTGTGGCGCTTAAAAGCATTGGCGCACCTATTTTGGGTGATACACTTTATGGGGGTGAGACATCAGACAGGCTGTATCTTCATGCATGGCATTTGCGCCTACCTTTGTCTTCTGGTGAATTATCGGTTACGGCACCTTTCGATACAGGTGAAGTCATAAACGAAGCCGATGTGCAGACTTGGTACAACGGGCTTAATGCGCCTGAGACTTATCCATGGCCTTCCCTGCCCGCACGCTTTTTGCCGGCGTGCTAGGGGAAAACGCGAACGGCCTAATAGGTGCCAACCTAATAGGTGCTAATAGTCATAAGAAAATAGAAGCTACTTTGAATGTTTAATAGGTGCTAATGGGTAAACTACATATAGTTGGCGGCGGTGCCATAGGAAGCCTGATTGCTGCAAGCGCCCAGAAAAATGGCGTGCCGTATGACTGCTACCCCAGAGACATGAAAACCATGCCCTCTTGCGCACACTGGCAAAACGGCCAAACCACTGCGCTAAAACCTGCGAAGCCTTCACCTATCGTGTTACCTAAAAGTGATGTGCTGATAATCCCCTTAAAAGTATATCAACTTAAAGCAGCCCTATTGCAATGGCTTCCCTATCTCACACAACAACCTACCGTTGTGCTGCTTCACAACGGTATGGGCGGACTTGAGATCGCAAGAGATTTACTAGGCGGCGATTATCCGTTGCTTCTTGCTACAACCAGTCATGGCGCGTTAAAAGTAAGCGCGTCGAGCGGCGATTTTCATGTTAAGTATACTGGCGTTGGCGCAACGCAAATTGGCGCGCCTAATGTAGATAAGCCATCACCTCAAACATTGGCCGCCCTCTCACAAATAGCGCCACAGCTAGCCAGCGCAATTGCGACGTTAGATAACGCACTTCCGCCGGTGCAATACCAAAATAATATTCTAAGAGCATTGTGGACGAAGCTTTCCGTTAATGCTGTGATTAACCCACTAACGGCGCTTCACAATATCCAAAATAAGCACATTGCTAAGCCTGAATTTGAACAAAGCCGTATTACAATTTGCAATGAGTTTACTCAGGTAGCGGATGCTTACGGGCTAGATTTTGATGCACTGTCAGTTCATGAAAATGTGCTGTCTGTAGCCAAGGCGACCGGAGAAAACTACTCAAGTATGCATCAGGATGTTGCTCACGGTAGACAAACAGAAATAGACGCCATCAACGGTTACATTGTACATATGGCAACAAAAAAGGGTATTCCCGTTCCCGAGAATACCCTTTTAGTAGAGCGTGTTAAGGCGCTGAAGCTTTAACAGCGCCGAGCACCTAAATCACGCAATTTAAGGATTAAGATTATTCTTGTTCACCCGCTTCTTGCGCGTCTTTTGGCGCCTGAGGCTTCATGTGTGGGAACAAGATAACATCTTTAATTGTTGAGCTATCAGTAAATAGCATAGCTAGACGGTCAATCCCGATACCTTCACCCGCCGTTGGCGGCAAGCCATATTCAAGGGCGCGGATGTAGTCATCGTCAAAGTGCATGGCTTCATCGTCGCCAGCGTCTTTCTCTTCAACCTGCTTTGCAAAACGTTCCGCCTGATCTTCTGGGTCGTTAAGCTCGCTAAAGCCATTCGCTAATTCACGTCCACCTACAAAGAACTCGAAGCGGTCTGTAATGAATGGGTTGTTGTCGTTACGACGCGCAAGCGGCGATACTTCCCACGGATATTCTGTAATAAACGTAGGTTGAATAAGCTTCTCTTCCGCGGTTGCTTCGAAGATTTCGCAAAGGTACTTACCCGCCCCCCAAATGCCGTCAACTTCAGGCTCTTTAATGTGAAGCTGTTTCGCCATTGCTTTAAGCGCGTCAAGGTTCGCCTCTGGGTCGCGAATAGCTTCCTCGTTAGCTTCTGGCCAATACTTAAGAATAGCTTCGCCCATGCTTAAGCGGTCAAACGGCTTACCAAAATCGTATTCAACTTCAGACGTTACGTTGCCTTCAGCGTCTTTAGTTGTGTTTTTGATAATGCTTGTACCAAGAATATCTTCTGCCAGCGTGCGCAGCATATCTTCGGTAAGGTTCATCAGGTCGTTGTAGTCTGCATACGCTTGATAGAACTCAAGCATAGTAAACTCTGGGTTGTGACGGGTTGATAAGCCTTCATTACGGAAGTTACGGTTAATTTCGAACACACGCTCAAAACCACCAACCACTAGGCGCTTAAGATAAAGCTCTGGTGCAATACGCAGGTACATATCGATGTCTAACGCATTGTGGTGAGTCACAAACGGCTTCGCCGTCGCGCCGCCAGGAATAACCTGAAGCATCGGTGTTTCTACTTCAAGGTAGTCACGATCGGTAAGATAATTGCGAATACCGTTTACGATCTTGCTACGGATCATGAACGTTTTGCGCGTTTGTTCACTTGTGATCAAATCAACGTAGCGCTGGCGATATTTCGTTTCCTGGTCACTCAAACCGTGGAATTTTTCTGGCAATGGACGAAGTGCTTTGGTTAGCAACTCGTATTGCTCCATGTTCACGTAAAGGTCGCCTTTACCTGACTTATGCAGCTCACCCGCCACGCCAATAATGTCGCCAATATCTAGTGCGCCATATTTTGCTTTAAGGGCTTTTTGCGTGTCTTTATCTGCGTATGCCTGAATGCGGCCAGTCATATCTTGAAGCAACATGAAAGGACCACGCTTTGCCATAATACGGCCAGCGATGCTTACTTTGTTCCCCTGCTCTTGTAGCGTTTCTTTGTCGAATTCACCGAACTTAGCTTGAAGCTCATCCGCATAGTTTTCGCGACGGAAGCTGTTTGGGAAACCGTTTGCACGGCACTGCTCGCGAATAGCGCTTAGCTTAGCACGGCGCTCTGCAATCAATTTGTTATCGTCTGTTTGTTGGTCAGTCATAACCTTTCACTTCGTTGTTCGGTTTACAGCCCGGATTTCAGGCTGGCTTCAATAAATTTGTCCAAGTCGCCATCCAGCACGGCTTGAGTGTTGCGTGTTTCCACGCCAGTGCGCAAATCTTTAATGCGAGAGTCGTCCAAAACGTAAGAGCGTATTTGGCTTCCCCAGCCGATATCAGACTTGCTGTCTTCCATCGCTTGTTTTTCAGCGTTTTGTTTTTGCAGTTCAAACTCATAAAGTTTGGCTTTTAACTGCTTCATCGCCTGATCTTTGTTTTTGTGCTGCGAGCGGTCGTTCTGACACTGCACCACAATGCCCGTAGGTTCATGGGTAATACGTACCGCTGAATCTGTTCTGTTTACGTGCTGGCCACCCGCGCCCGATGCGCGATAGGTGTCTATACGTAAATCAGACGGGTTGATTTCAATATCGATGTCGTCATCAATTTCAGGATATACAAACGCAGATGAAAACGACGTATGACGGCGGTTGCCCGAGTCAAACGGCGATTTACGTACTAAGCGGTGTACGCCTGTTTCTGTGCGTAGCCAGCCAAACGCATATTCGCCCTGAACGCGCAGCGTAGCACTTTTAATGCCCGCGACTTCGCCTTCCGACACTTCAATAAGTTCCGTTTTGAAACCGTGCGCTTCGCCCCAACGCAAATACATGCGCAGCAGCATGTTGGCCCAATCTTGTGCTTCTGTACCACCAGAGCCCGACTGAATATCAATATAACAGTCGTTTTCGTCGTTAGGGCCAGAAAACATGCGGCGAAACTCAAGCACTTCTAGCTGCTCAATTAAGCCTTCAAGCTCACTTTGGGCCTCAACGAAGGTATCTTCATCTTCGGCTTCAACAGCCAATTCAACAAGACCTTCAACGTCTTCAGTTCCCTGATCGAGCTTGTGGATCGTCTCTACGATTTGCTCCAAGGCCACTTTTTCTTTGCCAAGGGCCTGCGCTCTGTCTGGCTCGTTCCAAACGTCAGGACTTTCTAACTCTCGGCTAACTTCTTCTAAACGCTCTGACTTTGCATCAAAGTCAAAGATACCCCCTAAGCGCTTCAGTGCGCTCGCGGATATCTTTTATCGCATTCATAACGGGGTTTATTTCAAACATAGTCCGCTTATTTCGTTAAAAATTTAAGACCGCGGATAGTACCGAATTTGAAGGAATTTTGATAGGGGTTGGCGCAAATATTGCGACACTGAGCTTGTGCTAATTTTCGTATGGATTTTAAGCACCTTCGTTGAAGCGAGTATTTTCACCGTTCAATGGCGCACACATACTGTTGGGTAGGCTGTCTTAGCCCATACAAATAGAGTAAATGTTTGAAAAAGCAGCCTTCAGCTGCACTAGTTTGGAGCATTATTGCTTATTGTCGCGTGCGTTTAATGTGCGAATTGATTGGAAAATCTTTTAGGAAAAGTATGTCGTTCAATAATTTGTCTTATGCCGTTATCGGCGTACTTCTCGGTCTTTTTGTATTGGCCTTGGGCCAACTCGTCGATTGCCAGAACCTTGCCGGGGCGACGATGGCGTTGCAGTGCCCCAACGGCACGCCCATTTCTAAATTGTGGCTTGCCACGTCAATGTTAATAGCGGGAAGCGGAATTTTCACTTGGCTATATCGCAATCGTAAATATTAACCGTAACGTGCAGAAATGACTCGGTGAGTATCGACGGTGTTAACACATCACTGCGTATAGCTGTTACGTAATGAGTCTAACTGCTGACTGACGAAAGTAAGCTTTAGAACGAACAACATGTTTTAAGTGCTGTTCGTTCTGGTAAAAAAAGAGCCATGCTCACTTTTAATGGATTGCCCCTTTTTCCTGAGCAAAGTGTTTTTTACACACCCGCTGGAATTTCCGGCTATTTAGCAAAAGAATAATCTGTGTAGCCCTTCTCACCACCACCAAATAACGTATCGGGGTTGTGCTCATTCAGCGGTACATTATTCGCCAGTCTGTAGGTTAAATCTGGGTTCGCCACGAAAGGTCGACCAAAACCAATCATATCTGCCCATCCTTCAGTTAAAGCTTTTTCGGCACGCTCTGTGTCGTACTTTCCGGCATAAATAAGCAGACCGCTATAGGCTTCACGAATAGCCATCTTGAATGATATTGGCATTTGCGGCGCATCATCCCAGTCGGCTTCAGCAATATGCATATAGCCAATCTTGAATCTATTAAGCATGGAAGCAATAGCAAGATAGGTCTCTTCGGGATTGTCGTCGACCGTCCCGTTTAATGTTGTTAGGGGCGCGAAACGTACACCTACTTTATCAGCGCCAATTTCCTCAGACACAGCCTGCACCACTTCTTTCAAGAATCGAATACGGTTCTGTACACTTCCGCCGTATTCATCAGTTCTTGTATTACTTTGAGAATCAATAAACTGGTTAAGCAAGTAACCATTAGCCGAATGCAACTCAATGCCATCAAATCCGGCATCTACGGCATTGCGCGCCGCAACGCGATACTCTTCCACCACGGCTTTTATATCTTCAATGCTCATTTCTCGGGGCATGACCGACTCAACAAAGCCAGGGTTGCCGCCTTCATCAACAAATACTTTTACGCCTTTTGCTTGAATCGCCGATGCGCTAATTGGCTGCTGCCCCTCTGTATTTGAAGGATGGGATACGCGGCCCACGTGCCAAAGCTGCGCAAACATCACACCACCCGCTTCATGGACTTTATCTGTTACCAACTTCCAGCCATCGATTTGCGCCTTGGTATAAATACCCGGCGTCCACGCATAACCCTTACCGAGTGCCGAAATTTGTGTGCCTTCACTCACAATAAGCCCTGCACTTGCGCGCTGAGCGTAATATTCAGCCATAAGGGTGTTGGGCACATCTCCCGGCTGTGTTGAGCGGGAGCGGGTCATTGGCGGCATAACAATCCGATTGTTCAGCGTTTTTCCAGACAGCGATAGGGTTTCAAATAGTTTCATAATACAGTCCTTTAAACTTTATTCTTGCAATTTACACGTTTGGATAACGGTAGATATAAGGCCCTAAAGCTGGGTTAGAACCCGTACTTTTAACAAAGCACTTTTGCATTTTTCACAAAAGTACCGGTGTATTTCGACGACGTTATCCCAAATTTCATGCATCTCCTCTTGACGCAGAAAAAATTAAGCTTACACTTGTGCGCTGAGTTAGCGTACAAGTGTAAGCTAAAATATTTTCATCCTTTTTGTATTTAAGATATTCCGACGAAATACAGGTGTGATTTCTACATTGAGACTATTACTAGATAAATTCACTGATCGCATTTTTCACCATGCCTCTTGGAAGGGCTACTGGGAAGTGCTGATGCAGCAAGTTAGACCCGCGTGGCGCGATGGGTATTTCAGAGCTAGGGTTGTGACCGTAAAAAAACTGAGCACGGATATGCTCGAGGTGTTACTTATACCAGAGAGGTCTTGGCCAACGCATGTTGCAGGGCAACATATCGCATTAACCATAGAAATTAATGGCAGGCTCACCACTCGCGTGTTTACCATAGCGAGTGGTGCTAACACCCGACAAAAAGAAAAGCAGATTCGTCTTGTAACCAAGGTTAAAGCTCAGGGCGCATTAACACCTTATCTTCACTCTTGTGTGCCTAATCAATGGGTAAATATCTCAGCCCCTATGGGGGAATTTATCTGGCCGAAGGTTGAAAAGCCCCTACTTATGATAGCGGGCGGCTCGGGTATAACTCCTTTCATTGCCATGCTTGACGATGCCGTCAACAACGCGCAGCTAAACCATACACCGGTACACTTACTTTATTTTGCTAAGCCAGACGAGCATGTATTACTCAATGAATTATCAGCGTTCAGTCAGCGCTGTGAGCCCTTCACCTATGATATTTTGAGCAAGCAAAAAGACGGAGACGTAGAAGCGCATTTGTGTAACTTTGCCAATGCACACTGGCTAGTGTGTGGTCCACATGCCATGTTCGAGCAAGTTGAAAGTTATGCAAAAGCGATCAACGTGCCTGTTTCGAGCGAGCACTTCGCTGCGCTTCCTGTGGTGAGCAACACCAGCCTTACCGAAATCGAAACCTTTTCCTTGGTACACAACGGCCAATCTTTAACTGTCGACAATCAGCAAACCCTACTTATACAACTTCAGCAAGCAGAACAACCTGTGACTTATGGCTGTGGCATGGGAATTTGTCATCAATGCCAATGCGTTAAGAAACGGGGCGTAGTGAGAGATACCCGCACGGGTGAGCTTTCAGATAGCGCAGAGCAACTTATTCAGCTGTGTGTATCACAAGCCGTTACTGATTTGGAGATTCAACTATGAACACCAGCGTTGCAATAGACAACCAACACCGTGAAGAAGCCATCGAACAGGCGCATTCTCCGATAAGTGAAACCAAAGCTATTCGGTCAACGAGCACTAAAGAGAAACCGAACTACGAGTTACTTGCCGCTCAGCTTGATGAAATTAAAGCTGACATTAAACGAAAAGTGGGTGCTGAAGATGCGGCCTATATCCGACGTATTATTCTTGTTCAGCGAATTTGCGAGTGGAGCGGACGGATACTTTTAATGTTGGGGTTCATTCAACCGCTGCTCTGGGTTGCCGGCGTATTGAGTTTAGCTACAGCAAAAATTCTCGATAATATGGAAATAGGCCACAACGTAATGCACGGCCAGTACGATTGGATGAACGACAAACACATTAATTCGAAAGGCTATGAGTGGGATATTGCCTGCGATGGTGCGAGCTGGAATCGCGTTCATAATTACGAGCATCACACGTATACCAATATTATTGGGAAAGACAGAGACTTTGGCTACGGCTTGCTTCGCCTGTCTAACGATTTTAGATGGCGTGTAAAAAACCTATGGCAGTTTGCGACTTACATCGTACTCAGTGTTTTATTTCAGTGGGGTGTGTCGTATCACGAAATGGCCGCTGAGCGGGTCTTTTTTGGAAAAAAGAAGGACAACCGTAAGAATCAGGTTACCCATAATGAACTTAAGAAACGCTTTTTTAGTAAAGGCGCACGTCAGTTAGTAAAAGATTATGTAATATTTCCTTTGTTAGCTGGGCCGTTATTTTTATGGGTATTTACCGGCAACCTTATCGCCAATTTACTACGCAATTTATGGACATCTACTATTATCTTTTGCGGCCATTTCACTGGCGACGTGGAAACATTTAAACAAGAAGATTGTGTTAATGAAACCCGAGGGCAATGGTACTACCGACAAGCGCTGGGCTCGTCGAACATAAAGGGCGGAAACCTGTTTCACGTGCTTACTGGGCATTTAAGCTTTCAAATTGAGCACCACCTGTTTCCAGATATCCCAGCCAGACGCTACCGAGAGATGGCCCCCAAGGTAAAAGCCGTATTCGAAGAACACGGCATGCACTACAACACTGGCAGCTTTTTAAAACAATACGCCAGCGTGTTAAAACGCATTATTCGCTACTCTTTCCCTTAACCAGTTGAAACCCTAACCAGCCGGCCATGGCGCTAGCGCTGGTTAGGCACGTGCCCCACGCCCAGTCAATCAACATAATAAACAAAGTAAAACCTTCAATAATGCTGTACGCCGTTAAATTGTAGGCGCCATAACTGGCCAACCCTAGAAGCGCGCCATCGATCCCTGCATAAAGTAACGACTTATCTCTGTTCGCCACCACAGCAAGTACAAACACCACACATCCATACATGAGGTAAAAAACCACCCAAGGCCACGTGATAAATTGACTTCTAAGCAGAGGAGCCATTTCACTTTGATACCAGCCATCCGCAATAACGCCAAGCCACAAGAAGTCGAGCACACCAAAACACACAAAGATTGCAATTAACGACACGACGATGTTTTTCGCAAAGCGAATGATGTTGGAAAGCATGGAACCTATCCCTGTAAATAAGCAAATTGCGGATGCAAGTGATTTAAAATATGAATACGCAAGTGTTGCACAATAAGCGCACCGCGAGAATGCTAAACCTTAAAAAACAAATCCACACTTTACTTAAAACTTACACTGGGTGCTGCAACTAAAGAGGCGTTTGAATCTCAAAGTGACGTGATTCAAATAAGCGTTAAATAAAATGAATAAAACACTATTAGTAATAACGACCTCTTTGATTGTCAGTGCGTGCGCTCATAGGCCACCACCTTTAGACATGGATGAAATATTTTTTGAAACGAAGATCAAGCAAGACGGTACCAAGCTCTTCGCCTTTAGCATTCCGTTAATGCAGCATCGTGACGGTGCCAAAGGTGGCGGTAAAGGCGGCCGTGGTCAGGGAGGCGAACGAAGTGGTCGTGGCGGTCGCAAAGGACAGGAAAGTCGCGAAAGCTCGTCACATAGCAGCGATAGAATGACTGAGCAACTTTATACATCTCTAGATGAGAAACTGGATGAGACCGGTTACTGCCAAACGGGCTTTCTAGAAATAGATACACACCAAACCGAAGATAGGCTTCACCTATTAGGTGAGTGCAATGAAACGGCGAGCGAACTGGACAAAATCGAGTTCCCCAACGTTAATTAACCCCGCGTTGTTGTGAAGCGCATTGCCGATGGCGTGCGCTTCATTCAACGTTCGTTTGCTAAACAACCTCTTAGTCAACACACAAGGTATGCTCCACAACGCCGTTAGACACATAGGCTCTACAGCCGAATAAGTCCGTACTTTCTAAACACACGCCGCGCGCCTTTTCTCCCGCTTCCATATTATTGTTCTCCGTAACACAAGCCACTTCGCACTCGCTGCTGTCATTACACGCATTATCAGCATCGTTTGCTGGTAGCACACAAGCATGCGCCTGCTGTCGGCCTACTTTCTTCCAGTTACCACCGTGTTTATCGCACACTTTTTCGGACTCAATGGAATAGGCCTGCTGCACCAAAGGCAATGAGGTATCAACGACTTGCTCTAATCTTTCGACGTCTTCAACACTCGCGATTGGCTCATCAATAGGTTCTGGGGGCTGAGCGCCACAAGCAGACAAGGCTGCACACACGCCTGCTATTAACCAGATCTTAAAACGCTTCTGTGCTCTACTGCTTGCTTGTTTCATTTTTTCTCTCAATTTATTTTACTTTCTAAACCACTACTATTTAAGCCCTACACTACTTAAGACCTAAATTAATTAAGACCGCTGCTACTTATGACAACCGCTATTAGATAAGTTCTTATTTTGTCGATAAATCCTTATTTGCTTATTGCGCTATGCCTAATAAATTATCAAACCTATGAAATTTTAGTGCTACCTCGACGGGTCTCTACATACACTTCGCAAAACTAGCAGTATTCACGGACGCTTTATGACACTAAACCAAACCGAAAACATGGTCACCGCATTGCTCACTTTTAGCTTCGCAGTTCTTGGCCTAACATTTTTATTGGGTGCAAACCCCAATGCACTTATCGCTACATTTGATTTCTACTCGTTAGACACTGTGTTGAGCGAGAGTGCCCTTGGTGCTTTTTCTGGCATCGCATTGCTGTTACTACCGTTAATGACCATTGCAGCACGTTTTAACCTTGTTTCAGCAAAAGCAGTAACACTATATGCCGCTTTTGTAACTGCCATTCCATTGCTGACGTTATTATCACCAACGAGATGGGTGGCCGATTTAGGGGGCTTCCCGATTATCGGCAGCGGTCAAGGCATCATTAAGTACTTCGCAGTATTACCGCTTTTCCTATTCTTGTTTTATCGCGAAAAATTTTCGCACAGGCAACTGACATACCTCAACTTTGCTCCTGTAGCCATGGTCTTATTATGGATAGGAGGCATGAAGTTTTTCGAGTTTGAAGCTAATGCAATTGTGGGGCTAGTTGAAACATCACCGTTTATGTCGTGGCTATATGCTGTGTTTAGCGTTCAAGGGGCATCGAATGTAATTGGTGGGTTTGATGTCCTCTTTGCATTGCTATTGGGTGCGGGCATCTTTTCTAAGAACAAGCCGGTGATCATTGCGAGCGGACTGGCTTGTTTATCGGTTTTTCTGATGACACAAACGTTTTTGTTTACTGTGCCGGATACCTTTAACAGCACGACTATCGTCAACCGCCTAGGTCAGTTCGTTATTAAAGACCTTTGGTTTGTCGCTAATCTTGCTGTGGTGGCTTACTTTACGCTGTTCGAGGCAGTTTCACGAGAACGCGAAGAAGCGCAGTTGGGCCAATCACCACAGTAAGGCTTTACGGCAAAGTCAGGTTAAAGATGTTGTAGTAATTAACCACTACCCCACTTATCGTTTATTCGAAAATGGTCACTTGGTTGCGGCCATTTTCTTTTGCAGTGTAAAGTGCTTGGTCGGCATGGGTTAACATTCTGTCGTGATCTCTCGCGCCATCTGCACTTGCTACACCAATACTGATTGTGACTTTCAGCGTTTGCGCTATAAAACTGAAATCATGTGCTGCCACGATTTTTCGAACATGATCCATAGCTACCCTTGCATTTATCAAGTCATATTCGGGTAACAACACAGTAAACTCTTCGCCGCCCCACCTTGCACATTTAGCATAATGCGGAACTTCGCGATTTAATATACGGGCCACCTCAGTAATGACTTTATCTCCTACTAAGTGAGAGTACTGATCATTTACCTGTTTGAAATGGTCGATATCGATAACGGCAAGACATAGAGGAGATTGTTTCGCTTTAGCCTCTTCAAAATATTGTACAAGCCAGCGGTCGAATGCTCGTCTATTTGCAATACCGGTTAGATCATCATGAGTTGCTTGGAACTCGAACCGCTTGGTTTGTAATTCTAATGATCTGGTTTGTTCATCGACCCTTTGTTTTAAAATCATTTCTGATTTTTTCAAGTGATGAAAACGTACTTTATAAAGTGCATAGATAACAAAACAGAAGAAAAGAAAAACCGAGAATTTAAAAGCAAATGTCTGATAAATGCTAGGGAGCACGCGAATAGAAAATGGTGACGTAATCTCTTGCCAGGTGCCTCCAATGTAACGAGCACGTACTTTAAACTGATAACGACCAGGTGCTAAATTAGTGTATTCAGTCATTCTAAATTGATGACGGTTAACCCAATCTTGGTCATATCCTACTAACATAGCCTGATACTCTATACGCGAAGGCATAGCGAAACCCAACCCTGCATACTGAAACGCTACTCGCGTGGTTAACGGCGTTACGTCTACTTCCCTTTTATCCGTATCAAATTGCTGGTCAGCACCGTCCAGTAGTACCGCCTCTATACTTACCGGAATAGGGAATTCACTCAACATGGCAAGGTTTGCAGGCGTCACTGTAGCGAGCCCTTTCGCAGTAGGAAGCCAAACATTTCCGTCTACATCGACAATCTGAGATGGCTGTGATCCACCATTGATTTGAATACTCGCCAGGCCATTTTCTTCCTTAAAATGTTCAAATTCCAATAATGCACTTGGATATGTCAGACACTCCTTAAGACTTGATAGTGAAGTGAGAATGACCCCTTGGTTTGAACTTAGCCATACACCGCTGTTGTGATCTATACCGATTGAAAACAGTTTATCTACGGGAAGCCCCTGCGACTTTTCGATTACACTAAGTGCCTGAGTAGCATTGTCAAAATACGCAAGGCCTCGATCGGTTGTAATCCAAGTTCCCTTTTCAACAACGCTAAAACTGAACGCGTGCTGCGCATCTGAATGTTCAGGAAACGACACTGTGTGCACAATACCCTGTTGGATATAGGCGAGCCCTGTCCCTGTAGCAATCCAGATTCGTCCTTCACGATCTTCTGCCAAGCCCATTGAAAAATGAGCAGGTAGCCCATTTTGTTCATTAAAATGGATTAGCTTTCCATCTGGCGTTTGTTGAACTACACCTTGCGCAGTGGCATACCAAACACTGTTATCACTCGCTAAAAGAATGGCCCTTACTTCATTACTCGGTAACCCTAAATGTCTATTGAGGTAAGGAGTAAGTTGGTCGTTTTCATATCGCAGCACACCTTTTGTATAGGTGCCAACTAACGTTACTTCTTCAGTTACCGCTGCCAAACTGAGTACAGAAAAGGCTTCACCCGTAGTGAGCGATGCGCTGGAAAACGCATCATTGGAAAATATATCTAATCCAGCACTTCCACCTGCTAAAAGTTGGCCATCAGACGTTTGCAAAACAGTTCGCAAAAAGTCTCCACTCATTCCTTGGCTTTGCGAGAATGTGGTAAATAGCGCACGACGCAGCCTAAACAAACCACCATTAGTGCCAATCCAGATATTTTTTTCCAAATCTTCAAGCAGTGAAAAAACGCGGTTGTTGGGAAGACCTGTTGTCGCATCCAGTTTCTCTAGGCCTAAGCCACTTAGACGGTAGAGGCCATGATTAATGGTGCCTACCCAAATGCTATTTTGATGATCAAGCAAAATACTACTAACTGATTTGTCGGCAAGTGAGCTGTGAAGTAGCGCGAAGGTACCGTTTGTTTGCTGCCAAACACCGTGTTCTGTGCCAACTAAAACACGTTTTTTGCTATCAAGAGCGAGAGTAAATGATGGACCAGAGAGTATGTTATGGTCGGGTACAGCTAGCTGAAATTTATCGTTTATGTATTTGAATAACCCTTGGCTTGTTGCAAACCAGATTACGCCAAATCCGTCTTCGATTATGCGGTAAGCACTCGAATTTACAATGTATTCTTTTTGCGTGCCGTCAGGCGTTCTCATTGCAATCCCCGTGTCTTCCAGCGCAAACCATAACACGTTATTACTGTCTCTGAATGCATGATTAACCATTGAAGACAGGGGCGCTTGAGCATGCCACTGCTCGGCAATAAGCGACGTTACACCGCCTCGGTTTCCTGCCACCAGTAGCTCGTCGCGGGGCTTGTTGTAATACAAGCTTCGAATGCCGGAGTCTGGTAATCCTGTTTGCGCGCCGCGGGTAAATACAGTGAACTGCTGACCATTAAACCGAGCTACACCTTCCCAGGTACCCGCCCATAGATACCCATTGGACGTTTGTGCTAGTGCGTGAATACTATTGTGAGGAAGCCCGTCTTTCGTTCCCCACGATTGAGGGAAATACCGGTTGAGCGGCATGAGCTGAGAAGACTCTACCGAAAAGCCATCTATGGGTATCACCCACAGCAAACACATCACAAAAGTGCGAGACACAAACTTCAATGGCTTCTCGGTACGTTATTAGATAGACAGTGTAATAATACCTCTATCTATTAACTAACACAAAAATTGTGGTTTTTAGTTATCGTCGGTCAAAGACAAGCTAATCCAAACTAACCTGTGATCTGAGCTGGCTTCGCGGTCTTTAACTAATCGATATAGGTCACTGGTTTTTGCAGGCCAGAAAACGCCAGCATCGTTCACATCGAAGCCAAATCGAGATGGCAAAACATAGTCAGCTCTGGCTCCCCAATAGGCAGTAAAGCGGTTACTAAACTCTGCACCTGACGCGCCTGCACCACCTGCGCTTGTTGGAATGATGTCTTTATTAACTAACGGGTGCTCAGTTAACTGTTCAATTACACCCTCGCGATGTTTATCTCCAATATCCGCCGCGTTAAAATCACCAACAAGTACAAAACGCGCGTTCTCTGACAGGCTGACTTTCTCGCCATTATCATCGTAAATGTAGGCCCCTTTATCCGGAGAAAGATAATCTGCCATAAGCCTAATTTCGTCAAAGTTGCGCTTGCCGTTGCGATCCTCGCTTCCATCGAAATTAGGTGGTGTTGGATGCATAGCAAGTATGTGTACGGTTTTGCCCGCTACTTTCACCGGCACATCCCAGTGAGACTTAGAACTCAACCTTAGCGCGGCCCACTCTTCTACGTCGTACCATGGCTTGCCCTTATCAGTACTTCCGCTCTCATCGGGAATAATAGGAACCCGTGGATGAGGCATGTGATGCCATTTAAACGTCTGAAAGGTGCGAATACCATCAACATCAATAGGGTATTTCGACAAAAGCGCCATACCATATTGCCCGGGATAAAGCCCAAAACCATATGCATCGCCACCAAAACCTTCTGCTTTGCCATTGTTATCTAAGTCGAATTTCGTGGGCTCCCCTGTGTTGACTGTGGCCACATACGTATACGGGTAATCCACAGGCTCAAGGCCGTCTTGTGAAACATTCAGGTAGTTCTTAACAAATGCTTCTACCCCTTTACGCTTATCTGCAATGTAGTCAAATTCGTTCAACATTAAGATATCGGGGTTAACGCGTTGAATAATTTCAGCAATGTTTTTAACTTGGCTATGCTCCCCCGTTGAAAGAACGTGTTGAAGTACCTGATCGCTTGGCTTCATACCCAACGCTTTGTAGTTAGTGGCTTCCATACTTACATTAAACGTTGCGACTTTAAGCATTTGCTCTTCTTGCGAGCTAGCCAGGGTAGATACAAATAATGCGGGTAAAAAAGCTATTGCACAGAGAAGCGCCCTATTTTTCATGTTGTTACCTGTAAGTAAAAGCGAAATGCAAAGATAGCAACTTTAGCGACTTATCTGAACTTTTTTGTTTTATTAAAGACCGTTGTATCAACAAGATGGTCATGCTCTCGCCCTTACATAAAAACGGAATTTATTTTCATAAATAAGACCCATTAAAGAAATATTTTTTACTATAAAGCACTAATACTAAAATAATAGAATCAAATACTCGCTCTTAACTGATATTCTAATTTTGTTTTATACAGCTAGCGTCAAGCGAACTACGCTTAACGTTTCACATTTTGGGTGAATGAGAGAAAGTTATGAAAAGCTGGGATTCAAAAGCGATCAATATTATCAATGCAGATTATCAACGTTCGGCTGATACGCACTTAATCAAATTAGAGCAGATCGCTTTTAGAGATATTGATATCTACCTTAAAGATGAAAGCACCCATCCAACAGGCAGCCTAAAGCACCGTCTAGCCCGGTCCCTTTTTCTGTACGCCCTCTGTAATGGAAAAATTGTAGAAGGAACTACTGTGGTTGAAGCCTCGTCAGGAAGCACAGCGGTGTCTGAAGCTTATTTTGCTAAAATGATTGGCGTTCCGTTTGTTGCGGTTATGCCTAAATCTACCGCCCAAAGTAAAATCGCGCTTATTGAGCGATATGGCGGGCAGTGTCACTTTGTAGATTGCCCTACGCAAATGCACAGCGAAGCAACCAAAGTAGCTCACGAGCTTAATGGCTACTTTATGGATCAGTTCCTTTTCGCAGAGCGCGCTACAGACTGGCGAGGCAATAACAATATTGCTGAGAGTATCTTTGAGCAAATGAAAGCCGAGCCCCACCCTATTCCACACACCGTGGTTATGAGTGCAGGTACAGGTGGAACATCAGCTACCATAGGGCGTTACATTCGCTACAAAGGTCTCTCTTCTCAGCTTGTCGTGGTAGATCCAGAATTCAGTGTGTTTTTTGATAGCTTCAAAAACAACGATCATACACTTACTGCTACCCGTGGTAGCCGCATAGAAGGGATAGGACGCCCTAAAGTGGAAGCCTCTTTTCAACATGACGTTATAGATGACATGATTGCCGTTCCCGATGCCGCCAGTATTGCAACCATGCATTGGTTAAACAACACCATGGGGATTAAAGCCGGCCCATCTACCGGCACAAACCTATGGGGCGCATTAAGTATTGCTGAACAAATGAAGCAGCGAGGAGAAATGGGATCGATCGTAACGCTTATGTGCGACAGCGGAGAGCGGTATAGTGAAACTTACTATAATGCTGTTTGGGTAGAAAAGACCATTGGCTCTTTCGCTGAATACACCACCAAACTAGAGGCCATCGGGGCACCTGCTTAAATAGCTTGTTTCTGCTGTTTAAAGTGCTGGGGCGTTATGTATCGCGCAGCACTTTATTCAAAGCGTTTATCTCTATACATTGGCGATATACTTCTCATTGATAAAGCGCGCAAAATTATGATCAAAATAAAAAACGTTGTTAGCTGTACAGTTGCATTTGCCACAGCGTTTGCTGCACACACTGCCTTTGCTACCAGTACATCGACTGTTGAAATTGCGAACACAAGCAACACTAGTATTAACCAAACCGCAGACGCGACCGCCAACGCTGACGTCCCTAACAACAATTACGAAAGCGTTTTTGCTAACCTCGCGCTTCATTGTATTCATCAAGAGTTTCCAAATGTAGTGAAACACATGATGAATAACGGCGATGACGTTAAGGCACCAAATCAACTATACCCTTCATTTTATGGTTGTTTAGACTGGCACTCGTCGGTTCATGGCCATTGGCTTTTAGTAAGAATGCTAAACACTGCGCAAGATGCAGTGGATAAGGATGAGATCATTGAAAAGCTCAACATCAGCTTCACGCCTAAAAATATCCAAGGTGAATTGACGAGCCTTAAGCGTGAAAACAATGCCTCATTTGAACGCCCCTATGGTCTTGCTTGGTTCCTGCAGCTAACCGCTGAACTACGTCAATCTTCCCTTCCTGAAGCAACAAAATGGCTAGATACTTTACGTCCTCTCGAGGACGAAATTGTAGCCAGAGTAAGCGCATGGTTACCCAAATTAGCTTACCCAATCCGAACGGGTGAGCATAGCCAAACCGCCTTTGCTTTTGGCTTAATGTTGGATTGGGCGAAAACAGCAGGCAATAAGGAGTTTGAAGCGCTGTTAACGTCCAGGGTGAAAGACTACTATCAGGACGATACACAGTGCCCTCTTGACTACGAGCCTTCGGGACAAGATTTCTTATCACCGTGTTTGGCCGAAGCTGATTTAATGCGAAGAGTGATGTCTAAAAAGGACTATAGCCAATGGCTTTCAGCGTTCTTTCCAAGCCTCACAGCTAGAACATCAAATTGGCTAGCTCCCGCTACAGTGACTGACAAGACGGATGGTAAACTCGCTCACCTAGACGGGCTGAACATCAGCCGAGCGTGGATGATAGAAGGCATAATGCAAGCTTTGCCTGAAGGTGACAAACGCTTACCTGTGCTTAAGAAAGCATTAAGTTCACATCGTGAGGCCGGGCTCAACGCGGTGTTTGGTGACATGCACTACATGGGCAGCCATTGGCTTGGCAGCTTTGCCAGCTACTTAGAAACACAGCGCGGTTTGAAATAAAATATTTGAGTATACATGTAGCGCGGCGCTAGCAAGTCGCTATTAGTTTAGCGATTTGCCAGTCGTTTTCATTGCGTTTATTAAGCCTGATAGCTTGTCAGCGGCAACAGGTTTAGAGAAATAGAAGCCCTGCAAATACCTGCAGCCGTTGCGTTGAAAGAATTCGACCTGCTCCAATGTCTCAATCCCTTCCGCCACGCATTCGATATTCAGACTTTCAGCCATACGTAATGTCGCTAGAATAATTGCTTCATTGCCACTGTTAAGACCAATACCCTGAACAAAGCTCTTATCTATTTTTAGTACGTCAATCGGGAAATCCTTAAGATATTTCAATGACGAATAACCCGTACCAAAGTCGTCCAGCGCTATGATAAACCCTTTAGATTTTAGCGCTCCTATGACATGCATGGCACTGTCATAATCTTCCATCAAAGCGCTCTCTGTAATTTCAAATCGAATACTTTCTGGTGGAACACCATTCGATTGCATTAGCGCCACTATATCTCTTAACGAATGCTCACTTATGAGGTGTTTTGCGCTTAAATTGATTGATAAGTAAGCGCGGCTATTATCTGCGTACAGTTGCTTATGAACGGGTAAAGCTCGCTCAATAAGTTGCGTGGTCATTTCAGCTATCATGCCAATATTTTCCGCAACTGGAATGAAAATATCGGGTGAAATCATTTCATCTCCGTCTTCCCATCTCATCAATACTTCAAAGCCTTCAATAGAACCTGTCGCGCAACACACAATGGGCTGATAGTAGTTTGAAAAAGATTTATTGATGCAGGCGTGTTTCAGTTTATTTTCTAATTGAAGTTTTGAACGCGCCTGCTCATTCATGTGCTCGGTAAAGAACTGAAAATTATTGCTGCCGGCTTCTTTAGCATGGTACATGGCAATATCGGCATTCTTTAGTAATTCTGCTGGAAGTTGCGCATCATCTGGATAAAGTGAAATACCAATACTCGCCGATACGCTCACCTCTTGGTTGGAGAGCGTAATAGGTTGCCCCAATGCTTGTATAATATCATTGGCAATATGACCAAGGTCCTGCACACTACCAACACCTTCAAGAAGAACGACAAACTCATCACCGCCAAGTCTCGCTACCGTGTCAGACTTTCTGATTAACTTTTCGAGACGTTTGCTAACCGTTACTAGGAGTTCATCACCGGCCTCGTGTCCAAGGCTATCGTTAACTTGTTTGAAACGGTCTAAATCGATGAAGAATAATCCTATTCTGCTTTGTTGTGGTGCAGCTTGATAGAAAGCGTGCTGCAGGCGGTCAAGCAGAAGAGTGCGATTGGGTAGACCTGTTAAATTGTCATAGTTTGCCAACTGAACAAGCGCGTTTTGTGCGTCTTTTTGCTGCGTTATATCAGACAATATCACCAAGTAGCGATCAATTTCTTGCCCATTGCGTTCACTCGATACTGCGGTCACTCTTATACTCACCGCGTAGCGCTGGTTCTTGAAACTGTTTATGTAAGCTTCGCCACTCCAGTGCTCATTTGGAACAAGTTTACGCATTTCCGTATACGCTTCTTCGAGCTGCTGCTTCTGGCCACGATACAACAAGTTGAGCTCTTCTATTAGATTTGCATCTTTGTCAATGCCAAGCGCGTCTTTGAAAGATTGATTAACAACGATAGCCTGAAAATTGTTATCGAAGATGACAACCCAGTCTCGAGTATATTGAAATGCTTCACCGAATAATCGCGCTTTGAATTCAGCATTCACCGATTCAGTTATATTAGAGTAAGTACCGACTAACCTTTTACTATTACCTGTTTTATTATTAAAAACTAAAGACCCTACATCTCTGAACCATTCATAATGACCGTCTTTCGCTTTCATGCGATAGCTGATATCAATACCCCTAGACTGTCCGTTAACGACTTTCTCCCATTGCTCTAAAAAAGCAGTAATATCGTGCTTATGAACAAGGGATATGTGCTCTCTGAACGAAAGTCTTGTGCCCGTCTCCGAGTAACCTAGGTCGTCTACAATACGCTCTTGGGTAACTTTGTCCGAATCTTCATACCAAGACCAAACTTTGGTATTACTTGCAGTTAGCGCCATAGACAATCTATTTTTATGCTTTAGTGCTTCAGAGTGTGCCGCACGAAGTGCTTCGCTATTTTTCTTGCGGCGAGCATAAATAAATAAAGTAATTACAAATAATATAAGAAGATAAATAGAATAAGCCACAGGCGATGCATAAATTGGATATGCCACCTTAATTCTCAAGCTCGCGCGAGGCCCAAAAACATTACTCACGGGATCAATTCGCCCAACAGTAAATTCGTATAAACCAGGGTCTAACTGTGGGAAAGTGACTTCCGTGGATTTGGTAGGGGGGTATACGACGGAAACGTCACCCTTTAATTCATATTGATAGTAAGAAGTCGACGTGTTCTTAAACCGCATATCGGAATAGCGAATAGTCAGGCCGACATCGTCATACTTCAGTAATAAAGTGCTATCATTAATGCTGCCAATACCAAGCTTTAGCGGCTGGCTGAGTAAGCTTGCATCAGTAATAAATGTTGAACTTGCCACTTTGTCTTGGTCATCAAACCGCTCTGGTTGCAAAATAGTGAAACCTTTTTGCGAGCCAAAAGCTATTTTCCCATCACTCATACCTAATTTTGAGCCCCAAGTGAACTCGTTAGTAGCCAGTCCTTCCGTAGGACCATATTGCGATAATTTGATGGTTTTAGGATCGAGTTTAAGAATTCCTTGGTGACTCCCTATCCAGATATCACCATTTTGATCTTTCTCCAAACTTACAACGAGATTAGTCGGCAGTAAGTTACTCGTGTCGAAAAAGTATTTTTGCTCATTGGTTTTTGAATCGATTCCATACAACCCATGACCGGGATAAGTAATCCACAAAATACCATTGTCATCCAAAACGGTGTCAGTCGGGTGAATAGCATACTCCGATTGAGACTTTCTCGCTTGGTGTAACATCTCTAAGTTTCCAGTTAATGCATCAAAACGCCACAACTCTCCTATCATCGATATTAGTATTGAATTACTTTGCGTCCCGTGGTCAGGTAAAAATGTGTAAAGCTGGTCAAAATCTAGGTTAGACGAGAGCGTTTCGGAAAGGGATAGCTCTCCCTTACTGTCATTAAAATTCCAAAACTTGCCATCGGCAGCGACGATGTAATGGCTCTCCGAAATACGGATTAAGTCGTACGCCTTGCTTGAATTTAAAAATTTATCTTGCGGGCTACCAAGTGGATAATCAACAGGTCGCTTATTGACTGTATCAAATTTTACGATACCATCGTACGTAAGTAGCCAAATTCGATCTTTTTCGGCGGGTCTAATCGTAAAAATAGAACCCGAAGAAATAACGGCTTTATCATCGTCGGTTACCAAAAACTGCTCTACTTTCCCTGTATTTGAGTGATACAAATTTAGACCATTGTTAGTGCCTACCCATAGGTTTTCGTCATCGGCCTCATGAAAGCTATAGACGATATTATCACTCAATTTATCGCTGCTTTTTCCGTCGCCCATGACATTTTCAAATAGCGTAGACTGAGGCGACCACAGCAAAACGCCTGACGTTCCAGTGGAAAGCCACACCTGTTCGTCATAAGTTATTGCCACTTTGTACAAATCGTCGTCTGTTATTTGTAACCGTGAGTCTGACGGCTGAAATAAATGTGTTAACACATTTGTAGACAGGTCAATAGTATACAGCCCCTGGTCAGTGGACATGTAATAGAGTGAACCTTCTATTTGCTCAAGATCCCATATATTCAAAGACTCAACAGCTTGTTTAGGGAGCGGCATATCTTCATCGTTTTTCACAAAGCTCATTAAGTCGGAAAGCTCAAACTGATAGAGCCCCTCAACAGTACCTAGCCAAAATTTCTTATTTTCATCAACGACTATCAGCTTAGTGTTGATATTGTTTACGTTGGCATCGTCTGAACTGATATGCTCAATCTTCTTGATATCGCCAGTCTGCAAATCTTTAGCATAGAGGCCTACAGAAGTGGCAACGAATAAAACGTCGCGGGCTAAGTAGGTGTAACGGATAACATCATCATTTGAAAGCTCACTATTAGAGGAAAGAAGGTCAAAAACAATTTCTTTTTTCTCTGTTACTAGATCAAATTCGATAATAAGGTGGTCTAGTGCAACATATATGATATTTCTAGGCGCAGAAATAAAGTGGGAAGCGTATTGGTACCAAGACGGCTGTTCTTTATAAGGAACATTAATCAACCTTTTCGACGTGCCGGTTTGCCGATCGATGCGATAAATACCACTACTGTAAGTGCTTACCCACAAGTCACCGCTCTGGTCCTCGAACAATGTATAAATACCGTCATCAGCAAACTCGTTGTCTTGCCCCACATATTGCTTGTTTTGGTTACCGTCGAACCGATTTAGCCCAGCCTCTGTGGCTATCCACAGTAGGCCTTCTCTATCGATAAGCATGTCGTTAATAGTGTTTTGACTCAGGCCATTTTCAGTAGAAAGTACTTTAAAGGAAGGCGTTGTAACGACTGTTTTTGCCCCCGCGAGTGGGATGAACAAAGACAAAAAAAGCAATGTCACCTGCGGTAAGTGAGTAGTTAAAAAGAAAAATGAATTTATCCGGGTCTGCGCTGACATCAATAATTGAGAACCTAAAAAGTTTATATTATCTAGTACTTTTTCAAAGTATGTTCGAATATTAGCTCAAAACACATAATTGACAATTGTGCTTTAGGTAGACAATCAAGCAACTGACTATTATTACGACGACCATTTAAAACTAGCTGACAAAAATTGCGAAATGTTTGCAGATATTTAAACCACTAGCTTGGCAGCTTTGCCAGCTACTTAGAAACACAGCGCGGTTTGAATTAACTTATATCCTACTAAAGTGTGAGATGAATGAGCACTAAAGTGCTATTCGTCTCACACGCCTACCGTGGCATGCTCATTCTATGGTGATATGAATAAAGCGCAGCTATGAAAATTTTACTTGTTGATGATCACGCAATAGTGAGAGAAGGCTTTTCTACGCTGTTATCTTCGGTACTCGAAGGCGCTGTCGTCACCAATGCAAAAAATGCGCAGCAAGCCACAAATGCACTTCGTGCGAACCACTTCGACCTCATTATTTTAGACATTAATTTAGGAGCCACCAGCGGACTCACGCTAGCGGAATATATTGTTCAGCGCTGGGAGCACGCAAAAGTACTTATGTTCAGCATGTTCGATGATATTTCCATCATCGATAGAGCTATGAAACTAGGGGCAATGGGGTATGTTAGTAAACAAAGTGAACCTGATGTACTGATAAGCGCGGTGACATCTATCATTAAAGGCCGCCGTTATTTAGAACACAATACTGCCATTGAGCTCGCTACATTCAACCTGTCACATTCCGGAGGCAACTTAACAGATCTGACACAAAGAGAGTTGGATATATTCCTTGGTATAGCGAACGGGCTTTGCCGAAAACAGGTCGCTGAAAGCCTCAACATTTCTGAAAAGACGGTCTCAAACGTTATCACCCAGCTCAAGCGAAAACTTGAGCTACAGACAAATGCCGAGTTTGTTCACCTTGCCATAAAGCAGGGTTATATCAAAATTGCCAGCTAAACAAGCGCCACTAAACAAGGTCGGGAAAACTTCCCTGTACTTTCGTATCTTTTTTATACCCCTTTGGTACTAACTTTGTCTCATGATAAAGATACCTCATGTAAATCAATATATTAGCGTTTTCATTACACTTCAATCTAAGGGAATTTTTCCCGTATTTTGAAGGACGGAATCCGTTTATCAGGGCCTCTACTTAGTTACATACTGTTAACACAACATCAAGGTAACAGTGGAAATAAAACTATGGCTAAGTTCTATTCAAAGGCTTCATTGGCCTTAAGCGTAATTATTGGTTTAGGTACGAGTTCACATTTATATGCGGACGATGGCGTGACATGGGCAGACATTGAAAATGATGCCAAGACGCCTGAGAACGTGCTGATGTATGGTATGGGTCCAGAAGCTCAGCGTTACAGCGGACTTGATCAAATCAACAAAGAAAATGTACACATGCTATCTCCGGCTTGGGTGATGAGTTTTGGTGATGAAAAGCAACGGGGTCAAGAGTCCCAAGCAATCGTGTACGACGGTATTGTCTATGTAACCGGTAGCTACTCCCGTATCTACGCCTATGAGGCAAAAACAGGTAAGAAGTTGTGGGACTACGCCCACCGCCTTCCAGAAGGGATTCGACCGTGTTGTGACGTGGTAAATCGCGGCGCAGCAATTTATGGTGACTTAGTCTTTTTCGGTACGCTGGATGCTGGCGTTGTTGCCCTTGACCGGCTAACGGGCAAAGTAAAATGGAAGAAGCGCTTTGAAGACTATCGTGCAGGCTACACCATGACGGGGGCACCTACGATTGTTAAAGACCAAAAGTCAGGAAAGGTCATGCTTATTCACGGTTCATCAGGTGATGAGTTTGGTGTTGTAGGAAAACTGTTTGCACGCGATCCTGAAACCGGTGAAGAGATTTGGATGCGTCCATTTGTTGAAGGGCACATGGGCAGATTAAATGGAAAAGACAGCACACCCACGGGTGGTTCATACGAAGTGACAACGTGGCCAAAGGATGAAAACGGCGAAATGGTTGAGGCTTGGCACCACGGTGGTGGCGCACCATGGCAGAGTGCAAGCTTCGATGTTGAAACTAACACTATCATCATAGGTGCAGGTAACCCCGCTCCTTGGAATACATGGAAACGCACCGCCAAAGGTGGAGATCCGCGAGATTGGGATAACCTTTATACTTCCGGACAAGTGGGTGTAGATGCAACCACTGGTGAGGTTAAATGGTTCTATCAACATACACCTAACGACGCATGGGATTTCTCTGGCAACAATGAACTTGTTCTATTCGACTATTACGATAATGGAAAGCTCATAAAAGCGACGGCTCATGCAGACAGAAATGGCTTTTTCTATGTAGTTAACAGACAAAACGGTGAATTCATCAGAGGATTTCCCTTTGTAGATAACATTACGTGGGCCACACACATTGACCCTGACACGGGTCGCCCAGTTGAAGTAGACGGACAGCGCCCGCCACTGCCTGAGCCGGGTGAAAAACGAGGAAAGTCAATAGAGGTATCGCCTCCATTCTTGGGCGGAAAGAACTGGAACCCGATGGCCTACAGCCAGAATACCGGCTGGTTCTATATGGGCGCAAACCACTGGAAAGAAGACTACTGGACGGAAGAAGTGACCTATAAAAAAGGTGCCGCTTACCTAGGACAGGGTTTTAGAATTAAGCGCATGTATGACGACCACGTGGGCGTACTTCGTGCCGTAGACCCCATTTCAGGTGAAATTAAATGGACACACAAAGAGAAACTTCCTATGTGGGCTGGGGTACTGGCGACGAAAGGCGGACTCATTATTACCGGAACGGGCGATGGCTATGTCAAAGCTTTCGACGAAGAAACCGGTGAAGAACTTTGGAAGTTCCAAACGGGCTCGGGCATCATTTCATGCCCTATAACCTGGGAAGAAGATGGTGAGCAATACATTGGCTTAGCGTCAGGGTATGGTGGTGCAGTACCTCTATGGGGTGGAGATATGGCTGAACTCACCAAACCTGTCGCGCAAGGTGGTTCGTTCTGGGTATTTAAACTTCCTAATCATAATAAAAAGCAAAACGTCGCTAAACAATAGCTTTATCTTTGCAACAAACCAAACCGAGAGGCGGTGAAAACGCCTCTCGGCATTAAGGAGCTCTCATGCGCTTACGTTTTCAAGCAACCAAACAACTCCCCATATTATTAGTTGTCCTATATTCAGCAACTGCCAGTGCCATTCCCGATTTCGAAGATGACGTGAAAATTATCAACGGATGTGAAATAAAACCAAAGACAGTGTGTAGCGATACAGACTTAAGCGGTGCTGATTTGAGCCATGCAAATTTGCACGGGGCAGTATTCACCAACGTTAAGTTCAACAAAACAGATTTAAGGCACGCCAACTTAAGCTATGCGACGTTTAAGAAAAGTAACCTAGATCACGCTGATTTAGCTACCGCCAACTTAAAACACGCAGATTTACGCAGCTCAAAAGTTCGCAACGCTAACTTAGAAGGCGTAGATGGCTGGGCGCTTTTCGGTCAAGGGGTTGATTTCACTAACTCCAACTTTTCAGGTGCTAACCTGGACCAAGCGCGTTTATCAGGTGCGACAATGGTAAACACCAACTTACGTGCCGCACGCTTAGAGCGGGTTTGGATGAACAAAGCAAACTTTGAAGGTGCTTCACTGATTAACGCCAATATTCAGGAAGCAAAACTGAACGATGCAAGTTTGTATCGAGCAAACCTAACCGGCACGCGCATCCACTACGCAACATTTCAGGGCACTTTCATGGACGAATGTATAAACTGTCCTATTAACTGGTAACTGTAATTGGGTGGAAAGAAAACATTGAGCCGTTCGATATAGCCAGCGCCCATTACCTTCGCTAACACCCATTCATACTTACTTTCTTAATATCCCCACTTTTGCTCCCATTCATCTAAAAGAGGGGGACATTCAGAGAAAAGCGTTGGATAGTTCTCATACTTTTGCATTGAAGACTTATACACTGGTTGACTAACTTGATAGTAGCTCGGTGTTTGGAACAAAGGCGAACTATTACTTTCTAAGGTCTTAGTCTCCCCTTCTGTCAGCCCTGAAAACTGATATATGGACGCTATAGAAGATTCAGGGTCAGCAACAACATCTTCATATTTAATGCTTATTGCTCTGTCCCTTAAAATTGGTTCCATTTTTTCCCAGCACGTGAAGACTTTATTATAAGCCTCAGCGAATTGCTCAACGGTGTACAAGTTGATTTCCTCGAACTGTAAACAACTCAACGCAACTGCCTTCGGGTTACGTAGGCAACAAAGTACTTTTGCGTTAGGAAACAAGGTCAACATTGCAGGTAAATAAGGGAAGTTAAGCGGCATCTTATCTACGATGAGTTTATTGCTGTCAACACTAGGAGAATAAGCCGTTAAATGCTCAAGATAGTCATTTGCCAAAGCGTCTAGTTCACTTTGGTTTGTACGCTTTATATCACCCGTCTCAGGGTCAACAATCTCGCGTTCAACCATCTGGTTATAGAAGGTTTCTACGGCATCTGTTTCTTCTAATAACTCAACATTCGCATTTTTAAGTAACAAACTTTCTATCAATGTCGTTCCCGAACGAGGAAATCCAACAATAAAGAGAATGTTTGTGCTGTTACTTGACGTGTTAACGATAGGAGAAGGTGATACATCAAAACCATTGAGCATGACGCCAGAGGACAAATCTGCGAATTTACTGGAATGAAGGTTATTCACGTTATGTGCGATAAACCTGATGACCTCTTCGGCATCGCTAAAACGCTTAAGCTTTTCAAGGGTTCTAATCTTCTGGTAAAGATGAGGAAGGCTTTTGGGTTGTTTTACTAAGAAGTGCTCGTTAATTCGCAGCCCCTCTTCAAACTCTCCTTTTGCGAAGGCCAACAGCGAACGTTTTAACTCGTGTTGCTCCTTGTCGCCTTCAGCTTGAATTAATTGAATTTTGCCAAGAAACTTCTCAGCTTCAGCTAACTCACGCCTGTTTTCGTTAATGTTAAAGGCCAGCTCTAGTAACTGAATGTTATCGGTGTTTTCAAACTTTCTATTGAGGACATCAAGGTTGTCTTTAGTGGCATTGAGTAGCCAAGAAACATAGTCTAAATATGTCAGTAACTCTTCTTTATCCGATGAATCAGCGAGGGAAAGTGATTTTTCAAGATGACGTTTTGCATGAACGTAACGCTTCGACTCCAATGCTGACAACGCCAAAAAATAGTGGATCGAATAAGAATCTGAGTACGTTGAACTTAGCATATTACTCTGCTTAGCTAATTCTCCTCTCGAATGAATTCTGTAACATGCTTCTGTATACAGTTCAGCGCTAAGTTTATCGCTTAGATGAAGATCCTCTCTTTTAATATGCGCGACCAACTGAGACCATTTTTCCTGCTGATAAAGACACTTACTCAGGCTTTGTCCGTACTGAATATTTTTAGGATTTTTTGCTATTGCTTTTTCATATGCTAACTGTGCTTCTTCATTTCGGCCAAGCTCAGACATTAAATTTCCAAGTGCATGAAAAGCAACGTGGTAGTTTGGGTTAATTGCTATCGCTTTTGAAAGCTGCTTTTGTGCGTCATCAAACCGCTCAGCTTCTTTTAGCAATAGCCCATAATTATACGCCACATCAGTGTTTTGAGGATAATCAGACTGAAGGCTTTCAAATATTTCAAACGACGTAGTAAATTCAGCAACCTTTCCTAGTGCCGTAGCATATACCATTTTTGCCATTGGATGCTGCTCATAGACAGGAGAAAGCGTCGATATGACTCGGCTAAATTCACCGGCACCGAACGCCTGCATTGCTTGATTTATTATTTCTTGAGTAAGTTTCATGAATATTTTATTTTTGGAGATATGTGCGTCTGTAGCAGATTTTGCAGTAATGATTTGTCTATAGTAACACGCTAAAAGTTGAATTTAAGCACTCTCAACTAACCGTGCACAAAACTAAAACCTCGAACATTCACCGAAGACTAGCCACGTGTAGATACTGCAATTACAAGGTGGCCAGTCTTTATTTAGTAGGCTTCAAATTTGATTACCTACTTTCAGCTATTTTACTTTGGCGGCAAGCTCGGCAGCTTCTTTACCCAAATTTTTAAGCTGCTTAATCGTCTTTTCATCCGTAATTGCGCCATCTTCCATAAGCGTATTTACCTTCGCAATAGCCTTTTGGTTCGGCAGCACCATAGTACCTAGATTTTCAAGTAACATTCTCAGTACCACCAGCACGCGCATGCCGCCTAGCCCACCAGCAGACGCTGCCATAATTCCAGCCACCTTACCGCGATATGCTTGTAATGGCTTTTCGCCTTCTCCCATGCGCGATGCCCAGTCGATGGCATTCTTTAGCAGTGCGGGATAGCTTGAGTTGTATTCTGGTGAAGCAATAAGAAAACCATCATGGCTCATTAGCAATTCTTTGAACGCCTGTGCTTTTTCAGGCATACCAAACTCGGCTTCCTCATCTTCATTAAACAACGGCATTTGAAAGTCAGCGAGGTCTATAACGGTAACCTCTGCGCCAGCCTCACGTGCGCCCTCTGCGGCAACTTTCATAATAGCTTGGTTGAATGAACCTTTACGGGTACTACCTGCAAATGCAAGGATCTTAGTCATTTGAGTTTCCTGTCGTTAATTTAAGTAGTGTTCTAGTTGTCTGATTTATAGGAAGCTATCGCCCTATCGGTTCTAATCGAAATGTTATACCACTGTACCTGCGGTTACACGCCGCGATTACGAACATTTTAAGTCTCGCTGAGTACGCAATAATCTATGCCCACTGGTATAACGATCACGATTAGCGCTAACGAGCGTTGTAGGGTTGACGCTTATGTTTCGCATAAAAAAAGGCTGACAATCAATGTCAGCCTCTTTGTTATCAATATGTATGTTGTACCGCGAACACTACATTTTTTCTAGTGTTTCGATGCCAAGTAGGGTTAATCCTTGCTCTAGCGTCTTGGCAACCAGAGCTGACAACGCTAAACGGCTATCGCGTACAGCTGGCTCAATACCGTCTTTTAACATCGGGCACGCTTCGTAGAATGACATAAATGCTGAAGCCACATCATAGAGGTAAGTACACAGTACATGAGGCGTGGCTTCACGAGATACTGTACCAATCACCTCTTCAAACTGCATAAGTAATACAGCTAGCGCGTGCTCTTGTTTCTCAGCAATATTGATATCTACTGGCATGGTGGCCATATCCACACCCGCTTTTCTGAACAAGCTTTTCACACGGGTATAGGCGTACTGAAGGTAAGGCGCGGTGTTACCTTCAAAGCTTAGCATGGAGTCCCAATTAAACATGTAATCAGTTGTGCGGTTTTTAGATAGGTCAGCGTATTTCACAGCGCCAATACCCACCTTGTGAGCGACTTCTTTAAGCTCGTCTTCACTTAAATCGTTGTCGCGCTCTGCGATAAGCTTACCCGCACGCTCAACGGCTTCATCAAGCAATTCGACCAGTTTAACCGTACCACCAGTACGCGTTTTAAATGGCTTACCGTCACTGCCTAGCATCATTCCAAATGGGCAATGCTCGTAAGTTTGCTCTTCTTTCATAAAGCCCGCTTTACGGCCCACAATTTCAGTTTGCTTGAAGTGCAGTGCTTGGCGAGCATCGGTAAGAATCAGCGTACGGTCAGCGTTTAACTTGCCGCTGCGATAGCGCATTGCCGCAAGGTCTGTCGTTGCGTATAAATAGCCGCCACCCGACTTTTGAACGATGTAAACCGCAGGGTTACCTTCTTTATCAGCAAGCTCAGGTATAAACACCACCTGCGCACCTTGGTCTTCTACTGCAAGGCCTTTCGCTTTAAGGTCACTGATTACGTTGGCTAAATCGTCGTTGTAAGCCGACTCACCCATAATATCTTTACGGGTCAGGCTTACGTTTAGCTTGTCGTACACTTCTTCTGAGTGAGCAATAGACACGTCAATGAACTTTTCCCATAGCGCCAGACACTGAGCGTCACCGCCCTGCAGCTTAACTACGTATTCACGGGCGCGGTCGGCAAAACCTTCTTCTTCGTCAAAGCGTACTTTGGCTTCGCGGTAAAAGTCTTCAAGATCAGAGAGTGCAGTTTCAGCCACTTCATCTTGTAGCTTGTCTGAAAGGTGCGCAAGCAACATGCCGAACTGTGTGCCCCAGTCGCCCATGTGATTTTGACGAATAACGTTGTGGCCCAAGAACTCAAGCACTTTAACCACAGCATCGCCGATGATAGTAGTACGCAGGTGGCCCACGTGCATTTCTTTGGCCAGGTTAGGCGATGAGTAATCAACAACAATGTTTTGTTCTTTTGACTTAGCAATACCTAAACGTGGGTCGGTTAGCGACAACTCACACTGATTAGACAGCCATTCGTCATTTAAATGAACGTTGATAAAACCAGGGCCCGCCACTTCTAGCTTGCTGGCAATATCGTCGAGCTTTACAGTCTCAACAATTTTCTCTGCAATATCGCGCGGCTTTTGCTTAAGCTGCTTGGCTAGCGCCATCGCGCCGTTAAACTGATATTCACCAAATTCAGGTCGAGCGCTGCGCGAAACTGGCACTGGCGCATTTTCTACGCCCATTTCTTGTAGAGCTTCAGTGAAACGGTTAACTAATAGTGCATGTATATTCATAATATATTGTGTCTTTGTTTAATCTTTATTAGCTTAATTTTCGCGCGTGTTCTTGAACTGAATATCAGGGTAGCGCTCTTGCGCTAGCTGTAAATTCACCATAGTAGGTGCGATGTACGTCAAGTTATCGCCGCCATCTAGTGCAAGGTTTTGCTCACCTTTACGGCGGAATTCATCAAGCTTCTTCTCATTGTCAGAGTAAACCCAGCGGGCAGTGCTCACGTTAATATGCTCATAAAGCGCGTCTACGTTGTATTCGGCTTTCAAGCGAGCGACAACTACGTCAAACTGAAGCACACCTACTGCGCCCACAATCAAATCGTTGTTGGCAAGCGGTCTAAACACCTGTACCGCCCCTTCCTCAGAAAGCTGGATCAGCCCTTTCAGCAGTTGCTTTTGCTTAAGCGGATCTTTCAAGCGGATGCGTTTAAATAGCTCAGGCGCAAAGTTTGGAATACCCGTAAAGCGGTAGTTATCGCCTGACGTGAAGGTGTCCCCTATGCGAATGGTACCGTGGTTGTGCAAGCCGATGATATCGCCGGCATAGGCTTCTTCTAGCAATGAACGGTCACCAGCCAAGAAGGTTAATGCATCAGAAATACGCACATCTTTACCTAAACGGCTGTTGCGCATTTTCATGCCTTTTTCGTACTTGCCCGACACAATACGACAAAACGCGATGCGGTCACGGTGTTTCGGGTCCATGTTGGCCTGAATTTTAAATACGAAGCCACTGAACTTACCATCGGTACTTTCGATAGTCCCCTCTTCGGTTTCGCGTCCAAGTGGCGCAGGTGCCCACTCAACCAAACCGTCAAGCATATGATCAACACCGAAGTTACCTAATGCTGTACCGAAAAATACTGGCGTTAACTGGCCTTCCAAGAAAAGCTCTTGTTCAAATTCGTTAGATGCTCCGCGTACAAGCTCAAGCTCGTCACGCAAGGTTTCAGCGAGGTCACTTCCTACTGCAGTATCTAACTCAGGGTTATCTAACCCTTTGATGATGCGCACGTCTTGGATAGTGTGACCCTGGCCGCTTTGATACAAAATAGTTTCGTCGCGGTGAAGGTGATATACACCTTTAAAGCTCTTACCACAGCCAATTGGCCAAGTAATTGGTGCACACAGGATATCAAGCTCGGTTTCTACTTCATCGAGCAGTTCCATAGGATCGCGAATATCACGGTCAAGCTTGTTCATGAAAGTCACAATCGGCGTATCGCGCAAACGGGTGACTTCCATAAGTTTACGGGTTCGGTCTTCTACACCTTTCGCTGCGTCGATAACCATAAGGCATGAGTCAACGGCCGTCAGTGTACGATAGGTATCTTCAGAAAAGTCTTCGTGCCCCGGAGTATCCAGCAGGTTTACTAAGTGATCACTATATGGAAACTGCATGACCGAGGTGGTTACCGAGATACCACGCTCTTTTTCCATTTCCATCCAGTCAGATTTAGCATGCTGACCTGACTTTTTACCTTTAACGGTACCGGCAGTTTGCAGGGCGCGTCCGAATAACAATACTTTTTCGGTAATCGTGGTTTTACCCGCATCCGGGTGCGATATGATTGCGAACGTACGTCGCTTTTTAATCTCTTCTAGAAGCTTCTTATCTGACATCAATACTTATCTTCGTTATCTATTATCCCTGTAAATCAATTACTTACAGGCGCGCTTCATAACGGATAAGCAATGCTTTTCCGCGCAAATTCAGTATTGCGATAAAACGCTTGATACGGCTTGGTAATTAATTGCGCGGATTTTAGCATTTTACTGCACGTAACAGTAGAGCGAAATTACATACTCCCTACCGCTTAATTTGCTATGCGACCACTCACTGCTTTTTTTCATGCATACACACTTTCACATCGTTAACCTATTTCAAACATTGTTGTACACACCGTTTACAACACAAGTGACAGACCCTTTTTATAAACCCTATTTATAAAAATAAGGACAACGCCCTGTGATATTGTTTCTAATTTGCGTAGCCGCGCTTATTGCTGGCTACTTTATATATGGCGCCTTTGTTGAGAAGGTATTTGGCGTCACACCAGCACGCCCCACTCCTGCACATAGCCAAAAAGACGGCGTAGACTTTGTTCCCATGTCTACACCGAAGGTGTATCTCGTTCAGCTTCTGAACATTGCTGGCGTAGGCCCTATATTTGGTCCTATTATGGGTGCACTATATGGCCCAGCTGCCATGCTTTGGATTGTATTAGGGTGCATTTTTGCCGGCGCTGTTCACGACTATTTTTCAGGCATGCTGTCAGTTCGCAACAATGGCGAATCTGTGCCTAGCTTATCTGGCCGTTATTTGGGCCGAGGCGCTAAGCACTTTATGAACTTGTTCGCTATTGTGCTGCTTCTACTGGTAGGTGTAGTTTTTGTCTCAGCGCCCGCAGGCATGATCACAAACCTCGTTAATGATCAGACATCATGGCATGTTGAAGTTGGCACCATGGTCGCCATTATTTTTGCCTACTATATTTTGGCTACCATTGTTCCTGTAGATAAAATTATTGGTCGCTTTTATCCGTTTTTCGGAGCCCTTCTTATTTTCATGTCGGTGGGATTATTAGCCGCTGCCAGCTATTCTGACCAGCACTCGATACTTAGCCAATTCACGGCAAGTGATATGCTGACGAATTTGAATCCTAACGATATGCCTCTTTGGCCGGCGCTCTTTATCACTATTGCTTGTGGCGCTATCTCTGGATTTCATGCCACCCAGTCCCCACTTATGGCTCGCTGTATGGAGAACGAGAAGAACGGACGTTTTGTGTTTTTTGGTGCAATGATAGGTGAAGGTGTGATTGCCCTTATCTGGTGTGCCATTGCCCTTTCTTACTTCGACAATTTAGAAGGACTATCGGCAGCTATTACCAATGGTGGCCCTGGAAACGTTGTCTATGCCTCATCATTCGGTCTTTTAGGTGTTGTTGGTGGCGTACTGGCTTTTCTTGGCGTGGTTATTCTTCCTATTACGTCTGGCGACACCGCATTTCGCTCAAGTCGTCTTATCATGGCCGAGTACTTTAACGTTGAACAAAAAGGTATACGTAACCGCTTGTTCATGGCCGCCCCATTGTTTGTGCTTGGCGGTATTCTTACCCAAGTCGATTTCGGCGTAATTTGGCGCTACTTCGGATTTGCCAACCAAGCAACAGCCGTCATGATGCTGTGGACCGCGTCTGCATACTTACTAAGACATAATAAACTGCACTGGATAACTACGGTACCAGCAATATTTATGACGGCCGTTTGCGTTACCTTTATTCTAAACAACGACACCTTGGGTTTCGGTATGGCGATGAATGTATCGACAACCATCGGGCTTATCGCATCGCTAATCACCACGGTTTACGTCATTCGAATTTCCAAGGGGAAAGGTGAAGCGCCGCTTGAGCCATCATCTGTGAATGTTGAAAAGCCCTCCCAACCGGTAGACGCGTAACTACCTACACTAAACACGTGTAATATGATGAGCCGCCCTTTATATAGGGCGGCTATTTAATTTGTACTTTTGACATGGGTTATAATGAGGCTCATTTTTAACCGGCGGTAATATTGGCAAGCATGGAACTCATACTTTCGCTACTTCAACAAATGTGTGTGTATCTTGTGCTCGCATATATGCTGAGTAAAACACCGCTTTTTCTTCCTATTCTCAGCATTTCTTCTCATCGCAAACACCGCTACTTGGTGTATGTAGTTTTTTCTTCCTTTTGTATTCTGGGCACGTATTTTGGTCTGCAAATAGACGACGCCATTGCCAATACCAGAGCCATTGGGGCAGTTATAGGAGGATTACTAGGCGGTCCAGTAGTTGGGTTTGCCGTAGGATTGACCGGCGGCCTCCATCGTTATTCATTGGGTGGTTTTACTGATGTTGCCTGCGCTATTTCCACCACGCTGGAAGGTCTTATTGGCGGCCTCATGCACGTTTACTATGTTCGCCAGAACAAAAGTCTAGATCTTTTCAACCCATGGAAAGTTGGTGTCATTACCTTCATAGCAGAGTTGTTTCAGATGGCTATACTGCTTACCGTTGCCGAGCCTTTTGAAAAGTCTTACGCACTGGTCAGCGCTATAGCCGCACCTATGGTCATTGCAAATTCTGTGGGGGCCGCACTTTTTATCAGTATCTTATCTGACAAAAAAACGATTTTTGAAAAGTACTCTGCCACTTTTTCACGACGTGCACTATCCATAGCAGATCGCTCAGTGGGCGTGCTCACATCTGGATTCACCCCAGTTAATGCAGAAAAAGTAGCACGTATTATCTATGAAGAAACGAATGTGGGTGCGGTAGCGATTACTGATAAAGAAAAGATTCTGGCGTTTATCGGAACGGGTGCCGATCATCACCTACCAAACACCCCCATATCGTCATCAAGTACGATGGAGTCACTGAACAATAACAAAATAGTCCATTTAGATGGCGCTGAGCGCCCTTATCAGTGCACATTAAACAAAAGTTGTCCGCTGGGTTCAGTGTTGATTATTCCACTTCACTCAGGCTCTGAGGTGGTAGGTACCATTAAGCTTTACGAACCCAAACGGAAGTTTATGTCGACGGTTACCCTGTCAATGGCAGAAGGTATCGCTCAATTACTGTCAAGTCAGATTGTTTACGGCGCGTATCAGCAGCAAAAAGATCTGCTCTCACAGTCTGAAATCAAGCTGCTGCATGCACAGGTCAACCCTCATTTCCTATTTAACGCGCTCAATACGATTAGCGCTATTATTCGTCGCGATCCCAAAAGGGCCAGAGAGCTCGTGCTAAGCTTGTCACGCTTTTTTAGAATAAACTTAAAGCAAAACACCGCGGTGGTGACACTAAAAGAAGAGATTGACCACGTTAATGCTTATCTGGCAATCGAGAAGGCGCGTTTTGCCGAACGCCTACAGGTTACCATCAAGTGTGACGATGCTGCCATGTCAGCGCTTCTACCAAGTTTTACGTTACAGCCACTGGTTGAGAACGCGGTTAAACACGGTATCGCCCAACGAATAGAGGGTGGGCATTTAACTTTGAATGTACGATGTACAACAGATAACCACATTCACATTCTCGTTGAAGATAATGCTGGCTTGTACAAACCTACAAAAAAACAACACGCAGGTTTAGGGATGGATATTGTAGATAAACGGCTTATTCATCAGTTTGGTCAACGAGCAGGCCTGGTGATCGAGTGTCGAACTAACCAGTTCACTCGGATGTCCTTTTCCATTCCACACACTCACTATCATTCTCATCAGGGCTAACAATGACTAAGAACTCAGCATTTCGCGCGCTTGTTATTGACGATGAACCGCTCGCCAGAGAGGAGCTTTGCCAGTTACTCAACGAAACCAATGAAGTACATGTCTTAGGGGAAGCCGCGAACGCCATAGAGGGGTTGGCATTAATTAAACAACACCGTCCGGATGTAATATTTCTTGATATAGAAATGCCCCAGCTCTCTGGACTCGATATGCTGGCTATGCTTGATTTAGACACCATGCCTTATGTTGTGCTGGTCACCGCATTTGAACAGTATGCCCTTCAGGCATTTGAAGATAACGCGTTTGATTACTTGCTCAAACCTGTGGAACCAGAGCGGCTTGATAAAACAGTTGCCAGGCTTAAAAAGAGAACTCAGCCCCAAACTGACATTGACGCTATTGCCTCCCCCACGTTAGTACATATTCCTTGCGTAGGTCATCAGCGCATATTACTGCTACCCGAATCTGATATTCATTTTGCTTACAGCGATGTGGCGGGCGTACATGTTAGATCGCTAGAACAACAAGCAGACACGCAGCTCACATTGAAAACCTTAGAAGAGAGAACCGCGCTTGTTCGATGTCACCGTCAATACTTGGTGAGGTTATCATGCGTTGCGGAAATTAAACTCCTGGATAATGGCCTTGCTACGCTTCTAATGAAGACGGGAGATTCAGTTCCCGTGAGCCGTCGATATCTCAAAAAGCTAAAGTCGTTATTAACGCTTTAATCACTCCACAAAGGCTGCATTAACTTAAAAAGGACTGAGAGAGTATGCCTGATTTTCGGGCACCGTAAGGCAAATTTCCCCATTTTCCTGCTCAATGGAGAGCCTTCCCCCGTTCAATTCACGCTCAACTTGCAAAATCTCTTTCTCATCTCAATGCCATTTACTTAGCATGCTAAACAAATAAAATAGTTAGCATGCTAATTAAATTAACGGTTTTTACATGTCATTTTCAGAACCTATGCCACTTCAACTTATTGCGCTTTTTGCCCGCACTGCGCAAAAGTGCAGAAGAACTGTCACTGAATCGGTCGCTCATCTCGACCTTACAGAGTCAAGATGGCGCGTAATGATTCATATGTCATTACTTGGTGAGGGCTGTACGCAACAGATGGTGGCTGAAAGCTTGGAAATAGAAATGCCTAGCTTAACTCGCACAATTAAACAGCTCGAAACTACCGGGTTAATCAAACGCGTTACAGATACTAACGACAAACGAAGTCGCTTACTTTACTTCACAGATATGGGCAAAGGTCGAATGAATGATATCGAAAGTACATTGATGGCGCTGCGAGATGAAGTGTACGCAGGAGTATCTGAAGAAGAGTTACGCATTATGGCTAAATGTGTTCAAAAAATTGAAGTTAATGCCGCAAAATTATTGGAGTCACTTAAGTGAGTCAACGAACCCCAGATCAGGAATTTGCTAGGTACATAAAGCTGGCTTTAGTCGCTTTTGCCATCTGTTTTATCTACTTTATTATTGCAGATATACGCATGCCAATGACACCACAGGCGAGAGTCTATCATCAGGTCACGCAAATCTCTCCTCAGATAAATGGGCCGATAAACGAGGTGCTTGTCAAAAATAACCAAACCGTCAAGGAAGGGCAGGTTTTATTTGTTATAGATGAGACACCTTACCTAATTGCCCTTGAAAAGGCGCAAATTGATTTGGCAAATGTGGAGTTAGAGAATGCTCAGATAGATGCGAAAGCGGAAGCGATTAGAGCAAAGATAGAGGCTGCATCGGCGGTTTACGACGAACGCAACAGTGAATTTCAACGACTCAATTCCTTAGTTCAAACTAAAGCGGTATCTCAACAAAACGTGGACAAAGCGTACGCGCAACTTAAAAGCGCTGAAGCTGAAATTAGTGCGCTTGAAGCCGATCTAAACCAGCAAGTTGTTGCAAGAGGTGAGCAAGGTGACAAAAACCTAAAATATCTAGAAGCGGTAAATGCGGTTAAACGGGCAGAGTTGAACTTAGCCTATACCAAAATTAAAGCACCGCATGACGGCATAATGGCAAACATGCAGGTAACTCAAGGCACTTATGCTAAACAAAGTACGCCCCTTGCCTCAGTTGTCGATAACACGCTAGATGTGGTTGCAGATTTTCGAGAGAAATCACTCGCCAATGTAAAAGAAGGCATTCGCGCTAACGTCGTTTTTGATGCACTACCGGGTAAAGTATTTGAAGCTAAAGTGGAAGAATTTGAAGCTGGTGTAAGCGACGGCCAACTTGCCGCCAACGGCACCCTTGCAAGCGTTGAAAAGTCGAATCGATGGGTACGAGATGCACAGCGCCAACGTGTCCACATTAAGCTTGAAGAACAAGAAATATCGTTAAGCCACCTCACCAGTGGCGCTCGCGCTACCGTGCAGATAGTTCCAGACAACCCTATTGAAAGTGTGGCAGCGAACATTCAAATTCACTTTATAAGCCTGCTGCACTTCATTTATTAGACTTAAATTATGGATTCACAGCTAAGTAAAAATGATGTCCAGCAGATGCTTAGGATCGCCTCCGGCGCCACGTTGGGCTTTGCTATATCGAAAGCGCTGGATTGGCCTAATCCGATATTTTTTACCTTGTACCCTATTTTGTTGCTTGGACTGGTAGCCGTTTTAAATGGTCACATTATTCGACAATTTCTTGCCGCAACTATCTTTCCGGCGGCGGCTGTTTTAGTGGTATACGGCTTGTTCGGAAGCCATCCATTGCTGATCACGCCGCTAATCGCCATCACTTTCGCTTTTCTGTTTTGGCAAATGAGTAAAGGTACGCTGTATTTATTCGGTGCGTTTTCCCTTGTAGGACTTTCGCTGCAGCTACACTTTGCCAGCTACAGCAGCGATGGAATAGATATCTACGCATTAGTGATATCAAACATCGGTGCAATTCTGTTGGCATTGATAATTGCATTCGCTTTGCACATTGTTTTTCCCGATGAGGAGCCGCGCACGCCTTTACCCAAAGCGGCAAAAGATAAAGCAAGTATTCGCCACGAAGTCATATTATGCACCACTGTCGCCACGCTATCGTTTGCTGTATTTCAAACCTTCGACTTAGTAGATTCGATATCAGCACAAGCAGCAAGTGTATTGATTCTTTTTCCACTGTGTTGGAAAGGAGCCACATTGAGTGGCTGGCAGCGAGCGCTGGGCACGCTAATTGGATGTAATCTTGCCCTGCTCGCCCAGCTCATTTTGCTCAACTACAGTGACACGTTGTTTTTCGCAAGTTTCAGCTTATGGATATTGGTATTTTTCATCAGCCGCCAGCATGTGCTTAGCGGTGGTGGTGCTGGCACTGGCTTTGGCGTACTTACCACATTTGGCATTTTGTACGGCCAGTCACTCTCTCCACAACAGGATATTATTTATAGTGCGCTGTATCGCTTTTCATCAGTAGTCGTAGCTATTGCACTTAGCCTGTGCGTAATTTATGTCGTACACAGTCTACTTAACAAATTCCAGGCTACACGACACCACACGTTTACTTAGAAGGCCTGTAGTTATAACGCTTACTGGTTAAAATTTGTGGACGAAAAGTTGATTTGCTACTTCTAGGGCCTGTTGACCCAATAAAAAAGGCTTCGACGATATCGTCGAAGCCTTTAGGCAAGCAGAGGAAGCCTTTTAGATCGCTAAGGATAGAGAAGGACCTTAATCATTCCGGCTTTATGAAACCGCAACCACTGCCTTTCGCTTGTCTTCTTTTGAAAATTGCAGCGCGTTGTTCAAATTATCAAATTCAAACACGTTAGGTATTTCGACAACCAACGTTTGCGCAGCAACTTGCTCAAGTAGAGCCTCACCGTTTTTCACCAAACGCTGCCACTGTGACAAATCGCCATAATCATGCAGCGCACCTAGCGCTATCTCATGATAAGAAATAGTACGCGTGAAAGGCGCATCAACAGGCACTTCAATACGACCTAGAATACTCACTACGTGACCATTAGCTTCAAGAAGCGGTACAAGTGACGCCGCATAGTCTGGCCCGTTCGCGTCGAAAAGTAATTAACGAGATGGCTTGATTAACAACGCCACCATGGCTTCTAGAACGAATAACTACACCGTTTTTTGAAAGCCATTAATAAAGTGCGTAAAGTTTGACGATAAATTTATTTGCAAAAAACAGTACTAATGACAAAATACTTTTGCGATATTTGAAAATATAAGGTGTGCGATGCCAGTCTCATCAAAAACTGAAGATTTAGAAGCGTTCCTAACCGTTGTGGATACAGGTAGTTTTTCCAGTGCTGCCAATCTACTCAATCAGCAGGTTGCAAAAGTTAGTAGAGCAGTTACTCGTCTTGAAGATGGCTTAGATGTAACTCTATTGAATCGCACTACCAGACGGCTGGAATTAACAGAAGAAGGTGAGCTTTTCCTGCAATATGCCAGAGACGGGCTAAATATATTAGAAAAAGGTGAAGAAGCATTACGGCTATTAAAGCGGGCTCCTTCTGGAAAGCTTCGGGTTGATGCTGCGAGCCCGTTTGTGTTCCACCAGCTAGCGCCGTTAGTGGGTGAATTTCGAGAAGCATTTCCTGACATAACACTCGATATCACCAGTCACGACAGCATTATCGACCTGTTGGAACATAAAACCGATATCGCAATACGTATTGGTGATTTAAGCGACTCTAACTTGCACGCTAGACGTTTAGGAAAAAGTAAGCTGCATATTGTGGCAAGCCCACAGTATCTTGAAAAATATCCCATATCTGAAGGTGAGGATGGAATTAGCACGCTAAACAAACACAAACTGATTGGCTTTAGCGACTCACCAAGTCTAAATAAATGGCCGCTCAAGCAAGATATTAACTTGCAGTACAGTCTTCGTGCGTCAAGCGGCGAAACTATTCGCCAGCTGTGCTTGGCAGGTCAAGGTATCGCGTTACTTTCTCACTTTATGGTACACAAAGATATCAGTGCAGGCTCGCTGGTAGCGCTATTTCGCGACGATATCGTCAGTCCAAACCGCAGAGAGTCGGTACAAGCGGTATACTATAAAAATAGTGCAGTATCGTCTCGTATCTCTGCGTTTTTAGATTTTATACAGCCTCGACTAACTCTTTAACTTACCTTTATTTCGCGTGGCCTTTACCTAATATCTTTTTAAGTGTGCTTTGAGGAAGGCCATTTACTATTAGCGCAGCTATCATCAATATTGCACCGGCCATAACCATAGGCAGCAGCGTTTCTTTAAGCAATATCACAGAGCTTACATAACCCACTATCGGAGTGAGTGTACTAATAAGAACAATTTTATCTGGGGGTAATTTAGGCCCCGCCGCTACCATGAGGCCAAAACCGAGACCCGTTGCCACTGGCCCAATGTACGCCAATAGTAACCAATCGCTTATATCGTAAGCCCCAAAATTAGGTGTTGGTTCAACTATCAGTGCAATAGCAAGCATGGCGAAACCTGCGATGGTAAACTGCCAGAAGACAGCTTCAATGACGCTTCCCTTCCACTTATGAAAAGACACTCTTCGAATAGCGACCGCCCACAATGCAGATGCCAGCAACATACCAAAGAGCGGTAGCCATGCGCCCGGTTGTCCCGAAGCAAATAAAATCATTGCACAGCCAATGGTAGATATACCGGTTAGAATTAATCGCTTAGAAGGCGGACGTTGCCGATACCATAGAGTGTCGATAAGCAGCATCCAAAGCGGTGTAGTGTAAATAAGAATACTGGCCGTGCCGGCAGGAATAAACTGCAGTGAGACAGTAATAAGCCCCATTGATAGGATAAACTGGAAAAAGGCAACGACAAACACCACCGAGCGATCTTTACGATTGAGCACCGGTAAACGTTTTTTGGTGATAAGTACAAACAGCGCGAGTACGGGAAGGCTTAACAAGAAGCGCAAGCACACCATCCATACAGGCCCTACAATCTCAAGCCCTAATTTCATGCCTGGCCAGTTAAGTCCTAAACACAACACCGCAACCAAAAGCATTTTAATGCCTTTTGATTGCTCTTTTTCCGCCACCGATGATGAAGACATGCGTTTTAAAAAATCCAATTACACGAACTGCGTTAAGAGAAGTTTCTACCGCCTGGTAAGCTGAATGTAGGCGGAGAATTTTGAGGGCGCAAATATAAGTGAATTAGCAAGGGATTAAAACCTTCCTGACCGTGCAAAGACGCCAATTTATCGACCAAATGGTCAACTTTTTAAAACCTTGTGGAAACTTTGCTATACGGGTGGTTAATCACTGATAAACACTATGACTTATAGGTACAATGCAACAGACAGCAGCTTCCGCTCCCCTTTTTCTATTTTGCTAACGCTGTGCATGTACTTATCTGGCCGAAAAAAGTAAATGCGGTTAAAGAGATTAAAGATGACTTTCTCTGCCCAAAATTGACCGCCGCGCTTCGGCTTTTTTAGTACTACATTAAATTTAAAGTAACGCCCGCTGCCCATAGGGTCATTATGTTCTAACACGCTATGACCCTCTTTGTAGGTAACCACATTTATAGCAAATCGTTTTGATGAGATTAAAGCCTTGTTGAGCACTTTAGCCATGCTATTTCTACCTTGATTGATGGGGACGTGTTCTAATTTAAACACGCACGGCTATGGTCTGGAAGCGTATGCTGAGTTCAGATAATGCTTTGATATACGCGAAACGTATATGCCTAGGATTACAAACACTAGGCTAAGGTGGGATTTGTCCACTTCATGATTTTAGCGTTTTCTTTTTGTGCGCTGTTTCCATTACTCTTGTCATGCCCGTTATCATTATTTTTTACGGTGTAATAATTTTTGCGGGTTTCTATATGCTGAAACCCCGAGCTCTCATAAAGCGCAATAGCAGTATGGTTACTTTCACGCACTTCTAGCCACATTTCACGCATTGCATTTTTTACCGATGTCTCAATGACAAAATCAACTAAAGCGCGACCTACCCCCTTGCCTCTTGCGCCACTGTCTACCGCAATATCCATCAGCGTAGCTTCATCAACGACTTCAAGCATGATGGCATAGCCAACAATCTTGTCATTTTCAAAGGCAAACACCCCGTAATAGGGTTTGGTGAAACAATCCGCGAAGGTACTTAGTTTCCAAGGCGACACTTGTGCCTCTTGATGGATAGCATGCGCAAGTTCAATGTGCTCGTTAAAGCCTTGTGGCGGTACGATTGTTAACTTCATCGACGCGACTACTGGCCGTTAGCGGAGTGGTTTAATTCGCGTGCTGCGCTGATAAGCTGCGCCCACAGTTCCCGTTTCTGCACAGTTGAGAGTTTTAGCGGTGTGGCTGGCAATACAATGGCCGTTTCGGTTACCGATAGCGCACGGCCAATCATTATGGTGTTAGCCCACTGTGACGGTATACCCAACTGAACACAGGCTAGCTGCAAGTCCTTCAGCCATTGCTGTGATTTAGCTTTCTGTTCGGCACTTAACGGGATACCTTCAGGCGATACCGGCCCTTTTGCGCCAATAGACTTTGTTAAAGACTCTTGCGAGGTAACCGCATTGTCGAAAGACGGCGAAATGTTGTGTGACTGTGAAGCACCTGTTTCGCTTTGCCCTGCTTTCCCGTCATTGTGCGACCCGCCAGGTGGGGAAAGTTTTGCTGCCCCGCCGTCTTTAGGCTTAGCCTTATCTTTCGCGCTACTGCCAACATTTGCTCTCAACTGAGCAAGCCGTGATTGCTTTTCTTCTTGAGATATTGGCTTTGAAGGCGGCTTATTGGTTTGCGCGTTTTGGCTGTAGGGTAACTGTGTCGATGAACTATTTGTACTGCCGACGTTGCGTTGTGCTGCATTGGCGTTGTTTTGTTTCGCTTGGTCTTCCTGCTTTAGCTCAGTGTAGGCGTCTTTGGTGATCCAAACAGGGATCCCCATTTCCTGTAAAACCGCCTGCTGATATGAAGTAAGAGACATTGCGTAAAAACACCTAACGTGAATAGTTCATTATATTTGTTTAGTTTACTAAAGTTGCAGGCTTGGTTGAATAACTATCGCGTTCTTTTGCTTGGATTGTACTTGCTCTTTGATGCTCAAGCGCTAATTCATAAGCGTTATTCGCGAATTTAGAATACCTAGCCCTTTGTATAAGAGGAAATAAAACAGCTGCAGCAAATTAAGCACTAGCAACAGAAACCAATAAAATTTAAGAAGAATTTAACAAAGAAACGATTTAGGATTTGAACGTAAACGTTCACAAGAAGAGAAAGTGGCAGGGGTGGAGGGACTCGAACCCCCAACCATCGGTTTTGGAGACCGCTGTTCTACCAATTCGAACTACACCCCTAGCGCGCTGTGCATTATACGGATGACATTAAAAAGGTAAAGCCTTTTTATCACTACCATGCACTGCATGCTTAATTAACACGCAATGCGCTGTTTTTTCAATCGAATAACACCAAATAGGCTTTATCCATCACCTGTGTTTTGTCTTATTGCCCGCTTTTAAACCGACTTCTATGCAGCGTCACTTTTAAATGCGGAGCAGTTTATGACAATTAGACCTTATTGGCGTTAAGCGCAGCAAACCACAGGTCATTAGTGATAGCGACAATCTCGGTGTGCAGATCAAATTTCGCTATCGCGTCGTGCTCATCGATATTCATTAGCTTGGCGTAATGCTTAACGAGCTCTCTACTTTCATTGATTTCAAGTTTATTGATAAGGCAGCAACTTGCTAAATCGAAGTAGCGGTTTCCCATGGCGGCATATTCCCAATCAATAATTTTGAGTGAGTTATCTGCGCTCAGTAATAAGTGATTTGTTAGCAAGTCATTATGACATAACACATAGTCGTCATCGTCTTGTTCACTTTTTATTACTTGTTTCCGCAATGATTGGGCTTTTAGATAAAGCTCACTGCTCATATCGAGCTGTGCAACATTAATATAATGCTGCCATCTTGATGCTAAATCTAATGGCCTAGCGGTAATGGGCAAAGAATGAATACGAGCGAGGGTGTTGGCCAGCTCAAGCATTGAAAGCGTCGCACTGTCACTGTGCTCTAGCCACTGCTCAACCCAGATGGTTTCATCATCGCTTAACCATATAGGTTGCGGCGCTACTCCCAACCTATAAAGCTGTTGCTGCAAAGCAAATTGGTGCGCACGATTAACCCCACTAAAGTCATCATCGCCCATCCATTTCACCGCTAAGTCGACAGGGTTATGAGCCGACTTTAGTTGCCCACTACTTTGAAGATTATTTGCTATCAAGGCTAACTGACTATCTGCGAGCTCTTGAACGCGGTAAACGTGATTTACCGCTCCAGCAGGGTGTGACGAAATTTTCGCACTGTCGCTAAGATTAAGCGCCTTTTGCAGCGTGGCGATGATATCCAACCTGTTCACCTTGTTTTTTATATTGTACTAGCCACTGGTAATACCCAAATACCGCAAAACCAACATAGCCTAAGAACAGGCAAGCAGATAATGCATAACCCACTTGCAGGTATAAATAGGCGGACGCTAAATTGATGAAAAACCAATAAACCCAGTTTTGCAGGATTTTATGCGCCACCATAAATGTTGTGACTACACTCAATAAATTAATGCTCGCATCTAATAGTAGGTACTCACTATTGAACTGTGAGCCTGCCACCTCAGACAGAACCCAAGCGAGCAATAACATACTCGGCACAATGAGCAAATGAGCCCAGAACGGCCAATGAAGCACTGGCTTAACATCGCCATCTTCCGCTCCTTTCGACCACTGATAATAACCGTATCCCGCCATTATCATATAAAAGAAGTTAAGCGCAGACTGAAATGGCAAAGTCACCTGCCAAAATAGCCAGGTGTAAATTGCGGTACTCACAAAAGCGCACAGCCAACACCAGCTGTTCTGTTTTGCGGCTAACAGCACATAGGCAATAGCGAGGACAACCGCTACCCACTCTAAAAGCGAAGTAGCGGCAATTTGTGAGGTAAACTCAGAAAAAAAGCTAGCCATTAAGATGATTTTCTAGATTGCATGGCATCGAAGTTTAAGAACTTGGCCACGAAAATAGCTTGCCCCACTTCTTCATGGGTTCTTTGCATTTCTTCACCAAGTACTTTCATAACCACACCATAGTCACCTGTAACCTGCGTGCTGGTTGAACTTGTTGAAACTGCAATATCACTATAGCTATTTAACCTATCAATGAAATCTTGAATAGGTGGAATGTATTCGTTAACCAATGGGTACAACGACAGTTCAACCATAACTTGCATGTCTGTTTCCTTTTATTTTAAAACGCGTACTTAACAGTAACGCCAAACTGACGACCGTTACCTATTTGGTAATATGGCTCATCGAAAGCATACTCATCGCGAGGGTCGTTGCTGAAACCACCGAACCCACGGGTGTAGTACTCACGATCAAACGCATTTTGTACCCACAGTGATGTCTGCCAATCACCGTGTAGCACCACAATCTCCGAATTAACCAGCGTAGTACTTGGCGAGGTTACATCATGGCCGTCAGAAAAACGGTATTCGCTTTTGTAATCTACATCTACACGCCAAAGCATGTTATCTGTAAGTGCGTACTCACTATACAGGTTTGCGGTCCACTTAGGTGATTGAGCCTGTCTTTGCTCAGACACTTCAGTACCGTCTGCAAGCGTATACCCTTCAAAGGTAGCGCTTAGGTAACCAACACTTGCATCAAGCTGCCATGCATCACTAGCAATCCAGCTAAGCTCTAGCTCGGCTCCTTTGTTTGTTCCTAAATCAGCATTATCAATAATATCTACGAACCCTGCCGTACCGTCATCACGAGTGATAACGTCAAAATCGCTCACCTGAGTATCTTTTCTATCCATATAGAAAATTGCAGCGCGAGCAATTAGGTCAGGTGTAAATAATGGGCCCTTAACGCCTACTTCGTAGTTCCAGTTATACTCTTCGTCGAAGAATCGCTGATTGTCATTCACGCGGCTGTCGGGGTTAAAACCTGCACCTTTATATCCGCGTGAAATACTGCCGTAATAGAAGTGATCGCCCTGTGTATACTGAAGCGCGATTTTCCCGCCTACCATGGTGGTGTCGAACGCGCGAGTAAGCTGGTTGTTATCAGCGTAATCAAAATCGTAGTTTTCTACTCTTAACCCTGCTACAAGTACTAAATTTTCGTTCAAACGACTTTCAGTCTGAGCATAGATAGCGGTCGTCGTAGGCGTGTATTCACTGGCAAAGTCACTATCCAAATAAGTGTACTGACGTAGCAGCTTTTCTTCCGTGCTTTTATAAAATACGCCTATTGTCCAGTCAGTCATACCATCAAAAAGTGCGGCACTGTCAGAGGACACGAAACGCATCTCGCCGGTCTGTGTTTCTACATCACGAAAATAGGCGTCAAAAGACGTATAACCCCACGGGTGAAACCCTGTGAATGTCCAGTCTTCATCGTAGCCATAAGCAATATTGTGAGAAGCATGGGTGGCAATTAGAATAAAGTCGCCCGCTGCTGTATTGGTTGTAGAGCGCGCGCTAACAGCGTGGGTTTGGTGTTCGTCAAATCCTGGTTCATCAGACAGCGTTTTGTTGTCATTGTCTAGCGAGAATGCATCGTAACCGTTATCGATATCGTACCAGCGATAAGTAAGTGCAAGTGTGGTTCGCTCATCTACGCTGCCTTCAACGGCAAAGCGCAGTGCGGTTTCATCGATATTCGCGGTATCGCTTCTATTTAAGAACGTATTTTCTACAAAGCCATCACTGCGATTATGAACCAGCGCAACACGATAGCCCCAATCCGTGTTGATATCATCACCAGTGGCGCCTTCAATACGGTAACTCTCTTTGTTCCCAATGCGGGCTTCAACGTAGTCTGGGGCGTCGCTACCCACGTCATTACTGGAGAGTTTAACCGCTCCGGCCAATGCACCTGTGCCGTATAAGGTAGCCTGAGGTCCGCGATATACCTCTAGTTGTTTAGTATCAAAAATAAGACCTGCCGCAGCAAGGCCTGAAAAATCAAATTCATCGACGATAAAGCTTACAGAAGGATTGATAGGCTCGGCGAACTGACTACGCTCTCCAATACCGCGAATTTGCACGAAGCGGCCGCGAGACGCACCAGCTGCAAAGTTTACGTTTGGAATACTGTTTAGCACACTGTCGATATGGCTCGGCTGTCTACTGCGAAGACGCTCTTGATCTAAAATGGTCGCGCTAGCACTTAACTGGTCGAGTGTAGTTTGACGAAAATCACCAGATACGATGACGCGCTCAATATCTGATGGCGTGCTATCTGAAGTGTTACTTACATTGGTTTGTTGCGCATAGGCCGCAACGGAACTAGCAAGCAGTGAAAGTGTGAAAAGTGTTTTATACATGGGATCTCTTATTCTTATTTAAGAAAAAAGATCCGGGTCTAACGGCAGGTGATAAGGCTATATTGTGAACCATCCCTACGCCGGTATTATCCGGATCAGGTTTAAGGGTTCCCACGAATGTGGATCTCAGACCGAAAACGGACACCCCTTGGTATAGTGTTGCGCTGCTCAAACTAGCAAACTCAACTTCTGCGACGGAGTCTACCAGTTCGATACACGCCGTCAAGCAGATAAGACGTTAAGCTAACGTAAGGTTTTATATATGATATAAGGCGTTGAAAGCTGAGGGCTATTCAGCGTCAATATTCATATTTAGGCGACGTACTTCATCGTCAGTTTGTGCTTTTAAAACTTCCAACGTTTTGCCGTGTGCCGTCGGTTGACGCGTACCAGGGTCAACCTTTACGAAAACGATATCGTCTGCAAAACAGATGGTTTTCTTGGTTGCTTTGTTGCGTACCAAGCAGCTTACGGTAATAGACGTACGGCCTACAGCTTTAGTTTCTAGACCAAACTCTACGATATCACCCTGCATAGCCGGTGATTCGAAACTAATTTCACCAATATGCTTAGTTACCAAGCAATTAGTTTCTAGCTGACAAATAGCCCAAATTGCAGCTTCTTCGTCTATCCATTCTAACGCGCGGCCACCGAACAAAGAATTGGCGTAATTAAGGTCGTTTGGCATAACTAGACGCCGAGAAAGAAAGCGCATTCGAATTCCTCATAATAAATCGCTACTATAGCGTTAGATTATACCGAAAAAACTGATTCATGGCGCTAACTCAATTACGCGAATGGCTATTAGCCCCCTACTTTGAAAATAGCGGCGAAAATGGCTGCAAAAAAAGCTCTCACGCTTCGCACTTATCAAACGTGACTTGCCCGCTTCACCGGAGAATGCTTGTAATATCTGGCAATGATGATTTTTGTGAAGCTGCCATACGTAGCGTTCAAGCCTTTGTAGATGAAGTTTCATCTATAAGCGTTGTGAATTTTGCTGGCGATACACTTAAGGGAAAGAACCGCAAACAAGTGCTGGGGAGCGAATGTGACATTGCCACATTAGACTGTCGCGATTCATTCAAACCTGGCGACGTGATGGCAGTGGCGGGTATCGTTAAACGCAGTGGTTGTTTAATACTTATTTGCCCTGCATTGAGTGAATGGGTTAACAATATTTCGGTCTCGTTCCTGTCGGAGGGGTTTACGCTTAAACAGAGTCGATACCTCGAACGTTTTATAAAGCACCTGCGTAACAACGACTACGTGGCATTTCACACTGAAGAAAAAACCACGCTTCCAGATACGGCTATGTACCGTATTAGCGAAGGCTTAACATCAAACGTCTATAGAGGCTCACTATTTAAATCAGAAGAGCAAGAGCAGGCATACAGTCGTTTATATCAAGCACACTCACTTAATAAACTAAACGCGCTGATTACCGCCCCAAGAGGCAGAGGCAAGTCATCATTATTAGGTATATTCATTGAAAGCCTAATCAGACAGGGTAAAAATGTACTATTAACCAGTGAACGCTTTGATAATGTGAAGAACGTGCTTTCACGTATTCAACAGTACGAAATAGCTGGTGTCAGAACACAACAACCATCCACCGCTAACATTCAAACCCAACTATTCCTTGGTGATAAGAATGAGGCAGCGACGTTTGGCAGTGTAAAATGGGTGCCCCCTGACAGTGCCTTGTTATATACCACAGAAGATGAAAAGTACGACGTTGTAATTGTTGATGAAGCGGCTTCAATCCCCCTCCCGGATGTATACCGGATCATAGCCAACCACAAGCAGTGGGTGCTTAGTACTACGCTTTTGGGTTATGAAGGTTCAGGCAGTGGTTTTATTCACAAACTCATCCCTAGTTTACCGCCATCAGCTATCCATTTAAGACTATCAACGCCGTTACGATGGTTCGAACATGATCCCATTGAAGCCTTTTTCAATACGACTTGTTTATTTGAGGACAGAGATGCGGCGCGCAATATTGGCGAGATTAATTTCAAAAACAGTATTAACCCACCGATAGATTACGATTTTTCCATAAGTTCGTTTAAAAGCATTTCCGAAGAGGCGCTTCAGCAAATAATGTCGCTACTTTCATTAGCCCATTATCAAACTACGCCCGATGATTTTATGCGCTTGATGGATAGCCCGGATGTACTTGTTGCCATACTTAAATTCAACGACAACGTGATAGGTGCTGCAATCATAAACGCTGAAGGTAGCGACTACCTGAACGATACCGCATTGGGGATTGCGTCTGGAAAGCGTCGTCCTAAAGGGCATTTAGGTGCACAGCGACTTGCTCTGTTGTCTGCTGATGCAAAAACAGCAACGTTTAGATATTGGCGTATTAACCGTATTGCCGTCGATACGCTTGCGCAGAGTAAGGGTATGGGCAGTTACTTGCTACAAAGAGTTAGTGATGAAGCCAAGAAGCAAAGTATTGACGCTATCTGTACTTCTTATGGAACGACACTTAAGTTAGACAGTTTTTGGAAAAGAAATGGATTTGAGATTGTAGACTATGGGCGAAAGCCTAATAAAGCCAGTGGCGAAACCAGTGCACTAGCGTTATATCCTCATTCCAACAGAGCAAAAAAACTGCTTTCTGAATTGGTAGCGCTAAAAGAGAGCTTTAAATTCGATAACCAGTTAGACAACGTGCCAATTAGCATACTGACAATCTATGTAGAAAAGTTAGTACATTTTACCCAAGGCACACGCACTTTAGATGATGTTTGGCCGATATTACATAAAATTGCGCGTTATGCAGAGACTCAGCCTACACCAAGCGCAAATACTCAACTGAACAAGCCAAATAACACAATACTGTATACGCTATGGCGTCTTGTTGAAATCATTAACACGAAGCGCTTTCTCAGAAAAGTACTTGCACATTCAGATATGAATGCGAAGCAACTTGTTTCTACATTCAACGAAGAAAACCTAAAAGCAAGTGGGTTAAAAGAAGTCACTATTATTATAAGAGAAGCACTTCTGCCTGCTTTCAAATAATAGAAAGTCTGTAGCCTGAAAGTACAAATAATCAGCTTGGCGTAGAGCCACTATACCTGCGTTAACAAGCCGCGATTACGAACATTTTAATTCTAGCTGAGTGGGTAATGACCTATGCGGACTGGTGTTAAAGCCCTATAAATAAAACCCCATTCGAGAAAAGCTCACTTACTAAATTAAGGGCAAAAAAAAGCCTCCCAAAGGGAGGCTTTTTTGCTAAAACCACATATTAGATACTAATACCGCGGTTCTTCGCTTTTTCCTTGATATAAGGTTCCCACGCTGCAGCGTTGCGGCGTAGAGAGCGATCTTTCTTAGCTTCTTGTACGTGCTTGTAAGCAGACTTGAAGTTACCTGCGTAGAAGTTCGCTTCCATTAACGTGAAGTGAATCTTCTCAGGGTCTTCAGCACCACGCTCTAGAGCATTCTCTAGTGCTTTAATAGCGCCTTTGTAGTCTTCCGCTACAAGTAAAAGTGTACCTTGCTTACGATAATGCTCAGGGTCTGAACTCTTAGCAGCAGCTTGTGCATACAAGTCGGCAGCTGTTTTGAAGTTCTTTGCCTGGTGATAAGCATTAGCTACGTTTGCTAACATATCGGCATCATTTTTTAGCAAGCCTTCTTTCACGTGCTTTTCAAGCAACTTGGCCGCCTTGTAAGGCATACCGTTACTTTGATAAAGCTGAGCAAGCGTCTTTATTTCTGACTCTTTCTCTAGATAGCCCTGCATATAAGCAAGTTCTAGCGTTGAAAGACCTTTCTTATAGTCTTCAACTAAGATGTAGAAAAAGCCAAGACGTGACCACCAAGTTTTTTCCTGAGGGAAAGTTCTAACAAGATCTTCCGCCACAGCAACCGTTTCAGGGTACATCTTACGCTCGTAGTAAGAAGTTAGCTTTAATACATACGGGTTTTTGTTTGGCTCTTCATACAAAGCAATCGCTTTGTCTGCTGGCTCAACCATCTTCGCTAGTTGCTTAGATTCAAAGTAAGCCTGTGCCAAACGCGTATATACGTCTGCGTCTTCTTTACACGTGAAGTCCATCCACTTGTTATACCATTTAATGGCATCAGTGTACTTCTCTTCCTGCATGCTCAAATCACCTAGTAATTTAAGTGTTTGAGAGTGTTCAAGGTCGTTTAGAACTTTTGGTTCAACTGATTCAACCAAATACCCTAAAGCTTTACCACCTTGACCTTCTTGCGCAGCAAGTAAGTTACCAATAAAACGCTTTACGTAAGCTCTATCGAAATCGTCAGATGCGTCGATTTCGTAAAGTACGTTTAGTGCTTCATTAACTTGGTCTTCATTGTAGAACTCAAAAGCTTTCTGAACTTTTTTACCGGTACGCTCACCTACAAGCGTTGTTTTTCCTTTCTCATATCCAGGACAAACAACAGGTGCTGACTGCGCTAGGGCAGCGGGTGCTGAAAGCACCGCACCTGCGCCTAGCACTAAAGCAACGGCTGACATTTTGAATGTACGTTTCATCATGATCATTGCTCCAGTTTAAAGTCTAGCTGTACGAACATGCCAGGTTGCTTAACTGGCTTGCCATCAACGATCTTAGGCTTGTATTTCCACTTACGTAGAGCACGACGTGCTTCACGGTCGAATACGCGCTTAGGTTCAGCTTCGATAACTTCGATATCTTCAACACCACCAACTTCGTTGATAGTGAAAGACAGTCTTACCCAACCTTCACGACCGTCACGGGCTGCATCAGGCGGATATTTCGGGTCGATACGAACGATAGGTGTTGCTTCACCATCACGCTGCATTGCACCAACACCACCGATGTTTACACCAACACCACCTGTGTCGATAGCTGGAATAGCTAAGCTAAAGCCATCTGCATCAGGTTCCGCTGTTTCCGGCTCTACTTGCTCCATTTTAGGAGGCTGTGGAGGCGGAGGTGGCGGTGGTGGTGGAACACGAGTACGCGTCTGCGTCTGGTCGTCTGGTTCCTGCATTACAATATCGATAACCGGTGCAGGCGGTACTTCGTCTGCTGGTCTAGATGAATTTTCAATCAACTTGGCCATTAGAACGAAAAGGGCAAATGCAACACCAGCACCTAAAAGTATAGATACAATTATACGTAACATCTTATCCCCTTGCCGCTACCGAGACTCGGTTAACGCCAGCGGCTTTAACCTGATCCATAATCTCAACTACTAAACCATGCTTCGCTTTTACGTCAGCTTGAATGATTACGTAGTCAGTAGGCTGCTCGGTAAGCAGTCTTTCAATATTCGCTCTTACGCTGTCCGGCGCAACTTCACGCTTATCTAGCCATACATTTCCGTCTTCAGTTACGGCGATGAAAATGTTTGCATTTTTGTGAAGAATCGCCTGGCTCGCATCTGGCTTGTTGACTTCGATCCCTGCTTCTTTAACGAAAACAGTGGTAACGATAAAGAAGATCAGCATGATAAACACGATATCCAACATGGGCGTCATGTCGATCTGTGCATCTTCTTCCTCGGTTCTGACTTTTCGAGCCATAATCTCTCTCTCTAATGATGTGGCAGGCTATCAACTAGCCCTTCTCTTGCCAGCTTCACTTTCGCTTCAAGACGTGAACTGATGAACAGTCCAGATAGCGCGGCTACCATTCCCGCCATTGTCGGGATCGTTGCCATAGAGATACCAGCTGCCATTAGACGAGCGTTGCTGGTGCCCTGTGTTGCCATTGTCTCGAAAACACTGATCATACCGGTTACTGTTCCAAGTAGACCGATTAGTGGACACATTGCAATAATGGTTCTGATAATCAGCATTCTAGCGTTAAGGTCGTCTGACGCTTGAGAAATCCACGCGTCACGGATTCTATGCGCATACCATGATGTGGTATCTGCTCGGGCATCCCAATTCGCGATGATGTTTTTCTTCACCTTTGGGAAGACCGAGGTTAAATACCAGTAACGCTCAATCATTAAAACCCACATGAGAAAGAGCGCGGCAGCAACGAAGTATAGTACGTCACCGCCGGTAGCGATAAAGTCCCTGACCGATTCGAATAATCCAATCAGGTAATTCATATTACGCTTTCTCCGACTCTGAGTGAGCAGCTACGATACCCGCAGTTTGCTCATCAAGAATGTGGATGATTGACTTGCTACGAGAAGCTACGATGCTGTGAGTAAGGATTAGAGGCAGAGCCGCGATAATACCTTGAGCAGTAGTTACAAGAGCCATAGAGATACTTCCTGCCATCATACGTGGGTCACCTGTACCGAATAGTGTGATGGTTTGGAATGTCTCGATCATACCTAGTACTGTACCTAGTAGACCTAGTAGAGGAGCAATCGCTGCGAAGATCTTGATAACGTTGATGCCGCTTTCAATTTTTGGAAGCTCGCGAAGAATCGCTTCATCAAGTTTAAGCTCAAGGTTTTCTGCATCAGCAGTCTTGTTCTCTTGGTAAACTTTAAGGATACGACCTAGTGGGTTACCTTCTGAAGGATTGTTTACGTTCTTAAGCTGTGAACGCATTTTTCCACCAGTGATCGTTAGTGTGATCATTTTGTAGATACCAATTAGTAGGCCAATCGCAAGCATAATTGTGATTGTGTAACCAACTGGACCACCAGCATGATAACGCTCAGACATTGTCGCTTTTTGCTTCAATAGACCAAGGATTGCACCTTGAGAAGGGTCAGCAAAGAAAGGAACAAAACCAGAACTAGCGCCGATTAGTTCGTCAGCAGAAGCTACAAAGTGACCATCTGGTTGACGACCAAGAGGCTGAACAACTTCAGCTTCAGCGTCATACGCTAGGTAACCAGCTTCACCAACAAGGTTGAAAGTACCAACACGAACAACTTCTTGCTGTGAAGAACCGCCGTCAAGGTTAACAACTTCTGTAGTGAACTTAACTACTTCACCGCCTTCAGTCATTTCTTTCTGAAGAGCAAACCATAGGTCTTCAAGTTCTTTAATGTTTGGAAGACCTTTAGAGTCTTCTGACATTTCAGCAAGGAACTGACCACGGCCAGGGAATTGTGCACTTACGATTGATGTAGAGATACGGCCGTAAGCTTCAGAAGATGCTTGACGTACCACACCGAACATTTCACCAAGTGTACCTGTAGCTTGGTCTAGCTCAGCAGCTTTCTCGTTTAATGTAACTTCGTTGTCTGAGAATTGCTTCTGTAGACGGTCACCACGAGCTTGTTCAGCTTTAAGATCTGCTTGTGCTTTGCGAAGAAGTGCTTGCTTGTCAGCACGTGCTGATTGGAACTCAGCTTCGCGTTGCTTATCTAGGCGAGCTTCAGAAACGCGGTTCTGTTGAACCTGGTCTAGAAGGTCTTTCAGGCTCTTTGCTTCCTGAGCCTGCGCTCCGGTTGCTGCAACTGCAACTGTCGCAGCGGCTAAAAGAGATTTGAATACTGGTTTCATTAACAATTACTCCGCTGCGCTAATTGGTAGTTTAATCAGATCCGCAGGAATGACGTTGTTAGCCATTTTAACTGCGTCAACAACTGAAGACAGATACTCGTCACCCAGTTTTTCCCATGCGCGGCTTTCGTTGTTCCATACCCATGCGTGAGTTTGGTCTAGAGAAAGTGCAACTAGCGCCGTACGACCTAGGTTAAAGAAGTCAACAGTAACTTCTGTGCCTGCGTCGTCGATAGTACCTTGGTAAGAGTTGATCTTAGTACCGTATTCAACTTCTACTAGGTAAGCTTCTAGTACCTGACGGAACTGTTCTGAAACAGTTACGTTAGAGTTAGCCATAAGGTCGCGAAGACGCTCAACACGCTGTAGACGCTCGTCTAAGTGAATTGGACGGTCTAACTTGATGAACTGCTCTAGGCTGTCGATCATGCGGAACATAAGAGGAACGATGCCCTGCTTAGTTTGTTCGATGCTGTCGATCTGACGTTGTAATGAATCGATACCGCGTTGCTGGTCTGCAACTAGGCTTGCGATGTAATCGTTGTAGATTTTAAGGTTTTCTGTCTCATCTACTGTTTGACGATACTCAACAAGTAGTTCTTGAGACTGTTCAAACAACGTATTGATTTTTTCTTGAGATTTCGCTGCAGCCGCGTGGATTTTCGCTTCTTCTTTATGAAGATCTTCAAGCGTATCTGCAGAGACTGCGCTACCTGTTAGTGCGAATGCACCCATAACAGTAGAAGCAATAAGAGTTCTCTTGCTCATTTTGGACATAGTTCCCAACCAAATTTCTTATTTGAATCCTCGCCGATAGGAAAATATTCGGGCAAGGGGCGTATAAAACTTTCACAATTTTGTTTCAGGAATGTAGTAATGATATGAAAATGCACTACTACGAACGTGATATGTTCACACGGATTACTCGGTAGAGTCAAGTTAGCAAAGCACTTGTACTTGAGAAGTGGAGCTTAATTGTACACTCAGCGCACAATTAATCACCTTTTATGCAATTGAAATGTTAATAATTTAACTTGTGAAATACGTCATGCATAAAGATTCACAGTTAACGAATACAAACACGTCGGATTACTTCTTTTTTTGTGCCTGAATTATCGTGCCGATTAAGCCTCGTTTATCAGTCACGTCAGAAAAGGTGATATCAACAAAACCATTACACACTAATTTACTTTTGAGTAACGTAACTTCACTAGCATCTCTCGCCGCGTTGATTAAATCAGATAATCTAACACCGTGAGATTCTAATTCTTTATCGTATTCTTCAAAGATAGCCTTTTTCCGTTCAAACGACACATTTGGATTCATAACCGTCTTCAAGAGTTTGGGGAAATTAGTATCGTACAATGCTTGCTGATGTTCGCTGACAAGGTTTCCGACTTTTTCATTCAGCTCTATTCGAATACTCTCTCTATCCTGAGCGGTCTTTTTAGCGTTGCTTAAAGCGCTTACGAGCCGCTTGATATTAATGCATCTTCATTTTCTTTTTCAAAGCACTCAGATAGCACTTTGATTTAAACGTAGATGCTTTCGCCCCTCTCCACTTTCTGTTTGTGAACGCCAAATATTAGTTTTCAGTCAATAGAAGTCAACTTATGTCAAGCGTAAAGATTTAGAGCACACCATACCTTTCTGCAATAGCAAACAACAGTGATGACTTCATTATATGTTAACTGAAGAGACCTATTTTTGTGTTTCGAAAAAAGTATATTTGCTTGTTAAAGCCTGTTCTAAGCAAATATCTTTGTAATTTCATTGAAAAGTCCAAGAGCGAAAAAATTGGCATCTAGTTTGAGTGAGCTTATTTGATTTTGCAGATTAAGAGTTAACGATCCTACAAGTAATACAATGGCTTTGTCATTGGCTATTGATCTAATAAACAAGTGAAAAAAGTTGCGCAAGCTTTAATAACATTGGAATGGTAGTTCCACGATGCTATTTAGGTGTGTACCAGAGATGATTAGCGGAATAAAGATACTACATAGTAGATGTAAACTTAATTTGCTTTGTAGCTTCATTCGAAGAAAAAGTGAAAACGTGATTAAAGATGTCAATTAAGTATAGATTCAAGAAAGCTCTTTGAAAATGATTCGCAAATAAAAAAAGCAAGTCAAGTGCTAATGCCTGACTTGCTTTCACTAAAGAACTTAACGCTTTACTTAGAAACGAGCAGTAAAGCTAGCTTGCATATAACGTCCTGTTACATCATAAGCTTCTGACACTGTGTTTATACCAGTACCACCGTTGACCGAGCTTTGGTTAGCTACAGGTGGTTGTTTATCAAAAGCGTTTCTTACTACCAAAGATATGTTCATATCGTCGCTGATTGCATAAGAAGCCGAAACATCATGATAAATAACTGACGGGAATTCGTTATACTCTTCCAGTGGCGCGAAGTTAGTGAAGTTATAGTTATTCCCTTCAACAGAGTCTACTGAAGACGCCCAGTAACGCATTCTCCATGTGAAATTCCAATCTTCATAACCATAAGATAGATTAAGATTAGCGCGATCATCTGGATATAGTACCTCGCCAGCAAAATCCACGGCGTCACCTGATTCAATACCAGTTACTACGTATTCTGAAGTATGATTCCAGATAAAGTTCACACCAAACTGACCGCCTACTAGCTCAGTGGTATACGCCACTTCTACGTCAAAACCTTTAGTGTCGATGTCGTTTTCGTTACTCGTACCGCTATGAACTTCAGCAAGTGCACCATTCGCATCGCGTACAACGTCACCACCACAGTTTGGATCGAAATTTGTGCTCTCGAAGCAGCGTCTAACTACCGTAGAACGTGAAGTTGTGCTTATCGCGTCCTCGATCGAAATATCATAGTAGTCTACGGTTAGAGATAAACCATCCATTACTTGCCATACTGCACCAGCACTCCAGTTATCTGAAGTTTCTGGGTTAACATCGGGATTACCACCGACAGTACCGCCAGTACTTTGTGACTCGACTTGTGTTAGAACAAATTCTCCGTCACGCGCAACTCGCGCCGAAATCTCGGGAATAGATAAACAGTTTTCTGCTATCGTACCTGTGCTTTCTGCAGTGATTCCAGAACAAGGGTCTGAAACCCCTGCAAAAGTTTCTCCTCTACCACCAAATAAATCAGCAATGTTTGGAGTTCGTATTGCTGTTGCAGCTGAAGCACGTAGCTTAAGCGTTTCAATAGGTGAGTATTCAACACCTAAATTCCACGTAGTTTCACCACCCACTATTTCGTGGTCAGCATAGCGAGCTGCAGCATCTAGAATCAAGTTCTCTAAAACAGGAATGCTTGTTTCTACGAATACATCGTTTGTGTAAAAACTGCCATCTGTAGCATCTGCTTGGTTAGTGCTTGAAGCACCTACCTGAGCAAAATCACCAGGTTGGAATTGACCTTTCTCTAGACGATGCTCAACACCAACTGCCACGTTAACAAAACCGCCAGGAAGTTCTAGAGGAGTCTCACCAACAACAGTGGCGCCAAAAATAAACTGTTCAGCTTCACCTGTTGCTTTCGCTGGAGTACTTACATATCGAACAGCTTCTTCAGAAACAGTACCTTCTCCCCAGATATTTAGAGGCACACATCCATACAAACGCGCTGTTTCGTCTGCGCACACGATCTCGCCAGTGTCGGGATCTTCAACTACATTGAATGCTTGATACGCACGTTCTAAATTAACTTGGCCACCATTTTCTTGCCATTGGTCGGTCTTACCCCAGCTGACAAAAGTATTAAGTGCCCAGTTATCGTCGATATTCCAATCAAGTCCAGTTGCTATGCGAACGGTGTCGCGCTCCATATTAGTTGAACGTGCTCCAAACTCAACCATACGTCTTACAGTCCATGGAATGTTGTCATCCATTGTGAGACCGTCGTTCATCAAGTTTTGTACCAACAAATCTGGAAGCATAGGATTTGACATACTAATGCCACCTGTACCACCACGAGACGGTTTGAAAACGTCTTCTACGTTAAAAGGTGTAGGCTCAATTGTAGAATCATAAGTTTCTGAAGAGTTCCAATTTGCTTCAGCAAAATATTGGACGTCATCATTTAACTCTTGTGTAAAGTTAAACGCAACATATTTACGCTCAAGAGGCGTTACTAATTGACGATAAGATGCACGGTTAAATGAATTTTCAGATCCAACATATGGTGTTCCGTCAGCATTGTAAGACCCAACTCGACCTTGTGGAGGATATGAGGAATTCTGAATATCTACATATTCATCACCGTTTTCATCTAGGAAAACCGCTTGATCATAACGAGAAAAATCTCTATCAGAAGCTTTTAAACCTTTATCGTCATCATACCCCATTGCAATAGTAACGCTTCCAGAGTCCCAAGAATTACCTGCAGTGATGTTTATTGCATTTTTCTCTCTGTCAGACTCGCTTGAGATGCCGCTAGTCACATTTACTTCAACACCTTCGAAATCTGAGCGAGTGATGATGTTAACCACCCCAGCAACCGCGTCTGAACCATAAATTGCAGATGAAGCACTTTTAAGAATTTCAATACGCTCAATCATTGATGCGGGAATAGAGTTAAGGTCAACTGCGTAACCACTGGAAGGAGATACACCGGATACAAAACGACGACCATTGACCAAAACAAGGGTTCTTGATTCGCCTAAATTACGCAAAGCCGTTGTGTTAAGACCAACTGCAGTAGTTGAAAAAGAACTATTTGATTGATCGCTCGAAGCAATTGAAACAGGTGATTGATTTAGTACATCTGCCGCGTTGATTGCACCGATTGATAAAATTTCATTTCGTCCGATTACCGTAATTGGAACTGGTGATTCAATATCGGTACGCTGAATACGAGAACCAGTTACCTGAATTTTTTCAACTGTTTCAGCAGATTGCTCGTCTTGTGCTTGAACAGCACCTGAAAATGAAAAAGCGGACGCAGCACTAAACGCGCACGCTAGCTTGACTGATATAGCCAGCTTAGAATTTGTAAACATATATTGTCTCCCTGGACCACTAAAACTCTTAGTGTGTGTTTCTTAAATCGTTTATATAACGAATTATTATTAGTAAGGCTAAAACCTCACTTTGATAATAACCACATCGCAAGCTAACGGTCAACCGAGATCAGACGGGTGCTAGTTAAAAGTTCAATTTTTTTTTCATTTTTTACACTTCTTCGTAAATATTAACGTACACCCAACAGGGAAAGTACATTAATTAACCATTTTTTAGAGTTTTTTCCATTTTTAAATCAAATGGGCGAGAAATACGATTACGTACCCTCGCCCACAGTCTATATAGCTATTTTACAGCATAAATTAAAATGAATAATTTACACTGAAACGAACGTATCTAGGAGTTTGCCAAGCAGTTGGCAGTCCATAATTTGGGTTCACATCTGGATTAGTAGGATCAGCTGAGCTCTCATCATCATAAATCTCATTAACCTCAGTTACTCGGTCGTTATTGAAGAGATTAAAGATATCTGCACGAACTACTAACGTCTGATCTTCACCGATGTCAATATTATAAGATGCAGACACGTCAACAGAGTAGTAGCTACTCGTCCGTCCGCGAGATCCTCGAGGTGCTGGCTCTCCCCCGGCAAAGAATGACTCTGAATCATAAGCCTGAGCAAACAAATCAGTTGGGTGATAACCGAATGCATTAATCGGACGGCCGGTCCAGAACTGAAGATTTGCACCTAAGGTTAAATCTTCAGTCACCGCATAGGCACCATATAATTTAACCTGATGACGTCGGTCATTTGGAAGGTCACCGTAAGCTCCGTCCAGAAGCCCAGGCTGATCGAATAAAGTAGTTAAACCAGCATCGTCCTGTCCGTTGTCAGAACGTACATAACCCTCGTTATTGCCCCAACTGTGTGACCATGTATAGGCGGCATTTAACATCCACACACCATCCCATGCTCGTTGCCACATAAAATCTACCGCTGCATATTTACGAATTGAATCAGGGTAGCCCAAATCTTCCGCTGATAGGTCCATGTAAACTAACTCACCTTCAGCACCCGGCAACTCGGTAGTACCAATACGCATATCAGAATTAGGGTTTGTAAGTACATACTGGTGGAACTCATCCCAGATATCATTTACGTCGCCGTAGCCATTCGCTGCAGCCCACTCAATAACCGCCGCATCAATTGCCATATCTTCTATAGTGGTCGAAAGCTCTCGATATGTACCTTGAATTGACATGCTCCACTCATCATTCAACTGGAATTGATAACCGGCGATGAATTCATCCGAGTACATTGAGTCCAAGTTTTGATCTACGATTTCATCTGGAGATTTTGCAGTACCGTCTGCAAACACGTCATTAGGTTGCGTTTTAGCACCAGTGAGGTTTGGAACACCAAGAGCTTCATCGGCAAAGCCGTCAAACTCGTAGTACTCTTGAGTATAAGTTTCCGCTCCAGCCAAACGAATATTCGTGTTTGCTGCAATAGGCAAGTAGTATCTACCATAGCTTGCCCATGCTTTCGTCTCACCATCACCAAACACATCCCAAACAGCACCTAAACGAAGGGCCCACTGATTGTCTAATTTGGCAAAAGAATCACCATCGGCGTTGAAATTTTCAAATGTATCGTTACGAAGACCTGCGTTAATCACGAGCGTATCTGTAACCTGCCATTGATCTTGAATGTAAAAGGCAAAGTTTTTAGAATCAAACTGACCACCGACGTTATAGTTGCGGTGACGTACTTGATAGATTTCTTCGTTCGATGGGTCACTATCGTCAACGTAGTACAAATAGTAAGCACCGCCTGAATTGATAGTGCTGCTATTTGAGGTAAGCTTCTCATAGTCAACTCCAAACCGTACTGAGTGATCGCCCGCATACCAGTCTGCATCCAATCGAATAACTTCACGCTCGTCATCACCTTGTTCAGCAGTGAAGTTAGCCCATGTATTAGTCGGAACGAACGCTGCAGTGCTGTCATAACGGTAGTAAACAACAGGGTTGCCATCCAATTCGCTTCGCACTGTTCTATGTTGCTTGTTTATCCCATATTGAGCAGAAATTGAAAAATCGTCATTTATGATACTTGTCCATTTTGCTGTATAGTTTAAACCACCTTCATCTTCATAGCCTACACGGCCATCGGTATAATTCCCGCCATCAACTGAGTCATAGGTTGTGATTTTCGTTGAACGTTCATCCGAGAAAGCGGTGATTTCTAGAATATTGTTTTCTGTAACGTACCAATCAAGTTTTGCTACCTAGAATGCGTCATCATCTTTCTCGAAATATCCACAACTAACGAATTTACGCACCACTTGCGACAGACTAATGATTTTGAGCGATGAGCATTTGAACCTACCTCAAGTTAAGTAAATTGTTAATTTGTATTAAATTTTATGAATATAAAGAACTATTGCAAATAAAACCCTAATCGCCTTCTCACAGATTCAGGTAACTCAGGCAGCGCACTTTTCGGCAATAAGAATGTTGCCATGTTAAAAAAGTCCAAATAGATGCGGTTAGACTCAGTGGTTTTCTTGAGGTAATGATGTCCTGACGATCCACCAGTGCCAATTTTAGTGCCCAGCATGCGCTGAACCATCATTGCGTGACGATAGCGCCATATAGTGAGTTGCTCGTCTATCTCTGTGAGTGCGGTAATAAGCTGAAACGGCAGATTAAAGATAGGCTCTTCAGAGTACTGCTTTATAAATAATGCAGAAAGCAATGCTTTATGGCTCAAGCGGAACTTGCCCTCGCCTCTTAACTTTTCAAACTGCGTATCATCAAACAACGCATCAAAGTTCTCCATCGTTGCTTCTAAGTCTTTAAGCTCTTGTCGCCGCTCTGTATCAGATAGCATGTCACTGGTTGAAATTGTATGGTGGTCGTCTTTCAACATTTCGTCTGCCGCATCTTTATAATATTGCCAAAAATCGAAACCTTCCGTTTTTAGAAGCGGCATTCTTGAAAGCCATTTGTCGACCAGCTCAAACAAACTGGGTTTGCTTTCAAGGGTTTCCAATAACGCTCTATCTTTATTAGTCAGACGGTTGTAGAAGCTTTGCTTATCAAAGTCGATTCTGAAATCACGCTTTAGGCCTAGTGATATTTCTAAACGCTTGAACTGTATACTTTGGAAGCCCGACGCGGGCACCAGGTAGTCCCTAAACGACAAAAACTGCTGTGGCGTCATGGTTTCCATGATAGCAATTTGATCGTTCATTAACTTTTGAATTTGTATGACTCGCTGTAAGCGATGCACCACTAGTGTTAGCTGCTGATCTTTAACCGTCTCTTGATTAAACGTATCAATTACTGCATTTAATTCATGAAGAACCTGCTTGAACCAAAGCTCATAAACTTGGTGAACGATAATGAACAGCATTTCTTCGTGCGCCGCGTCACCGTACTTCTCACTCTCTAAGTCCTGCGCCCCCAAAATCTTATCAAGCTGTAGGTAATCGCCGTAGTAGCAGGGCTCTATATTTTTTTTCATGTCGTTCTGCCTTATTGCTTTGTTTAACTTCGTAATTCTATCACCGTCGACTCGACATCCACAGAATACAAGCTATACATTATAAGGATATATAGCCAAGGTTCGTGTTGTGCCATTTAGCTTGTATAAAAATGTGTCCAATTAATTGGACAGGCGCTGTATTTTCCGCACAGCATATTTGCATACCACAGCACTTTTACGCAGGGCGCTAACAACAATTATAAGGGGAATGAACATGAAACTAGATGACGACATCCATAACTATTATGAACACCTGGTTTTAGAAAGAATCAGTAAGCTGGGGCTCGATACCACAAAAAGTCCTGATTACTTAGCAGACTTGTGCTGTCTTGCCTTAAATCAGGTTCCACCACGTTATATCCGCTACGAAGTAGACATGGCGTTTTACCTGCCTCAGAGCGAACGAAATCAAATGGAAATGAATGTTGAGCATGCTATTAGTAAAGCACTCAAGTACTTAGATGAAATAGAAAAGACTAAAAAAGAAGACGAATAAGGAATTTGGGTGGCGGGCCTCCAGCCACATCCCGGCACATGAGTCGTCTGCTGCGGCTGCTCCCTTCCAGGCCTGACCGGGTTCACAGAGTATCATTGCGGGAGGACCAAAAGCCCACCATAGAAAATCGCATTCAAAGCAAAGTCATTCGCCCCTGCTTGAGTGCGGGGCGCATTATGACTATTTGGTTGAGAGTTTTCAACCCTTTAAAGAAAATCTCTCTTCGGCAATAAGGTTGGCAACGCGGTTTGTCGCCGCCCCTTCTTGCTCTGCACGGATATAAATTTCTTTTAGCGTTTCGCCGATTTGCTCAATATGTGCGCGAAGCGCTTCATTAGAACTCGATTCCATACGCTGATGGAAGATGTCGATAACGCCACCCGCGTTGATCACGTAATCTGGCGCATACAGAATGCCGCGTTGTTGAAGCAATTCACCAATATCTTCACGTGCAAGCTGGTTATTTGCAGCGCCTGCAATTACTTTGGCTTTGATTTCAGGCAATGACAGATCGTTAATGGCTGCACCCAACGCACACGGCGCTAACACATCCACATCTAAGCTCAGTATTTCTTCCGGCGCTACAGCTGTCGCACCAAATTCAGATACTGCTTTTTCAACACCTTCAGGATAGATATCCGCAACATAAAGCTTAGCACCGTGCTCATGCAAATGCTTTGCAAGACGGTAGCCAACGTGCCCCATACCTTGTATAGCAACACTGACGCCATCAAGGCTGCGCTTCAAGCCGTACTCTACCGTCGCCTTCAATCCCACAAACACACCGTATGCTGTAGACGGAGCCGGGTTTCCGTCAGGTACTTCGCCCGCATAGTGGTATTTAGCATTAACACCAGCGATGTAATCCGACTCGGTTGCCATAGTTTGCAAGTCCGTTACTGAAATACCAGAGTCTTCAGCAGTGAAATACTTGCCGCCCAATGATTCAACAAACTTGCCCATTGCCTTCATCATTTCTGGCGATTTAGCCTTACGAGGGTCGCCGATGATCACAGATTTACCGCCGCCAAGCTCCAAGTTAGCCATGGCTGCTTTATACGTCATCCCCTTTGACAGTCTCAACACATCGGTCAATGCCTCACCACTATTCACGTAGGGCCACATGCGACAACCGCCAAGTGCTGGCCCCAGATTGGTATTGTGTACAGCAATAATGGCGCTCAAGCCCGCCTTCTCGTCATGATAAAACGCAACGTGTTCGTGATTATTGAACTCCGGGTGATCAAAAACTGACATATTTTCCCTATTAATACTGTGATGAATTAAAGCCTACCCAAGGTCTAGCTGTCACGAAAACGAAACGCCGCTCATTTGGGATGATGTGAGAGTCTGAAGATGATTTGCGGTACACTTATCGGCCTCGCAAAGATCAGCAACATTCTGCCAAGTGTATCCGATTGTTTTGAGGACAGGCCTTGCAAAGTTTGTTAATGAAATTTACAAACTGAAACGCAATAGAATTGATTACAATTTTTCTAGGACAGCTATCCTAGAATTTTTTTTGATATATAATAAACATCATAAAAACGACGGAAACAGTGTTAATGAAATTGGATAAATTTGACCGTGAGATTTTGCGCGTACTTCAGCAAGACGCCACGGTGTCGATGGCAGATTTAAGCCAGCGTGTAGGATTGTCGCATACTCCGTGTTGGAGACGTGTCAAACGAATGGAAGCCGACGGCATCATTCTTGGTAAAGTCACATTACTAAACAGCAAAAAACTGAATTTAGGTGTGTCGGTCTTTATCTATGTCACGTTGAAAAACCATGACGGTGACTCGCTAACCGATTTTGAAAATGCAGTACAAAACATCGATGAAATCGTGGAGTGTCATACCACCAGCGGTGAAAAAGATTACTTACTAAAAGTGATAGTGGAAAGTATTGAAGAGTACGAATTCTTACTTAAAACGAAATTAACTCACCTGCCTCTTGTCGATCATTTAAGCTCAACCTTCGCCTTAAAGCAGGTGAAAAACACCACCGAGCTACCGATTAAACGCCAATAACTCAAAAAATGGGGTCAGAGTACATTTCTACTCTCCCCCGTCAGTCTAAGTGGCGTCTATTTGATTTTCGGGCTTAGCCCGCTCAAAAGCATCTAACTCGTTACAGTTCTTCGCTATCTTACTAATTAAAGGGTAGCGACTCATATCGACGTTAAAACGTTGCGCATTATACACTTGGGGTACTAAGCAAATATCAGCCAGCGTAACATCGAAATCAAAGCAGAACTTTCCAGCTTGGGTCTGAAGACGTTTTTCAATGCCGTCGAACCCCAGCGTTATCCAGTGAGATGCCCACTTCGCCACATCATCTTGTGACGCCTCAAAATTCCCTTTTAGCGCATTCAGTACACGTAGATTACCCAAAGGCTGAATATCACACGCGATATCTTGTGCTAGCGCTCTGACTCTGGCTCTCTCTGTTCGATGTTCAGGAACCAGTTGGTGTTCGCCTTCATACCGTTCATCAAGATATTCGATGATTGATAACGATTGATTCAGAATAATATCTTCGTCTTCGTCAACCAAAGTAGGGACAAGGTGCGCAGGATTGAGACGCGTATATTCGCTACTATGCTGCTCGCCACCGTTGTTTACAAGATGTACAGGTACATACTCGTACTCAACCCCTTTCAAATTCAGCGCAATCCGCACGCGGTAAGAGGCGGTCGAACGCCAATAGCCGTAAAGTTTTATACTCATGGTACTACCACACCTATTAAACGTTTTTGGTAGGAGTGCAGGGCTTTGATGAATCTAAACGCTCTACTCTCCCTTATAATGATAGTGGGGAAAACAGCAACGTGCCTACTGAGTAAACCACGTTATTACCCCACACTACTTTTCATTTTAAAATTTTAGCTAAGCGGTTTAACTTGCTGTTCAATGGCGCCAAAAACAGAGTGGCCTTCTTTATCTAGCATTTCTATGCGAATACGATCGCCAAACTGCATGAAAGGAGTAGAAGGTTTGCCGTCTCGAATAGTCTCAATCATGCGCACTTCTGCAATACATGAATAACCCACACCGCCTTCAGCGATGGCAGAGCCATGATCTGTACCCTGTTTATTAGACACTGTACCCGAGCCGATGATAGCACCTGCACCTAGGTTTCTGCTCTTGGCGGCATGCGCGACTAGCTGACCAAAATCAAACGTCATGTCCTGACCCGCTTCAGGCTTACCGAATAGTTCACCATTGTAGGTTGAACGCAAAGGCAAGTGCACTTTGCTATCTTTCCACGCATCACCTAATTCATCTGGTGTTACAGCAACCGGAGAAAAGCTAGACGCAGGTTTTGATTGGAAGAAGCCAAACCCCTTCGCCAGTTCGCCTGGGATTAACCCTCTAAGTGATACGTCGTTAACTAACATAATAAGTCGAATGCGCTCTGAAGCTTGTTCAGGCGTACACGCCATAGGAACATCATCGGTAACAACAGCGACTTCCCCTTCAAAATCGATTCCCCAATCATCACTTGGAAGTATGATGTCATCCTCGGGTCCAATAAAGTCATCGGAACCACCTTGATACATCAATGGGTCAGTCCAAAAGCTTTCCGGCATTTCTGCATTACGCGCCTTTCGCACCAGTTCCACATGGTTCACGTAAGCACTTCCATCAGCCCATTGGTAAGCTCTAGGCAGAGGCGACTCACAGCGAGATGCGTCAAACGGCACGCTGTCACACGCATTGTCATTTAGCGCTTGGTATTTCATCTGTAGCTGAGGGGCGATCTCTTTCCAATTATCCAGTGCGTCTTGCATCGTTTTCGCAATGTCCTGTGCACTGCATGCTCGAGAAAGGTCCTTCGACACTACCATTAGGCAGCCATCTCGGGTTTCATTCTTATAGGTTGCTAGTTTCATTGTTCTTTCCTCGAAAAATTATTCATCAGCTTGGCGCTCTTGTCTTTTATCGGTACGTTCTGAATAAAAGACCTATATCTTTTTACGCGGCAGCATCACACACAATTCCATGATTATAGTTATGCCACTAGTTGGTGTGCGTTGAGAAGTGATCTGTTGACGAAGTTTTATTTGGCTGTAAGAAAGGATGTACGCTAGTAAGCCTCTGTTGAGCAGGTATAGCCCTGCCCGCTTGCTCCGTGGGCGATGTAAATTTATCGTAACAGATGAATTGATATTGCTATGAGGCACAAAAACGCATTAACGATAAAAAATTGGCGTATACCATTTGCCATTTTTTTACTTTACTAAACGACGTCAAATATGCTTGGTCACATTGACCCTCGCCCTATGGCAAAGGTCAATGCTCCCATATAATTAAAGCTTTACCGTCGCCTTGTTAATGCCGTACTCACGTAACTTATTTGCAATTGCCGTATGACTTAATCCCAGTTTTTTAGCCAATTGACGGGTACTTGGGTAAGAAGGATATAACCGCTTAAGCAAGTCCTTTTCAAACTTTTTCACTTCTTCGTCTAATGTGCCGTCAAAGTTTTCGTCAATATAAGTGACGCTTGGCGCACAACTTGGAAGCTGAATGTCTTCCTTGGTAATCTCCTTACCGTCAAGGAGTGATAACGCGCGATACAACGCATTCTGTAGCTGTCTCACATTACCCGGCCACGGGTACTGCTGCAGAAAATCAACACAGGATTTACTGAGTTTCGCAGGACGGCGACCTAACTTGGTACTGTGTTGAACGATGAAAGACTCGGCTAGAGGAACGATATCCTGCCTTCTGTCTTTTAAAGAAGGCATAACCAAACTTAGTACGTTTAAGCGGTAGTACAATTCTTTTCTAAATCGTCCTTCTTCTACAAGCTGACCTAAGTCACGACAGGTGGTGCAAATAAATCGCACGTCTACCTTAACAGGCTCAGAATCCCCTACTCTTCTAAATTCGCCGTCTTCTAGAACGCGGAGCAGTTTAGCCTGAAGCTGAGAAGACATATCAGCGATTTCATCGAGAAGAAGCGTACCGCCTTTTGCTTGCTCTAATAGCCCCACTTTTGCATTAGGCTGATTGAATGCCCCCGCTGCATAACCGAATAATTCGGTTTCTGCCACGCTGTCAGGTAAAGACGCGCAGTTTAAAGCTAAAAATGCACCTTCACTGCGACGACTAGACTGGTGACAGGCTCTGGCAATCATTTCCTTGCCTGTGCCTGTTTCACCAAAAATTAAAATAGGTGCGTCCAAATCAGCTATTCGCTTGGCTTCATGAACGACTCGCTTCATAAACGGAGACTGAGTGACAAAGCGGTCAAAGCTATCAGTGGGAGACTGATGGAACGCGGTAAATTGTTGTCCTAGTCGCATCTCTGATTTTAATATCACCACAGCACCTGCCATGATCATATTCTGCTCGCCGTCAGGTACGGTAATAGGCAGCATATCGGCTAGGTAATCCTGTTGAATAAACTTCACTTTCGAAGACTGAGGGCCAGGCGATTTACCGTCCATCCATTTAGTAAAGTTAAAGCCTTTCACAACTTCACCAATTTCAATGCCTTCAATTTCTCTACTCGGAATTTCTAGCCCCGCGCATACCGCTTCATTGCATAGCAAGATATTGCCTTTGGCATCGATAGAAAACACAGGGTCGGGCAACGTTCTTAAAATAGCGGAAAGCTGATTTTTTTCACGTTCTCCTGGCATGAAAAGCGTCGTCTTCACATCGTCGATACCATCGATGCGGCGAATTTGAGGCATGAGGTGTTGAAAATCTGCAAATTCGATATTGGGAAAATTAAGGAAAATTTTCCCCGCAGGGTCAATTTCAATACCGCGTAAATCTATTTCTTTAGTAACGAGAATATCTAAAACATCTTGAGTGATACCAAGACGGTCCTGACAGCTTATTTCTAGACGCATAGGGTGTTATAGCTATTTTGTAAACATATATGTACAGATTATCATACTTTTACAAAAAGATAACAAGATAAATGTTACAGATGGTTAAATTTGCGATGAATCACACATTTAAGAACGCGCAGAGAGCATGATTAAAAGGCGGCGCATACCAAATAAAAAAGATGCCGCATCAGTGATGCGGCATCCTATATAAAACACATTTAATTAACAATAGTGCTAACTGGCTTTTTTCTCTTTAGGTGGGAAAAGTGGGGAAAATAGCCCTAAAGACTTCGCTTCCTCTACGAGTGCCATAATATCCATTTCCGCTAATTCAAACAGATGGTCGAATTCCGGTAAGATATAATAAAGAGGCTGCATAATATCGATACGATAAGGTGTTCTTAATGCATCAATAGCAGTGAGCGGGTTACGCAGAGGTGTGTCGCTGTCTAACGCATATATTGTCTCGCCAGGAGAAGATAAGATACCTCCACCGTATATCTTCAATTCATCTTTGGCTCTCACCAATCCAAACTCTACGGTGAACCAATAAAGGCGAGCAAGATAAACTCGGTCTTCTTTGCTGGCAGCAAGGCCTAACTTTCCGTAAGTGTGAGTAAAATGAGCAAATGCAGGATTCGTTAGTAGCGGACAATGACCGAAAACTTCATGGAAAATATCTGGCTCCTGCAAATAATCGAATTCTTCTCTGGTGCGAATAAAGGTGGCAACAGGAAATTGCTTATTCGCCAGTAATCTGAAAAATTCGCCAAAATTAATTAACGCAGGCACTTCAGCGGTTTGCCAACCCGTTTTCTCCATCAGTACTTTGTTGATATCGGGTAGCTGAGGGATTTCCCTTTCATTTAACTTCAACAAATCAAGCCCGTCCAAGTATTCTTGGCACGCTCTTTCTTTCACCAGCGGAATTTGTCTCGCATAGAGTTCAGACCAAATTTGGTTCTCTTCGTCTGACCAATGGATAATGCCATTCTCGTCAGATTGTCTCGACTGGTATTGCGTTGATTTTGGCATAACTTCTGTGACCAATAAGAGTTGAAAAACTTGTCTATCAGTCTAATGAAATTCGCGATATCGAAAAGTGTAAGCCCTTACGAGCGACTCAGCTTGGCTGTAACAAGAATTTTACAAAAAAAGTAAACGCATTGTTTTTTATAACAAAAAGCCGCTCATTACGAGCGGCTTCAGTCAAGCTTGCTTGTTGCGCCCTCGCCAATTAAAGACGGCTAATTTCTTTATTGAGTTGATATTCGCGAGACGTTACATAAGTTTCCATTTTACGAAGTCGAACTTCTGCTTTTTCAAAACGATTGCGAATATCGTGAAACGCTTGTTTTGGTGGCTCGCCCGCCTGCCAAACTTTCGTTTTCACTTCCACTTTTGGGCTTTTTACCTGACCACCGTTGGGATTTGTCCATCCCTTACCTTTTGAGAAAACAGGTTGCGTTGGTGCATTTTTTAACCCAACAGGTTTTTTATCGAGGATGAACCAAGCTGCAATGTATGCAACAAAGATGAAAGGTCCGGCTAACAAGAAGAAACCTGTTACAACTAAAATCCTTACTAACCAAGTTTCTAAGCCGAAATATTCAGCTACACCCGAGCACACGCCTGCAATTCTTGCATTTTCTGGGTTGCGATAGAGCTGCTTACCGTTTCTCATGCTCTATTCCTCCACTCAGGTGCCTCGCTGTCTAAAATGGCCTCTAGAGTTTCAATGCGTTCGCTCATTTTCTCGGCTTTCTCGGCTAAGTCTTGCAAAGATGCGTGCTCTTCTGCACTCAATCCCTGATTCACTTGCTTCTTGCTTCGATAGTGCAATATTAGCCAAATTGGAGCAACGAATATTGAAAACACCACAAGGGGCATCACCAACATTGCAATCGTACCTTCATCCATCTCAATCTCTCCTACAAACTCTGATGTAATTACCCTCCTTCCGATTTCACATCCGGAGGGTACACCCTATTCTTATTATTCTGATTTTTCGGTGCTTGTGTTTGCACCTTTTACTTTCGCTTTAAGCGCAGCAAGTTCGTCTTCAACTTTGTCGCTAGCCTCTAGTTCAGCAAACTCATCCTGTAACGTTTTCTTACCTAGATCGTAAGCTTCAACCTGTGACTCAAGGTCATCGATTTTACGCTCATATTGCTCAAAGCGTCCCATCGCATTATCTACTTTAGTGCTATCGAGCGTCTTTTTCACTTCAAGACGAGAGCTTGCGGTTTTCTGGCGCATAATAATCGCTTTTTGGCGACTCTTCGCATCCGCTAGCTTTTCTTGAAGCTGACCAATTTCATCCTGAAGTTTGCTGATTTGCTCATCAACAATAGCCAGCTCTTTACTTAACGCTTCAGCAGCTTCTGCAGACTTCTTCTTTTCCTGCAACGCAGCACGCGCCAAGTCTTCTCTGTCTTTGCTCAAAGCAAGCTCAGCTTTGGCTTCCCAGTCACTTGCATCGCTTTCATACTTTGCAATTTGATTAACAATTTCTTTTTTGTTGGCTAAGGTCTTTGCTGATGCTGAGCGCACCTCAACCAATGTGTCTTCCATTTCCTGAATGATTAATCTAACCATTTTCTCAGGATCTTCCGCTTTATCTAAAAGCGCATTAATATTCGAATTCACAATATCTGTAAAACGCGAGAAGATACCCATAATAATTACCTCTTGCTAAAAATGGTAAGTGTTTAAAAAACACCACACTTGATAAATAGGTTACTCTTGGTATTAATTGTATTCAATATACTTGCCAACTTTACAACAGTGCTAACCTGCTATTTTTCATACACTTTTTATAAGTTCAAATAATACTCGTTTCTCAATATATTTTGTTCTACACTATTAATTGGTCGAAATGACTAACTTTTGAGGGATTTAATGAGTAGGTATCGACAGCAAGACAATTTACTCGGCCAAGCGAATAGTTTTCTAGAAGTTTTAGAGCAAATTTCACAAATTGCACCGCTAGATAAACCTGTGCTGGTAATAGGTGAGCGAGGCACAGGTAAAGAGCTTATTGCCGCGCGACTTCACTTCTTATCTAAGCGATGGGATCAGAACTATATTAAGCTTAACTGTGCTGCCTTAAGTGAAAGCCTATTGGAGAGTGAATTATTCGGTTATGAAGCAGGTGCGTTCACCGGTGCCTCAAAACGCCGCGAAGGTCGCTTTGAAGTGGCCCACAACGGCACCTTATTTCTTGATGAACTGGCTAATACTTCTGGCCTTATTCAGGAAAAGCTACTGCGCGTTGTCGAATATGGCGAATTTGAGCGCGTTGGCGGAAGCAAGTCAGTAAAAACTGACGTACGCCTTATTGCAGCAACAAACGAAGACTTACCCGCGCTTGCCGATGCAGGTGAATTTCGTGCAGACTTACTCGACCGACTTGCCTTTGACGTAATTACCATTCCTCCGCTACGCGAGCGTAGGGAAGATATCATGATGTTGGCAGAAAACTTTGCTATTAATATGGCCCGTGAAATGGAAATGGAATTATTCAGCGGCTTTACAGAGAAGGCGAAGCGGACCCTTCTTGATTACGACTGGCCAGGCAATATACGTGAACTAAAGAACGTGGTCGAACGTGCAGTATATCGAACAAATAACCCTCATCTGCCCGTACATGAAATCGTTCTTGACCCCTTTGAGTCAGCTTATCGCCCTAAAGGCAGAGTGAAGACCAATGACAGAGTGAATACGCCCGTCTCACCCGTTACTCAATCCCCTTCAGAAGCCGCTGCCACCAATGAACGCATTGAAAGTGCAGACATTACGCCACTGGCACCAGTGAAAAAGCCAGAAATTGTTGAATATCCCATAGATTTGAAAGAACGTTCTCAACAACATGAGATAGATATGATAAAACAGGCACTTGCTGACAGTCAGTTTAATCAGAAGAAGACTGCTGAAAAATTGAGCCTGACGTATCATCAGCTGCGAGGCTATCTCAAAAAATATAACTTACTAGATTCTTCCGCGGAAAGCGTCGAGGCGTAAAGCATGTCCCATGGTTTGGTAAAGCGTTTGTCATTATGTATATGTACAGCGCTTCTTGTTGCATCCTGTGCTAAGCAGAACAAACAAGCGTTTTACAATACGGGTATTATATACTGCTCTGAAAGCAATCCAGTTACCTTCAATCCGCAGCTAGATACATCAAGTACAACGTCAGATGCATCTTCACACCAACTCTACGACAGACTGCTTGATTTCGACCCTGAGTCTGGCCGCATTGTGCCTAGTTTGGCGAGTAGCTGGTTAGTGAGTGATGACGGTCTTACCTACGCTTTTCAACTGAGAAAGGATGTATGGTTTCACAATACGCGCTACTTCACGCCAACACGAAACTTTAACGCCGACGATGTTATCTTCAGTATAGACAGATGGCGCCTACGCTCCCATCCATACCACTACGTATCTGGTGGGCGCTATCCCTACTTTGAAAGCATAGGCCTTGCACAAAATATCGCGTCGGTAGAGCGCGTTAACGGCTACCGCGTTGAAATTACACTTAAGCGCAGGGATAGCTCATTTTTGGCAAATCTAGCAACCGATTTCGCCGTTATGTTATCAGAAGAGTATGCTAACCAGCTGGCACAGACCGGCACGCCGAGCAAAATCGATGAGCTTCCGGTAGGTACTGGCCCCTTTAAATTCGATAGCTATCGCAAAAACCATTTTATTAAGTTCCTGCGCCACGACAACTATTGGCGTGACCAGATGGAAGATGCGCGTACGAGTGATGAAGCCCTAAGCTATAGCAATACTGTAGAGAGTGCCAACCAAGAAGTTGAAAATGGCCAAGGTGGCGAAGATACTGTTCAAGATGGTACAGCACAAAACCGTGACGAAACGCGCCCCGTTGTAGAGCAGCTTATATTTGACATTACGCCAAGAAGTTCACTAAGACTGGCTAAATTAATGACCGGTGAATGTGACGCTACCGCTTTTCCTGCGCAGACTGAACTTGACGTGATTCGGACAAAAGAAGATCTGACGCTAGCGGAAAAACCAGGACTAAACGTTGGGTTTTGGGCGTTTAACACTCAACGCCCTCCTTTTGATAACCCAGATGTAAGACGTGCGCTAGCGGCCGCAATCGATAAGAACACATTGCTAGAAGCGGTGTATTTCGACAGTGCTACTAGAGCTAAGACCCTGCTGCCTGCGGCAAGCTGGGCGTTTCAAAATGACGCAGATGATACCGCCTACAATCCAGTTCTAGCGCGCAAATTATTAGCTGACGCCGGTGTTAAGGCCGGCTTTTCTATGACGATATGGGCTATGCCTGTTGAACGCTCTTACAATCCTAACGCAACAAAGATGGCCGAGCTCATTCAGCGTTATTTGCGTGATGTAGACGTAGAAGCAACCATTGTCAGTTACGATTGGACTACCTTCAGACGCCATCTTCAGGAAGGTCTGCACGACTCAGTATTAATTGGTTGGTCTGCCGACAACGGAGACCCAGATAACTTCTATCGTCCGCTATTAAGCTGTGGTGCTATACCCTCAGGTACAAATCGTGCCATGTGGTGCAGTGAAGACTATGATAAATTACTCAACGACGCCCTTCAGACAGATGATATTGAAGAGCGCGCAGCTATATACCGGCAAGTTAACCGATTATTATACGAACGCCTTCCTCTCGTTCCCATCGCACACGCCTACCGCTATCAGGCATACAGGAATGAACTAGAAGGAATGACCATTAATCCCTTTGGCGGTGTACGATTTGGTGGGGTAAAAAAAGCACTGTGATCCAGATCCTCGTAAGATACTGCACTTTATTTATATTAACGCTTTTGGTGTTAGCGATTATGTCGTTTTCACTCGCCTATCTTTTTCCAGGCGATACACTTGAAAATCTAACAGGACTCGTGCCGCAAAATGAAATTCAACGCGCAGCATTGGAGCGGCAATTTAAACTAGATCAGCCCTATGTTGTCCAGTTTTTCTATTATATAGGCAATTTGCTCACTGGTGACTGGGGATACAGCTTTACATCAGGCCTGCCGTTGAGAGAAGAGGTAGGTATTGCGATGCCAGCCACAATAGAACTGGCAACCTATGCCATGTTGATGGCCTTATTCATTGGTATACCGCTTGGTTATTATGCAGGGATTCGCAGCTATTCAACGTCTGATCACCTAATAAATAGTGCAAGTATAACGACCTATTCTTTTCCTGTTTTCTGGTTTGCGCTCCTGCTTATATTGGTTTTCAGTTTGCAGCTAGACGCTGCGCCGCTGTCGGGTCGTATCAGTTTGCTTTATAACATCGAACCCGTGTCAGGCTTTATTCTCATTGATATTTTATTGTCTGACGTAGAAAACAAGACCTTAGCCTTCAAAGATGCGTTATCGCACTTAGCATTACCTACGTTTGCCATTGGTGCTATCGCCACCGCTTCGATGATACGTATAACAAGACGTTCTGTTATAGACGTGAAACACCGCCCCTATATCGCTGCAGCAATATCTAGAGGCCTTTCAAGTTGGCAGATATTCTTTCGTCATATTCTGCGTAACGCGTTACTGCCCATATTACCGCTAATGGCGATACAAATTACAACATTAATAACAAACGCGATGATTGTCGAAACCTTGTTTTCTTGGCCGGGGATCGGTAATTGGCTGATTCAAGCTATTTATCAACGAGATTACCCTGCCCTTAGAATTGGTATGATGGCAGTATCCACGGTGGTAATTACACTCACGATTCTGGTTGATTTGTTTAACCGAATGATTGACCCAAGCAGAGAGAAATACGAACGTGCCACAGTTTAGTTTATACGACGAAGAATTCCATCCGTCGCCGTGGCAACGGACTTGGGCATCATTTAGAGCGAGCCACATCGCCATGATTGGCCTGATTATGCTGGCATTGTTTGTTGTGTGTGCGCTGTTTGCACCAATCATCACTCCCTATGATGCCGTGGAACAAAATATCGACGGACTGTTAATACCGCCTAGCTGGTTAGCTAATGGCTCTATATCGCACATTTTCGGTACTGATGCGTTGGGTAGAGACCTATTTACCCGCATAATTTATGGGTGTCGCATCACACTAGGCTCCGCATTCATTACTGTTGTGCTTGCCATGTTAGTCGGCGTTAGCCTTGGGACCTTTGCTGGCATGCTGCGAGGTGTTCGCTCAAGTATCGTCAACCACTTACTCGATGCACTTATGGCCATTCCCACGCTACTTATTGCGATTATTATCGTTGCAATATTGGGTACCGGTCTGGTTAACAGCATGTGGGCAATTACCCTTGCACTTATTCCACAGTTTGTGCACCACACAAGAAGTTTTGTGCGCGCCGAAATGAAAAAAGAATATATAGTGGCGTCTAAATTGGACGGTGCCAGTAGATGGCAACTTTTTGTTCATTCTATACTACCCAACATGACCGAAATGCTGGTTGTACAGGGCACGCTTGCACTTTCTATTGCCGTTATCGACATATCTGCACTTGGTTTTCTAAATTTAGGCGCACAGTCACCGCTTCCTGAACTTGGCGTTATTCTAGCTGATGGGCTAGATGTTGCTTATCTAGCACCGTGGAACGTTGCCGTCCCCGGCATGGCAATATTCTTCATGGTGCTATCTATCAACATTGTGGGTGACGGTTTACGTTCAGCACTTAGAAAAAGAGTGAGTCATTAATATGCCAATGCTTGATATTAAAAACCTCACCTTGGAAATGCAGAGCAGCGATGGCGCAATTAAAGCGTTGGACAAGGTTAACCTGTCAGTTAGCAGCGGGGAAATTCGCGCACTGGTAGGAGAATCAGGCTCAGGCAAAAGCTTGATCGTGTCCGCCATTTGCGGAGCCCTTCCTAGCCAATGGAATTTAACGGCTGACCGCATGAGTTGGAATGGTGAAAACCTGCTGAGTATGTCTGTGCAGCAGCGTCGTGAGGTAATGCGCCGAGAAATAGCGGTCGTATTCCAAAACCCACAGGCAAGTTTAGACCCATCGGCAACGCTTGGCGAGCAGTTGGAAGAGAGCATTCCCGATGAATTTGTTGAAGGGAGCTGGTTCTGGCAACGAGCACAACACCGCAAAAAGATCGCAATAAGCACCGTTCACAAAGTAGGAATAAAGCACCACAAGCATTATTTAAGCGCTTTTCCTCATCAAATACCGGCTGACATTGGTCAAAAATTCATGATTGCGATGGCCCTGGTTTCACAGCCTAAATTGCTCATCGCCGATGACCCAACTCGGGGAATGGAACCTACAACAAAAACACAAATTCTGAAGCTCTTCACGCGTTTGAATCAGACCCGCTCGCTCTCGATCTTGTTTGTTAGTCACGACCTACTGGCAATTGCAAGTATGTCTCACTCTATGACGGTGTTGTATGCAGGGCAGACTGTAGAATCAGGTAGAATGAAGCACATTAAGAAGCGCCCTCTGCACCCTTACACAAAAGCATTACTAGACAGCGCGCCGAGCTTCAGAAAAGATTTACCACCGAAATCGCTGCTACCCACGCTTGGTGGTTCTATTCCCACACTACAGCATTTGCCTATTGGTTGCCGATTAGGTCCGCGCTGCCCTCGTGCACAGCGCGCCTGTGTACAAACGCCAGCCGTGCGTAAAATTCACGATCACAATTACAGCTGTCACTTCCCTCTACATATGGAGAAGCTGTAATGGATATCATGCAGGTGAAAGATCTCACGTTTATTCATAACGAGAGGAAACGTTGGCTAAAACGTCCTGAAGTTTTTCAACTTGGTCCAGTGAACTTAAGCGTAAAGCGCGGTGAAACCATTGCAATTATTGGTGAAAACCGCTCAGGTAAATCCCTGTTGGCTAAGCTCTTGGTGGGTGCACTGCCTGCTGATGCAGGTGAAATTGAAATTAACACACACAAATATTTAGCCAAATATCAGTCTAAAGATAGCCAGCAAAAACGTACCCACGACATTCGTATGATCTTGCAGCATAGCTCCGAGTCGATGAATCCATCGGTTCCTGTGGGAAAAATTTTGGATGAGCCATTGCGTTTGAATACAGGCCTAAGCGAAGCAGAACGCAAACCAATTATAGAAGATATGTTGGTGAAGGTAGGCCTCTTGCGCGAACACTATTACTTTTATCGACATATGCTTTCTGATGGACAGCAGCAGCGCGTAGCGCTAGCCAGAGCCATTGTGTTAAAGCCCAAAGTGTTAGTGGCTGATGAACCCTTTGCAGCGTTAGACCCTTCCATTCGTTCGCAAACGGTGAATCTTATATTGAAGCTTCAGCAAGAACTTGGCTTGGCGTTTATCTTTATTAGTCACAACTTGGGTATTGTACGACACATTGCAGACAGGATTATTGTGATGGAAGGCGGTGAAATTGTAGAAGAAGGCAAGACCGAAACTATCTTTAGGTGGCCCCAGCATACGCGCACTAAGAAACTCGTTACCGCATACCAATCTCTGGTGCCACAAAACACAATTCGAGAATAAAGAGCTTATCGTTTGGGTGCTGTTTTCTTTGAGAAGCGCACTTACGTACCGAACTGGCACGCTCTACTCGTCACAAAAAGAAAACCCTAGAAAGCCTTTTTTTGAACAAACGCCATGCAATAAAAAAGGGGCAAATAAATTGCCCCTTGTACAGCAATGCATTTGTGCTTTCTAACCAACCAGAGCCAATAGAATACCTGCGGCAACCGCACTACCTAGCACGCCAGCCACGTTAGGCCCCATTGCATGCATAAGTAAGAAGTTATGAGGGTTAGCTTCTAGCCCAACTTTGTTCACCACTCTGGCTGCCATTGGTACAGCAGAGACGCCAGCTGCGCCAATCAGTGGATTTATACTGCCACCAGACAGCTTACTCATTAGCTTGGCCATGAGTACGCCTGCGGCAGTGCCTATACCAAACGCGATAGCCCCAAGCCCCAAAATACCTAAAGTCTCGACCGTAAGGAATGCTTCCGCTGATAACTTTGATCCTACTGCTAAACCAAGGAAAATAGTGACCGTATTGATGAGCTCGTTTTGGGCTGTTTTGCTCAATCTGTCTACCACGCCACACTCTTTCATTAAGTTACCGAAGCAAAACATGCCGACAAGCGGCGTAGCGGCCGGTAAAAACAAGATAGTCATAAACAGCACAGCAAGCGGGAAAATAATCTTCTCTCGCTTTGACACAGGTCGTAGTTGACCCATTTTTATCTCGCGCTCTTCTTTTGTGGTCAGCGCTTTCATGATAGGTGGCTGGATAATAGGTACCAACGCCATATAAGAGTATGCAGCGACTGCAATTGCACCAAGCAAATCAGGCGCAAGGCGTGAGGCGAGGAAAATGGCAGTAGGCCCATCCGCGCCACCTATGATAGCAATGGCGCTCGCGTCCTTTAACGTAAACTCAAAGCCAGGTATAAGGTTCAGCGCTATTGCGCCAAACAAGGTAGCAAAAATACCGAACTGCGCAGCTGCGCCAAGTAACAACATTTTGGGGTTAGCAATAAGTGCACTGAAATCAGTCATTGCGCCTACCCCCATAAAGATGAGCAGAGGAAATACCCCTGTATCTATGCCGATTTTGTATATGTAGTGCAGCAACCCACCCGCTTCTGAAAAACCAGCGATAGGGATGTTAGTAAGCAATGCACCAAAACCAATGGGCAGTAAAAGCAATGGCTCAAACTTTTTAACAATGGCCAAGTACAACAAGCCGAAACCCACTGCCATCATAATCAGCTGGCCGGCTTCAAAGTGCGCAAGCGCGGTACTATCCCAAAGTACCATTAACTTATCCATGTACTACCCCAATAAGATTAACGGTTGACCACTGGTTACGGCATCGCCCTCACCAACGGTAATGTCAGTAACAGTACCTGTAAATGCGGAGCGGATCTCTGTCTCCATTTTCATGGCTTCAAGGATCATCACCACATCGCCTTCTGACACGCTGTCGCCGTTTCTCACCAAGACTTTAAAGACGTTACCTGCAAGCGGTGCATCGATAGACTGTGAAGCGGTAGAGGCTGATGGCGCAGCGCTGTTGATTTGAGGCTGTGCTTGCGTCTGAGAGCCACTAGCAGGTGTAACGCTCGTCAGCGTACCTGAAGGTGCCACCTCTACGCGATACACTCTTCCATCTACGTTTACGTCGTAAGTTTCACTCGCGGTAGCCCCTTGTGAGCTTGACTTGGCTTCAGCAGGCTTAGGCGCACTCGAGCTTTGCGACTCTTGTGCGCTAGGTGCAGGTTCAAACGCATCAGGGTTGCCGCGGTTTTCGATAAACTTTAGGCCTATCTGCGGGAATAAGGCATAAGTCAAAACATCATCAATTTTATCGTCTGACAGCGAGAGTTGCTTTTTCTCAGCCAGTTCATCAAGCTCTTTACTCAGTGTATCCAGCTCTGGTGCAATATTGTCAGCAGGGCGACATGTCACGGGCTCTGCGCCATCAAGCACACGCGCCTGCAACTCCTTGTTTACTGGTGCTGCGGTAGCGCCATATTCACCTTTAAGAACGCCTGCGGTTTCTTTTGTAATGCTTTTGTAACGCTCGCCGGTGAGTACGTTAAGCACTGACTGCGTGCCCACGATTTGTGAGGTTGGCGTAACAAGAGGAATGAACCCAAGATCTTCCCTTACCCGTGGAATTTCTTTTAACACTTCTTCGAATTTATCTTCAGCGCCCTGCTCTTTAAGCTGACTTTCCATGTTGGTTAGCATTCCGCCCGGTACTTGAGCCAAAAGAATACGTGCATCTACCCCTTTGAGACTGCCTTCGAACTTGCTGTATTTCTTTCTTACCTCTCTGAAGTAACTGGCAATTTCTTCTAGTTCGGGTAGTGCAATACCCGTATCGCGCTCTGTACCTTCTACGATAGAAACCATGGTCTCAGTTGCACTATGACCATAAGTCATGCTCATTGAAGAAATAGCCGTGTCCAGCATATCAATGCCGGCATCGATAGCTTTTTGATACGTCGCCGTACTCAACCCTGTTGTGGCATGGCACTGCATGGCAATAGGTACATCAACCGTTTCTTTTAATCCGGTAATCAATGCCTCGCACTCGTACGGTTTTAAAAGCCCAGCCATATCTTTTACGCAGATAGAATGAACCCCTAGGTCTTCAAGCTGTTTCGCCATTTCGAGCCAAAGCTTAAGATTGTGCACAGGGCTTACCGTATAAGAAATTGTCCCTTGCGCGTGAGCGCCACTGTCTATGGTCGCTTTTATTGCGGTTTTCAAATTTCTAATGTCATTCATGGCATCAAAAATTCTAAATACATCTACGCCACTTTCGTGAGCACGCTCTACAAAGCGAGTGACAACATCGTCAGCATAATGGCGGTAACCCAATAGGTTTTGACCACGCAACAGCATTTGCTGTTTCGTGTTAGGCATGGCTGCTTTTAGCTTTCTGATGCGCTCCCAAGGGTCTTCCCCTAAATAACGAATACAGGCATCAAATGTAGCACCACCCCAAGATTCAACTGACCAAAAGCCAGCTTTATCTAGTTTTTCCGCTATGGGAAGCATATCTTCAATACGCATGCGCGTAGCAAGAAGGGATTGGTGGGCATCACGCAGAACCAGCTCGGTAAGGGCCAGAGGCTTAGACATGGTAACTCCTGATTAGGCTTTATTTTTTAGAATTTTGGCGATGGGTATGAATTGCGGCAGAAATAGCTGCGATAACGTTTCCGTCTATTCCTGGTTGTACCGCTTGATTGTTTCGACTCAAATTAGCTGAAGGCCCTTTTAAATGAGCTGAAGGCTCTGCTGTTTCACCGGGAAAAGCTTCACAAAATCGGGCAATGAGATGAATACCCACAATAAGAAGCCCTAAGAATGAGAAAACAAATACCATTCCTATAAGCATAAGAGAACCCGCTTCAAAGAGCAGGCTAGCGACGGATCCCGAATTCATATTCAATCCTGTTGTTATTTTGTACCTGAATAAGTATCACGTGGTTTTTCAAAACACAACAAAGCAGCATAAAAAACCACTTTAAAATGAATAAAACCCGCCAAAAATGAAACTTAATGCATTATTCTTTAATAAATTTGCAACAAAAGTATATTTTAGGAATTAGCATAAGCGTTGCCGATGCCAGCAATCTACGTTTACGTTCATTTATACTCACGCCTTAATGCAAGCCTATATTTTCCGTAAAGTCACTGTCTAGCTGTTTAGCGAAATCTTTCGCATGCATCGCCAACAATACCAATCCGCATAGATAATCGCCCACTCAGAAGGCGCTGGCAAGTTTCCTAGCAAAGCGTGGGAATGCAGGAATGGCTGTTCCCTTTCAAATTCCCAGAATGCAGCTAGGAAGCTTGCCAGACCTTCCCAAAGGGCGAGTTTAAAATGTCCGTACTCTTTGTTGTGTCACCTTGATGTAGAACCACTATACCTACGGTAACACGCCGCGATTACGAACATTTTAACTCTCGCTGAGTGAGTGATTATCTATGCGGACTGGTATAAATCTAACTGCATATGTCGTTCATCCTCGGGTACGTAAGCAGGCACATTTACTGGGTTTCCCTCACAGTCCACCGCCATAAAAGTTATAAAACAGCGATTTGCGACCGACGTAGTGTTTTCCGTGGCGTCGCCCGATTTAACCACAACATAGATATGCATACTTGACGCACCAGTGTGTACCAACGATGCGGTTATTTCTACGAGTTGACCTACCTTTATTGGCTTTATAAAGCGAATACCGTTCGATGAAACTGTAACGCAATAGCATTTCGACCACTGCGCGGCACAGGCATAGGCTGCTTGGTCAATCCATTTCATTAAGCTGTTATAGAGAGCATGCCACCGTGAACGTTACCGCCAAAGTTGACGTCGGTAGGTTCTGCTAAAAATCGAAAAGTAGTAGATGGATGTGCCATAGCGTACCTCGCGCTTTACTGCTGTTAAACACATTAAGTTTAGCTTAAATTTTAAACAGCGCGCTTAGACGAAAGTGGAGAGAACAAAAATAAAAGGAGTAGAAATGAAAAACCCACCTAAAAAGGTGGGTTTTTCAATATGGCGCGTGTGGAAGGATTCGAACCTCCGACCGCCTGGTTCGTAGCCAGGTACTCTATCCAGCTGAGCTACACACGCGTAAACTTGTGTACTTTTGAATTCTACCTCAAAAGGTGACGCTTTAAAATAAGTGGCGCGTGTGGAAGGATTCGAACCTCCGACCGCCTGGTTCGTAGCCAGGTACTCTATCCAGCTGAGCTACACACGCGCAAAACTTGTTGTTGGCCGTCACTGCCAACAAATAATGGCGGAGAGGGAGGGATTCGAACCCTCGATACGCGTATATGCGTATGGTTCCTTAGCAGGGAACTGGTTTCAGCCACTCACCCACCTCTCCTTGACTGCGGGGTGCATTTTACGGATTCATTGGCCTGAGTCAAACCTTTTTTATAAAGAAATTGTTCACCCGCTGCCATTTTAAACGATTCGAGCAAAAAACCAGTAATTTGTTCGCAATACAAGCAATTAAACCGAATTTTATTTAACGATGTTCGTTAATTTGCATTTGAATATGCGCAGCTTCATTGCAGTTTTAACTGACCCGCCTTAATAATTTAGTCAATTTTTCAAAAATAATATCAAAAAGTTTTGAATTTATTTGTTCTTAACCAAGTACGCTGATCCATATTACTTACTTAAGTTATTTAAAAACGCTCCAAAATCTCAAATAAAGCGGTAAATGTCTCGATTTAAAAATCGTCCACCCAGAAGGCATTGTGCTAGAAAAAAGCTGTGCACAACCCAGAGACTTAACTTGGTCGTTAGCGCGAGACATCACAACGTCATTTCTGGCGAAATAGAACAGAAACAATAGACTTGCGCTAAAGCCCGATAAGATTTACTCACTTAAAACAAAAAAGGCCAGCGTAAGCTGACCTTTTCCAATGAAGCGTATAATGCAATTATTCTGCAGAGCCTGGCTGACCGCCTTTTTCTGCTTGAATGCGCATGTATATCTCTTCACGGTGCACAGAAACTTCTTTTGGTGCATTCACACCGATACGTACCTGATTCCCTTTTACACCTAGTACGGTAACGGTTACATCGTCACCAACCATAAGCGTTTCACCAACTCGACGAGTCAAAATAAGCATTCGCTTGCTCCTGTTCCTTAATACTGAACATCATCCATTAAGATTTGCCAACCCATCGGCACGACCCGATGGAAGCGACAGTGATTCCATGTTTCTGCGTCACTTCAAAAACTCACTGTTATACACAAAAATAATTATAGCTTATCTTGTAACCAAGCGTTAACCGAATCTAGCGCCTGGCCCAAGTTTTCAGGCTGGTCACCGCCTGCCTGTGCCATATCTGGACGACCGCCCCCTTTGCCACCTACTTGTGATGCAACAAAGTTAACTAGCTCGCCCGCTTTAACTTTACTAGTGAGGTTTTTAGTAACGCCAGCAATAAGATTCACTTTCGCGTCATTAGCCACACCTAATACTACGATCCCTTCACCAATTCGGTTTTTAATGTCATCCATCATTGAACGCAATGACTTCGCTTCAACACCTTCCAAATTCGCAATAAGAACTTTAACGCCATTTATCTCTACTGCATTACTAAGCATATCAGCACCTTGCTGACTCGCCAGTTTTTGTTTCGCAGAATTGAGTGCTTTTTCTAGTTCTTTAGTCTGATTTTGTAGAGAAACTACGCGATCAAGTACATTTTGGCTGTCTGTTTTCAATAACGCAGACAATGAAGACAGTGTCGCTTGTTGGGTTTGCACGACTTCAAGTGCATGCTCGCCAGTAACTGCTTCGATACGTCGAACGCCCGATGCAATACCCGCTTCACTGGTAATTTTAAACAAGCCAATATCACCAGTACGTGTAACGTGAGTACCACCACATAGCTCAACAGAGAATGGCCCCATGGTTACCACGCGAACTTTTTCGTCGTACTTTTCACCAAATAGCGCCATTGCGCCTGATGCTTTGGCTTCATCCAAATCCATTAGTTCAGTTGCTAACGTGTGGTTTGCACGTATTTCTTGGTTAACTCGTCTTTCAATCTCAGCAAGTTGCTCAGCCGTTACTGCCTCAAAATGCGAGAAGTCAAAACGCATGCGCGGCGCTTCAACCAATGAACCTTTCTGAGTTACGTGCTCACCTAAAATTTCACGCAGTGCTGCATGAAGTAAATGCGTTGCGCTGTGGTTCTTTTTAATGGCTTCACGATTTGCTGCATCAATCGCTGCGGTTGCCGTATCACCTTTAGATACCGAACCTTTAGCAATACCTTTGTGTGCAAACGCATTACCCATTTTTTGGGTGTCTGTAACGATGAATTCACCGTTTGCCACGCGAAGCACACCTTTGTCACCTGCCTGACCACCGCTTTCAGCGTAGAACGGTGTGCTGTCTAATACCACAACGCCTTCTTGACCGTCTTCAAGCTTCTCAACAAACGCATTGTCGGCAATAAGTTCAACCACATTCGCCTGGCCTTCTACATCGGTGTACCCAGTAAATGAGGTTGTGTGGTCAATGGCGAGTTTACTATTGTAGTCTGCACCAAAGTTGCTAGCCTGCTGTGCACGGGCACGCTGTGCTTGCATAGCAGCTTCAAAACCTTCTTCGTCAATCTTAAGGTCGTGCTCACGTGCTACATCATTGGTTAAGTCAGTAGGGAAACCATAGGTGTCGTAAAGCTTGAACACTACGTCACCCGGCACTGTGTCGCCTTCTAGAGTTTCTAATGTATCGTTTAGGATAGCCATACCACGGGCTAACGTTTTGCTAAACTGCTCTTCTTCAACACGTAGTACTTTTTCAATTACCGGTAGCTGGTCTACAAGTTCTGGATACGCTTCACCCATTTCTTTGGCAAGTGATGCTACAAGCTTATAGAAGAAAATATCGTTTGCGCCAAGCTGATAGCCGTGGCGGACAGCGCGACGAATAATGCGACGTAATACGTATCCGCGCCCTTCATTTGATGGCATAACGCCATCGCAAATTAAGAAGCTGCACGAACGAATGTGATCGGCGATAACCCGTAGCGATTTATTTTCTAAATCTTCGCTTCCAACAATTGATGCTGCTGATTTGATCAAGTTTTGGAAAAGGTCGATCTCGTAGTTGCTGTGCACGTTCTGCAAGATAGCGGAAATACGCTCTAGGCCCATACCGGTATCGATTGAAGGCTTAGGGAGTGGCTCCATGGTACCGTCAGCTTGTTTGTTAAACTGCATAAATACCAGGTTCCAAATTTCGATAAAGCGGTCGCCGTCTTCTTCTGGTGTTCCCGGAGGACCTCCCCAAATGTGCGCACCGTGATCGTAAAAGATTTCAGAACAAGGACCACATGGACCGGTATCGCCCATAGACCAGAAGTTATCTGACGTACTAATGCGAATAATCTTTTCTTTTGGAACACCAATATGGTTTTCCCAGATGTCGAACGCTTCGTCATCTTCAGAATAAACGGTGACTAAGAGCTTTTCTTTTGGCAAACCAATTTCTTTGGTAAGGAAATTCCACGCAAACTCTATCGCTTCTTTTTTGAAATAATCGCCAAAGCTGAAATTACCCAGCATTTCAAAAAAGGTATGGTGACGCGCAGTGTAACCTACGTTCTCAAGGTCGTTATGCTTACCACCTGCGCGAACGCAGCGCTGTGACGATACCGCACGGGTATAGCTGCGTTTTTCCGCACCTAAAAAACAGTCTTTAAACTGGTTCATGCCCGCGTTGGTAAAAAGAAGTGTGGGATCATCTGCCGGAACCAGTGACGAGCTCGCCACCGCTTGGTGGCCATGGCTTTTAAAATAATCGATAAACTTGTTACGTAAGTCAGCAGTTGATAATGTCATTGAAAACCTAACTTCCTTTATTCTATTTTTGAAACGTGCGATTTGCCTGTTCTAATGAGCTTTATAATCGGGGCAGTTTGCGAATACGCAATACGCTTATCCTCGCTATAATTCTCTGGATAATTAAAATGCACACAAATTTGCGCAACAATACCATGGATAACGCAATTTTGTTAAGTGTAACGGGGAGAAGATAGGCTCAAATTTCACTTTAAGTAGACGAAAATAGCCAGTATTCATAAAACGAATCGCCAACGGCATCTATTTGTCGGTCAACATGAGCGTAAACCAGCCGTTTTAGCTAGTTTCGTTTGCGCTTACCGCATATTCAATGTGATCTTGGTAAAAACCACGATATTGAAGAAATTGTTTCTGCTTTTGTCTCAATGCGAATTCGGTTTCATAAAACTCGCCAAACTTTTTCTCTTTTACTTTTTTAGCACTTTCAAACCAGTCAGCGTCAATCTCTCTCATTGCGTGTTCTGCAGTACTTTCATCTACACCGTATTGCTGTAAGTCTAATTTAATTGCGCGGGGTCCCTTCCCTTTTAAATACAGTGCGCGAGCTCGGCTTTCTGCAAATCTAGCATCGCTTTGGATATCAGCATCTTTGAATTCCTCCAGAATAGGCATGAAAGCATCACTCGCTATTCCCTTCTGCTGCAACTTTCGCATAATCTCGTTAAAGCTATGCTCTCGTCGTGCCAGCATGCGAGTAATCGCGTCGGTAATGATTTTTCGGTCGAACTCTGACATTTTTGTAAACTTACTCTTCTGTATTAAACGTAGAAACCGCGTTATTTTAGCGTTAATTACTCGTACATTGCGACTATCTAGCGTTTTACGCACTTAACCTCTACATGATGTAAACTGCATGACAGCATCCAACTATCGCATAACAATAATAGATTCGATTGAACAGATCTCTAAAGAGCGCTGGCAATACCTCGCAAAAGAATCGGGTCCTTTCGTTTCTTATGAATTTTTACATGCGCTAGAACGCAGCGGCTCGTGCAGCAATGAATCTGGGTGGCAGCCTTGCCATATTGCTATAGCGAAAGATCAGCATGGGGCTGTTAATCTCGTTATTCCCGGCTACCTGAAAACTCACAGCTACGGTGAATACGTGTTTGACCACGCATGGGCTAATGCTTATGCACAGCACGGTCTCGACTATTATCCTAAATGGATATCGGCCATCCCCTTCACGCCTGTAACAGGCTCTAGACTACTTTCTGATGGGCACATTGCGCTTACTCCGTCACTTTTAAGTGAACTGGAAAATACATTGACAGCGCATGTAGAGTCCGTTTTTGGTGAGGCTTTATCTTCTTTTCATTGGCTATTTCCCAATGAAAGCACCTCAGCTCAACTTATTGGTAAAGACGAGCCTGAGGCCAGTGAATTAGCCGATGATTTGCCTAATGACCAATTCAAAGTTCAACCCAGTATTCCCAACCACTACCTGACCCGATACGCGGTTCAGTTTCAGTGGCATAACTACGGTTATGGTGATTTCGACGATTTTCTTAACGCGCTTACTTCCCGCAAAAGAAAAGATATCAAGAAAAGTCGACGTAAACTGAACGAGCAATGCGTCCGCTTCACCCATCATACCGGCAGTGAGATTAGTCCAGAGACACTGCAGTTTTTCACAAAGTGTTACAAAGCAACCTATTTAAAACGAAGCGGTCACGTGGGATATTTGAACGATGCGTTCTTTGAGCAGCTAGTCGAGAGCATGAGCGATAACATGCTTATAGTTACGGCAATAGAGAATGAGGTAGCAGTAGCCAGCGCCCTCTTTTTCTATGATGAGACAGGACTGTATGGCAGATACTGGGGAGCACTGAAAGAAATAGACGGGCTACATTTTGCCTGCTGTTATTTTGAAGGCATTGAATTCGCCATTGAGAAAAAGCTATCGCTTTTTAATCCCGGCACCCAAGGTGAACATAAAATACTTCGAGGCTTCGAGCCCATTTATTGCCGTTCTCATCACAAATTACAACATCCGTCGTTTCACACTGCTGTAGCAGACTTTTTACAGCGAGAAACGCCACATATCGCAAGCTATTTTAATCAGGCACGGAATGCTTTACCGTTTAACAAGGAATTTGTGCCTACTTTAAAAACAACGAGTGTCACTGCACCTAACGACGACACTTATAATCACAACGAGAAAAACGATGAAATATAAACTTCTTGCCGTAGCGATTGCGGCATCTTTGGGACTTGCTGGTTGCGGTCAGCCTGAAAAAGCCCAAGAGCAAACCAGCAATGTTGAAGCGCCAGAAATGAAGGGCGAAGCGGAACTAGGCTCTTTTGGCGTAGACTTGACCGCTCGTAATGAAGCGGTAAAACCTGGTGATGACTTCTTCATGTACGCGAGCGGTACATGGTACGACAACTACGAGCTGCCCGCTGACAAAACTCGCTACGGCGCGTTTACGGGTCTTGCAGAGCGTAGTGAAGAGCAAGTTAAAAACATCATTGATGGGCTAATGGAAAAATCTTCGCTTAATGCAGAAGAGAAGCTTGTTCACGACTTTTTCGTTGCTTATATGGATACAGATACCATCAACGAAAAAGGTATTGAGCCAATTAAAGACGTACTCACGTCTATCGATAGCATTGAAAACAAAACTGACCTAACCAAAGCATTTGGTAACAGCTGGTTAGTAGGCTCAACCACGCCAATTGGCGGCGGTATGTGGTACAACCGCCTTGACCCAAATGAATACCAATTAAGTGTTGGTGTTGGTGGTTTAGGCCTTCCTGATCGCGACTACTACCTGAGCGATAGCGAACGTTTTGTTAAAATTCGTGAAGCTTATGTAGCGCACATCGAGCAGATGCTAAATTTTGCAGGCGAAGAAAACGCAGCTGAAAAAGCGGCTAACATTCTTGCCCTTGAAACACAAATTGCAGAAATTCAGTGGCCTCGCGAAAAACGCCGTGACCGCGATCTTACTCTTAACCAGATTGAACGTAGCAAGCTGTCTGACGAGTACCCTGGCTTTGATTGGGATACGTATTTTGCTCAAACCGGTTATAAGGTACCTGAGCTAAATATTACACAGCCTGAGCCAGTAAAAGACGTTATTAAAATTATCAACGAAGCTGATCTCGCTGATTGGAAGTCGTACTTGAAATATCACACTATTTCAAACAATGCGGATTTCCTTTCTGAAGATATCTACCTAGCCAACTTTGACTTCTTTGGTCGTACACTAAGCGGTCAGCAAGAGCCTCGTCCTCGTTGGAAACGCGCAGTGAGCCAAATGTCTGGTACTGAGTCACTTGGTTTTGCTATCGGCAAGATTTACGTAAACGAATACTTCCCAGAAAGCTCAAAAGAGCAGATGGCGGAGCTGGTTGAGAACTTGCGTACAGCACTAGGTGAGCGTATTGAAAACCTAGACTGGATGAGCGAAGAAACCAAGGTAAATGCCAAAGAAAAGCTAATGGCATTTAACCCTAAAATTGGCTACCCAGACGAATGGCAGTCTTTCGACGGCGTAACCATCAGCGACAAAGACTTAGTAGGCAATGTTCGAAACCTACGCACATTCTTCCAAGACCAATCGGTAGAACGTGAGCTAGAGAAAACAGATCGCAATCGCTGGGGTATGACACCGCAGCGCGTTAACGCCTACTACAATAGCTCGTTTAACGAAATTGTATTCCCAGCGGCTATTTTGCAACCACCATTCTTTGATCCAAACGCCGACGCAGCAGTTAACTACGGTGCAATCGGTGCGGTAATTGGTCACGAAATGGGACATGGTTTTGACGATCAAGGCTCGAAGTCAGATGCAAACGGTATTCAGCGCAACTGGTGGACCGATGCTGACCGCGCAGCGTTTGAAGAAAAAGCAGATATGCTAGCCGAGCAATACAGCCAGTACGAGCCTATCGAAGGTAACTTCGTAAATGGTCGCAACAGCTTGGGTGAAAACATTGGTGACGTGGGTGGTCTAGCCATGGCTTACCACGCCTACAAACTTAGCCTTAACGGCAAAGAAGCACCGGTAATTGACGGCCTAACAGGCGATCAGCGTTTCTTCCTTGCATGGGCACAAGTGTGGAAAGAAAAACGCACTGAAGAAAGCATGTTGAATCAACTTCGCGCAGGTACACACGCGCCAGGTCGTTATCGTGCACAAGCTCCAAGAAACCATGATGCATGGTATGAAGCGTTTGACGTGAAACCAGGTGATGCACTTTATCTTGCGCCTGAAGAACGCGTTAGAATTTGGTAGCTCATTGAGTTTAGCACTTAGTGAGCACATGCTAGCTTCTCGCGCCGGATAGAGATTTGTATCTGGCGCCAGCTAATACCAGTCCGCATAGCTCATTTAGAAAGTGTAGATAATTAAAAAGGGCGGTTCGACTTATCTCGAACCGCCCTTTTTATTTCTCTAATCAGTATTCGATCAGTGGTACTTATACGCCAGCCGCGAGTACTTGTTTAACTTCCGTTTGCTTATTTATCTTCCGTATTGGGCAACTAAATCGCGAACGTATTGCTTACAACGGGCTACAGCTTCTGAAAAATCACCGTTACCCACACTGCCCATGGAATAACGAAGCCAATACCCATCAATTAATGCAGCGGTAGACGCAGCGGCGTTTTTGACCTGCTCAGGTTTAAGTAGCTTGCGGTAACTAAACGCTAAATTACGCTCTAAGCGTTTGTGGTTAATACACTGCAAACGATGCAAGCCTTCGTTGTGTAGTGACAACGCCCAGAAGTTAAACCAGGTATTGGTGGCGGAACTCGCCCCTTGCGTTTGTGAAAAGTTATTTTCAATAATGAAATCTATCCGCTCTAGGGGATCGTCAATACGCTGCGTGATTTTTAGCGCATCGAGAAGGTGGCGCATCGTTGCTTCAATTAAACCTTGCTTGTCACCAAAATAGTGACTGATTATCCCTGAAGAAAGCCCAGCTCTTCTACTAATTAAGCTAATCGTTGTACCGTGATAGCCAACTTCTGCCATCACTTCTAGCGTTGCTTCTATTAATTGCTTCTTGCGAACTGGCTCCATTCCCACCTTGGGCATGCTACAACTCCAAACCTTAAATCTAAAAAATAACCTGCGACAGCACAATGCCGCCGCAGGCATGATATCACGATTAAAAGGTTAAGCGTGCGTTGACTGCAACAGCGCGAGGTGCGCCAATCCAAAATGCACCTGGTGCAATGGTAGACGCATAGTCTTCATCAAACAGGTTGTTTACTGTTAAACGCACTTCTAGCTCTTCAGCACCTGAACCAATGTTTTCGATAAAGCCGCCAATATAGAAGTCGCTAACGATATAGTCATCAACTTGTGCCGCATTATCAATATCCAGGTAGCGGCTATCAACGTACTTGGTAGACAGGCCTGCAAAGTAGTTATCGCGTGCCCAATCAAGACTAATTACCGCCATAGTGTCAGGCGTACCGATAACCGTATTACCTTCAATAGCTACCAGTGACACTTCAGGGTTTTCAGGGTCAGCGATGGCTGCCAGCGCATCGTCAAGTGTATCGTATTGCGTACCTGAACTACCTACCGTCGCAACATATTCTGACTCGCTTAAGGTAATAGAAGTGAACAACGAAAACTCTTCGGTTAACATAATGTCTGCTGAAATTTCAAAACCGCTAGACTCAATACCGCCCACGTTTTTGTATCCACCCGCGGCTGCTTCAAGAAAGTCTATACCCTCTGAGGTTTCGTTACTGGTAAATTGAATACGGTCGTTAAACTCAATATTGTAGTAGGTCACGCTGGCATTGAAACCAGGTGAAGAGTAGCGGAAACCTACGTCAATGTTGTCAGCGGTTTCTGGCTTTATAAAGCGAAGGTCAGTATCGTTGCGCTCTAGTTGTGCATCTTTGATTGCCGCAAAGTTCTCACCGTAACCTGCGAAAACTTCCACTCCTTCAATGGGTAAAGGTGCAACGATACCGGCAGAGAATAAGGTATCTGAGTCAGTATTCACCGCTAAGTTGTTGGCTGAATCAAAGTTGTCCGTTTTCTCGATATCTACGTTAAACTTCTTGGCACCAGCGCGAATGCGGGCAAAGCCTAGATCAAGCTCATCTTCCACATAGTACATCAAGGTATCAACTGGGAAGGTTCTGTCGTACTGCACCCAGTAAGGCACGTTGTCATAATCGACGCTAATAGACGAGTTGGTAATTTTATGCCAATCGCGAGACTCGCCACGCTCATAGTCTTCCCACCAAATACCAAAACGTACGGTATTATCAAAATCACCAATTTTGGTGTACCACACAGCATCAGCATTAATGCCAAAACGCTCTTTATCATAATGGGTGTGACGATATGAGCCCACGGGAATAGCGCCTTGCGCATGACAGCCTGGGTCATATTCTGCACCTGCACCACCATAAGGGAAGGTCAGTGAGCTTTGACACCCCTCAATAGGGCTTAGCTGGTTGCCTTGTCTATCAACAAAGTAGATTTGTCCCAGCTCCTCTCCACCGAATACCGTATTTCCAACAATAAGCTCTGAGTGCCCTTCTGCTCCGTCATCAGTGATATCAACAATATAGGGTGGAACCCATTCGCCGCGTCCTTCATTGTCGTGATAATACACGTTAGTCATAAAATCGACCTGGCCAATAGTAAAGTCAGCCTGTAAATAAGCGAAAAGGTTTTCGCGTAGGGTAGACCAACCTCGACGATACGCCTGATCTTGATAAGGCACGCCTGTCCACTTGTCAGTTAACTGGTCCCAATCTGGATTTTGCTCATATTGCGCCAGCCCGTATATGCGCTGGTAGTTATCTTCGTGGGTATCGTCGTAAGACAGGTAACCTGTAAGAGACACGTCGTTAACGGTAGAGATAAACTTCATGGCTAAATGATCACGGGTGTTCTCTGCTGCCTGCTGCATAAAGTCAGAACTTTCTTGACTTGAAAGGCTTATCCACGCGTAAGTATCTTTAAAGATTTCGCCTGTTTCGTAGCGTACATAATATTTTGACGCATCAAATGAACCCGCAGTCACACTGGTTATTAAGCCCTGCTCCGCAGACGGGTTAATGGTGGTGAAATTCAGTGTGCCGCCCAAGGCTTCGTGTGAACGGGAAGCGATATCCGCCGTACCCTGAGAAACTTCAACGCCTTTTACGTTTTCGGTATCAATATAGCGATTCGCTTTCGCGCCACCACCGTAATTCGAGTTACCGTTGGCGATGCCATTTACCGTCATGCCAATTTGCTGCTCGTTTAGGTTTACTTGAAAGCCACGAATAACAATAGACGTTGACCAGTCATCAGCCCCAAAGGTATCACCTTCGTTAATAAGCACACCCGGCAGGTTATCAACCGCGGCTAACACACTGCTAAGATTAGCCTGTTGTTTAAACATATCGTCGCTTGTTGCGTTATTCGCGTAAGAAACGCTTCGCCCAACAACGGTAATTTCTTCTATGCGCTCTTCGTCAGCACGCTCTGCTTCCTCTGCCCACGCCACTGTAGGTGTAGTCATAGACGAAAGTGCTGCAAGTACAGCTAACGAGAGTTTATTGTGTGTTTTCATGTGTTTCCCAAAGTAGTTGTGTAATGTTTACTCACTACTCTAGGGAGGAATTGTTACAGTAGCGTTAAGTTTAATTGAACAATCAATTAATAAAACATTTTCCATGTTTGTTTATTCAATGACATCCAAGTAAACACGCATCAGCTATAAACTGCCCCAGAAATTTAGCAAAGAAATCTTTGCCTAACAGACACAAAAAAGCCCTCACTAAGGAGGGCCAAAAGGGAAAGGTTTATCTTACCTTGATATTACTTCACGACTGCGTTGCGGCTTGAAAACGGGTGTTTTTGCTTTCAGTCCCGGCTACTTGCTTTTCTGCGTAAAGCAAGGCGTCGTGTAGCGTGTCAAAGTTGGGGATCCCTGGGTGCGCTTCGTTTACGCCCTCAAGCACCTTATTGACTTCTGCATTAGCACCACAAATAACCAGCTGACGACCTGCCGCTAGTGCATCTGAGGTAACTGTATCAACTGCCATCGCAGCAGAAACATCCATAAGTGGAACGCGCGAGAAATCTAAAATGGTGACTTTAGAACCCGGTTTCACACGCTCACGAACGTGGTGGCCCAAATCGGCAGCCGCACCAAAGCTTAGTGGCCCGCCAAAACTAAAGATTGATACTTTGTCTTTAAGAGATTCCAATAGCTCATTTTCTTTAGGGTCGTTTAACGACTCAGGGATTTTCTTAAGCTCTTCAATTTGCAGCTGTGCGATTTGCTTAACGTAAGCTAATGCTGCGAATACCACGCCAACACCAACTGCTGTGATCAGATCTACAAATACCGTTAGCGCAAGCACCATAATCATGAGGCCGAAGTCCCAACGGGGGCCTTTGTGAGCGCGCTTCAAGTAACTCCAGTCGATGATATCTAAGCCAACTTTAACCAAGATACCAGCAAGAACTGCGTGAGGAATTTGCGCTGCTAGCGGGCTAAGACCTAACACAATTGCTAGAAGAACTAGTGCGTGTACCATACCTGAAATGTTGTACTTACCACCGCTACGGATATTTACAACAGTACGCATCGTTGCGCCTGCACCTGCGATACCGCCGATAAGACCAGCAAATGTATTACCAATACCTTGGCCGATTAGCTCTTTGTTACTATCGTGACGGGTACGCGTCATGTTATCAGCAACAAGAGATGTAAGTAGACTATCGATGGCTCCCAGCACAGCTAGAATAAACGCGGCTTCAAGAATAAGCAGTGCTTTGCTTTGGTCAAATACTGGAAGGTGAAGGCTAGGTAAACCCGTCGGGATATCACCAAGAATTGGCACAGACAACGCTAAACTTACAAGCGTGCCAATGATAAGTGCAGCCAGTGCACCAGGCACATACTTGCCTAGTTGCGGTGGCCATTTGTAGGCAATAACCAAGGTACCAAGGCCTAACGCCAAGGTTGCAAAATCAATATCGGCAAGCGCGGTTGGCAAGTATGTCAATGCGCCGATTGTTCCACCTGGAGGCTCATGGCCCAGTAAGCGGCCGATTTGAAGAATAATGATGATTGCACCGATGCCCGACATAAAGCCCGATATTACCGGGTAAGGCACTAGGCGAATGTATTGACCAATACCAAGGACACCAAAAACAATCTGGAATATACCGGCCAATATCACCGCTGTGAATATAAGGCTGGTGTCGCCCGATAGACTTGCGAACAAGCCTGCAAGAACAACAACCATAGGCCCCGTTGGACCAGAAATCTGTGCTGGTGTACCACCGAAAAGTGCGGCAAAAAAGCCAACCGCAATAGCACCGTACAGACCCGCCATTGGACCTAAGCCTGACGCGACACCAAGTGCAAGCGCCAGTGGTAAAGCAACGATACCGGCTGTTAAACCGCCGGTAAAATCGCCTCGTAGGTTTGAAAGGTTAATTTTTACCATCGTTATAGACCTTATTCACCGCGAGCAAGTTGTGCTTCGGCAGTAGACTCGTCCATTACATCAAATTCACCAGACTCAGTGTTGTAGTAAAGCACTTCACCTGAACCAATGTTATATACCCATCCGTGAAGCTTAACCTGACCTGTTGCAATTTTTGCAGCAACAGCAGGGTGAGTACGAAGGTGCTGAATTTGCTGAACAACGTTCTCTTTCGTTACCGCTTCTAGATCGTCAATAGAAAGGTCTGAATGGCCACAGCGCTCTTTAACAACTTCAGTTGCAACACGGCAATGACCTAGCCACTCTTTTACATGCGGAAGCGCACTTAAGCCTTCAGGGTTGATGGCGCCTTTCATTGCACCACAGTCAGTATGGCCACAAATAACAATGTGAGAAACGCCCAGTGCAGCAACTGCAAACTCAATAGACGCTGTCATGCCACCAGTTTGGTTGCTGTGAGGAGGTACGATGTTGCCCGCATTACGGCAGATAAATAGTTCACCCGGATCAGTTTGTGTTACTAAGTTCGGGTCGATACGTGAATCAGAGCACGTAATGAAAAGCACTTCAGGGTTCTGCCCAGTAGCTAGTTTTTGAAACGTAGCTTTTTTGTTTGGGTAAACTTCTTTCTGGAATTTGGCAACACCTGAGATAACGTGATCCATATATAACTCCCAATTTTTTAATAATTGTAATGATTATGTAATTACGCCAGTTTCACCTGATAGATTAATAGTTTAATATACTAACTCGCGATAGCTAAATACTATCACTGCTTACGTAACACTACGCATAAGCATAGTAAGAGAGAGCCATTTTCACCATGCAATTCAACGGAAAGACCCCGTCAATTAACCAAATCCGCTATTTTGTTGCAGTGGCTAAATACCTAAGCTTCAGGCAAGCAGCGGGAATACTGGGAATTAGTCAGCCTACTCTGACCAGTCAGATCAGTGCGCTAGAAAACCTTTTAGGGCTAACGCTTTTTGAACGATCACGCACGGGAACGCTGTTATCTCCCCAAGGTAAAGCCTTGCTTGATGCAGCGGAAGAGGTGCTGCAGGCCTCTCAACGGTTCAGCGAAATTGCACGAGACTTGTCCGAGGGTGAGGTTGTAACCTACCGGTTAGGGATACCGCCAACACTAGGGCCTTATTTACTTCCCTTTGTGCTACCAGATCTGCACAAACGGAAGCCCGGCTTGCGCTTCTATGTTCGAGAAGGCGCCCCTAGCGCACTGCAACACGGTCTACTGCGTGGTGAATATGACCTAATTCTTTCCCCACTTTCAGGCGAAAACTCTCAATTGATCACGCAACCACTCTTCAAAGAGCCTTTAAAATTCGTCACGCCTTCTGATCACAAATTGTCAGGAAAAGCCTATGTTAAGCCAGAAGAAATAAGCGGCGAGAAAGTGTTAACACTCGAAGACCGACATCACTTTCATCATCAAGTGCAGCGCATTTGCGATGAGATTGGGGCAGATTTACAGCGTGATTATGAGGGCACCAGCCTCGATACTTTGCGTCAAATGGTGGTAATGGGCATGGGTGTAACGTTCCTACCAGGGCTTTATATTCATTCTGAGTTGCACAAGCCTGAAGCGTTACACGTGTGTGAGATTGCCGATATGCCTATTGAGCGTCAGCACTCATTAGCGTGGAGAAACACTGCGCCTGGACGAAAGACCTTTAGAGAAATATCAATTATCATAAAAGAGATAATTGAAACTCGCCTGTCGGACGCCGTGACTATAGTCAGTGCTGCCCCAAGCCCTCTTCAAAAACGTTAAACTGGTTGTAATTTATTATGATTGATAGACAACATTTACGAATAGTAAGAGCGATAGATGCTGAAGGCACGATGACAGAAGCGGCAAAATCGCTTTTTCTAACCCAGTCAGCGTTAAGCCACGCAATGAAAAAGTTGGAAGCCCATTTTGACGTACCGCTTTGGAAAAAAGACGGCAGAAGACTCACGCTGACTCAGGCGGGTCAGAGTGTATTGGGCTTAGCTCACCGAGTTTTACCCCAGTTTGAGCATACTGAAGCCCAATTACGCAGATTCGCCGATGGTAAACAGGGCATATTACGTATTGGGATGGAGTGCTACCCGTGTTTTGAATGGTTGCTCAAGGTAGTGGCGCCTTTTTTGAAAGCCTTTCCAGATGTTGATGTAGATGTACGCCGAGCGTTCTCTTTTGGCGGTTTACAAGCCCTTCACGGGTACGATATTGATATATTGCTCACGCCAGACCCTCTTTCACTTGAAACCATTACCTACACGCCAGTGTTCGAATATGAACAAGTGTTGGTAATGGATAAGCACCACCCTTTGGCAGAGAAACCATTTGTTACACCGAAAGACTTAAGCAATGAGACCCTTATCACCTACCCCGTAGAACTCAGTCGACTGGACGTATTCACGCATTTTCTTACTCCTGCCAATTGCACAGTGAGGCAACATAAAACGATTGAAACCACAGAGATCATCTTACAAATGGTAGCAGCGGGACGTGGTGTTACTGCGCTACCTAAATGGTTAATTGATGAATCAAAAGAAAGCGATCTCCTGACTTGTCGGTCGCTTGGTGAACAAGGCGTATCAAAAACGCTGTACTTGGGTCATAGAAAAGCGCAGGACGTATTGGGGTTTGTAGATGATTTCATTGCCCTTTCGCAAACGCACAAGCCATAGGTTTTCCAAACTTTATTTCGGAAACTTATGTCAAACTAAGGAATAAAACAACTCGCTTGCCAACAATGTTGGCAAGCGAAAACGCTCTAATTAAAGACTATTGCGCATTATGCGCGGTTAACAGTATGAATGGCGCTAAATTCTAAACTGCCCCACCAATTCTTTTAAGTCACCAGAAACGGCACTTAACTGCGTAGCTTCCACAGCTAACTCTTCTGCATGCTGACTAGTTTTATCACTTAAACCAGTGATAGCTACGAGCGACTTATTAATATCTTGCGCCACCTCCGTTTGCTGCTCGGTCGCCAGTGCTATGTGAGTACTTTGCTCGTGAACCAAACCTATAGACTGGGTAATGTCTTTAAGCGTTTCGACCACTTTCTCTGTCTTATCGACACCAGATTGAGAACGGGTTTGTCCTTCCTGCATAACACTGTTGGTCTGCTCAGACATTGCCTGCAATCGCTCTACCATTTTTCGTATATCAGTCGTCGATTCTTGTGTACGACTTGCTAATGAGCGAACTTCATCTGCAACAACGGCAAAGCCGCGCCCCTGTTCACCGGCTCTCGCCGCTTCAATGGCTGCGTTTAATGCCAGTAAATTAGTTTGTTCAGCAATGCTGTTAATTACATCGACTACAGCACCGATGCTATCTGACTCTTTGCTCAATCCGCCCACTACTTCAACACCCTGACTGATGGCGTCAGCCAGCGCGCGAATTTCCCTCATGGCATCTTGCACTTGCTCACTGCCGGCTTGTACCAATTCATCTGCTTTAGTCGCGGCGTCACTGGACTGTGCCGCATTTTTTGAAATTTCAACGACGGTAGCAGCCATCTGCGTGACTGCCGTAGACACATTGTCCACCTGACTACGCTCTTGGTTAATTTCCTTGCTAGTCGCGTGACTCACATCTCGAAGGTGATCCGCTGCATCAGAAACAGCCTTAGTGTTAGCGGCAGTATCTTTTAGCAATGATCTTAGTTTATCGGTAAAGGTATTAAACTCTATGGCAAGCGCACCGATTTCGTCGTTGCTCTTAACTTCCAGACGCTTGGTTAAGTCGCCGTCGCCATGCGCTATTTCCGCCATTGCGTTGCGCATTTCGACCAAAGGTTGAGTGACTTTAGCACTCGCAAAATAAGTAATAAGCGCTATTAATCCAATAATCACAAAGGCGACGATAATTGCCGTAGTAATTGCATTATTTATAGGGCTATCAATGATGCTTGCAGGGATAAGAATGCCCAGCGACCAATTCATTTGTGGGTTAGTTAACTGAGCGTGCTCAAAAACCGCAACATAGTCTTCCCCCTTCCAGGTTACGTGCACAATACCAGATTCATTAGCCGCTATATTACTTGCCAACTTGCCAAACCCTTCAGTGCTATCAAACACGCTGTCAAAGTTGCGAATAGAGGAGCTTAGTGGCAACGCTTTGCTCTGTTTTGGAAAGTAAACAATGTTTTGGTTTTCATCGAGTAAAAACGCCGTGCCTTGTTCTTCATAACGAATGGCATCTATGACCTTACCCACCGTGCTAATAAGAATATCGACACCGCCAACGCCTAGTAACGCTCCATTTTTGTATATCGGGGTTTGTACTACTGCAGATACGCTTCCATCTTGGGAATCGACAGCAGGAGGCGTTACATATAGCTTTCCTTTTTCTACGGCAGTAGTAAACCACGGACGCTTAGTTGCAAAGTAACCGGCGTTAGGATTGCCAGCATCAGGACCCGAAGTGTCGACGCCGACTCGGCCCTCTTCATAGAAGTATTCACCCGTCTTAGCTGAACCAAAGAACGCCGATTTAATAATGGGATCTTGACTGCTGATGCCCTCAAATGTGGCATAGATATCTTTGGATTGAGTCAGTTGGCTTTCGGGCGCCCCTCGCGTGTTATGGCGCGTAAAAAAATCTTGTAGAAAAGGACTACTTAGGAATGCTCTAGCAACGCCGCCATAGGTTGCGAAGAAGCCTTCAACGTCATTAGCCTCACGTGCAACTAAGGATTTAAGCTCTTTTTCTACGCGACTGCGGGTGTTATCTGCAACGGTATTGACTAAGAAAAACGCCGTAATGAGTAACATCAAAGCTATGCTACCGCCAACGATAAGCATGAACTTTTTTTGGAGTGATATGGATTTCATTTGTACTTCTCATTGTTTACTAAACGCCACAACGTGTGAAAAGTGTATTCCAGCACTAGGGCCTCTTGACCTTTGTTGTACATTTTTGCAGCGGTCTTTGTGCCATCTAGACAAGGCGGATGTTTGACGGTTTCGTGGTTCTAAGTCGAAAACATTCAACGCAGTATAGATGGCACAAAGGCGCTGCCCGAAGGGGTCGTTATGGAAGCCTTTTACTCTTTGTCACAGCCCTTTAACTTAGCCCACTAGGCTTGCAGGACTGTTTCGCGATTAAAAGGCTTCCATTTAGACCAAAATTCGTACATCAAAGGTCAACAGGCCCTGATAATTCGCACACATTTCAGGTTTAGTTTTATTAGTATAAAAGCGCAAGTGAGCCAAGCTCGCTTGCACTTCTAATACTTTGAGATATACAGAGAAATTTTACAACCTCTGAAAGTCAATTCTACGAAAGTTCAAATACAGAGTGAATTAAACGCTTTTAAGAATTAGCTGTAAAAGCAAAGATAAGCGGTAGGCGTAGACACTTTTACGTCAAAAGAAGCATCGGCGGGTACATTAAAGCTGCTGCCTGTAGCAAAAGATTGCCATTCGTCACTTCCCGGAAGCTTCACAACTAGCTCACCTTCAACCACTTTCATCAGCTCTTTTTGAGAGGTAGAAAATGTGTATTCACCCGGCGACATTACGCCTGAGGTACAAGGGCCGTTTGCAGATTCAAACCCAATCGAGCTCACTTTGTTGTCGAAATAATGGTTTACTTTAAAGCTCATAGTTACTCCTTTGATGTGAGTGCTGACTTTCTTTGCTTCAACTGTTTTTAAAGCAAAGTGCCGCAGCCTTGATACTTCTTTAACGTTTTTGCCAAATAAGCATATGGTTATTGGCGGGCATGTCGATAATGTCTTGCAAGCTTAACTCGCCTGCCCAAGCAGTAAGCTCATTGATATCGCGGTAGCCACCATAACCACGCGCTAAAAGCGAAGTATGGAAGGCTTGGTTACTTTCAGAAGTAAACCTACCACTATGTGTAAAAGGGCCATACTGACAGAATACGCCCCCTTTGGGTAAGTGCAACGCTACTGATTCCATTAGTAGCTTCACCTCTTCTTTTTGCATGATATGCGCGGTGTTTGCCGTAAAAATGCCGTCTATGTCGAGGTTGGGAAAGTCATCTTGCCCAACGGTGAATGCAATGGGAGGTTTCACATTCCCCGTATTTGAATCACTCAGCCACGCGGCAATGCCTTCGTGATAGTGTGGTTGGTCGCTTGTGTGCCAAATAAGATGGGGCAAATGCTCAGCCAAAAATACGGCGTGCTGACCTGTTCCACTCCCTATCTCTAATACCTGTCGGCAATTGGCAAATTTACGTTCAAGCACGCTCAAAATGGCGCGCTTGTTGTTCTCACAAGCCTGACTAAAAGGCTTTTCGATTTGCATACACGTTACCTGCCTAATCAGCATTAATCACTTAAGTTTGGACCCAACCACTTTTCAGCTTCTTCCAAGGTCCAGCCTTTACGTGTGGCGTAATCCTCTACTTGGTCGGCTTGAATTTTGGCGACAGCAAAGTATTTGGCATCAGGGTGAGCAAAATACCAACCCGATACTGACGCCCCCGGCCACATGGCGTAACTTTCCGTAAGCTTCATACCTGTATGCTGCTCTGCTGACAATAAATCCCAAATAAGCTGCTTTTCAGTATGCTCGGGACACGCGGCGTAGCCTGGTGCCGGTCGAATGCCTTGGTATTTTTCGCGAATAAGTTCTTCGTTACTTAGTGATTCGTCAGCGGCGTAACCCCAGTAATGCTTACGCACTTGCTCGTGCAGATATTCCGCAAACGCTTCGGCAAGCCTGTCTGCCACCGCTTTAACCATAATGCCGTTGTAGTCATCGCCAGTCTGAATATAGCTATCAGCAAGCTCGTCTTCACCTATACCGCCGGTGACGGCAAAAGCGCCCACATAATCATTTATGCCACTCGACTTTTCAGCTACAAAGTCTGCTAAACAATAATTAGCGAATTTGTCTTTTAGGGTTTGCTGACGCAAGTGATGGGCAACACCTTGAATCTGGTTTCTCGACTCATCGGTATAAATTTCAACATCGTCATTAACGCGATTGGCAGGAAACAAGCCGATAACGCCTTTCGCCTGAAGGCTGTTCTCTTCGATAATTTTATCCAGCATGGCGTTGGCGTCGTTAAACAGTGACTGTGCTTGCTCTCCCACCACCTCATCTTCAAGTATACGTGGGTACTTGCCTGCCAAAGACCAGGTTAAGAAAAATGGCGTCCAATCAATGTAGTTGCGCAGCGTAGCCAAATCGGCGGTTACCGGTGTTACACCTAGGTTCGCAGGTTTTACTGGTAAAGTCGTAAAATCTGGCTTAAAAGCGTTTTCTCTGGCTTGAGCTAATGTCACCGGCTTGCTGCGCGGCTTTTTACGGGCGTGCTGTTCACGTACCGTATCGTATTCTTTTGCCAATTCCTGCGCGTAAATCTCGCGGGACGTTTTGTTTAGAAGGCGCTGACATACGCCTACTGCTCTACTAGCATTTGGAACATAGGCTACAGGCGCATGGTAGTTTTGTTCAATTTTTACCGCAGTGTGCGCTTTAGACGTAGTCGCCCCGCCAATAAGCAGCGGGATATCAAAGCCCTGACGCTCCATTTCTTTGGCAACGTGAACCATTTCATCTAGTGAAGGTGTAATAAGGCCTGACAGGCCTATCATATCAACGTTTTCATCTTTAGCGGTTTGTAAGATTGTCGCCGCTGGCACCATTACGCCAAGATCAATCACTTCAAAGTTATTGCACTGAAGTACCACGCCTACGATATTTTTACCGATATCGTGAACATCGCCCTTTACCGTGGCTAATAGAATTTTACCGTTGCTTTTCGCATCGTCTGACTTTTCTTCTTCAATGTATGGCTGTAAATGGGCTACCGCCTTTTTCATTACACGGGCCGACTTTACTACCTGAGGAAGAAACATTTTTCCTTCGCCGAACAAATCCCCTACTACGTTCATGCCGTCCATTAACGGCCCTTCAATAACATGTAACGGACGCTCAGCTTGTTGACGCGCTTCTTCAGTATCTTCAATGATGTAATCGGTAATGCCTTTAACAAGCGCATGCTCTAAGCGCTTATTCACTTCTTGCTCGCGCCAGGATAAATCTTCCTTTGCGGCCGCTTTACCGTCTCCTTGATAGTTCGGTGCAATATCGAGTAAGCGTTCAGTAGCATCACTTCTGCGGTTTAAAATCACGTCTTCAACCGCATCGCGCAATTCAGCGGGTATTTCGTCGTATACTTCTAGCTGACCTGCATTCACAATAGCCATATCCATACCCGCTCGAATAGCGTGATATAGGAATACCGAGTGCATAGCTTCGCGAACCGGATTGTTCCCTCTGAACGAGAATGAAATATTAGAAAGGCCACCAGAAATATGTGTGTACGGACAGGTTTTACGTATCTCGCGGGTCGCTTCAATAAAATCAACCGCGTAGTTATCGTGCTCTTCAATACCTGTCGCTACAGCAAAAATATTGGGGTCAAAGATAATATCTTCAGGAGGAAAGCCGACTTCTTCTGTCAGCAACTTGTAGCTACGCTGACAAATCTCAACTTTGCGGGCTTGTGTATCGGCCTGGCCGGTCTCGTCAAAGGCCATAACTACGGTTGCAGCACCATAGCGCTTTATTAGCTTGGCTTGGTTTAAGAAGAGCGCTTCCCCTTCTTTTAAGCTAATAGAGTTAACAATCGCTTTGCCCTGCACACACTTAAGCCCTGCTTCGATGATCTCCCATTTAGACGAGTCGATCATAATGGGAACTCGGCTAATATCTGGCTCAGAGGCGATCAGGTTTAAAAAGGTGATCATGGCCTGCTTTGAATCAAGCATGGCCTCATCCATATTGATATCGATGATCTGCGCGCCGTTCTCTACTTGTTGCCTTGCGACATCAAGTGCAGTTTCATAATCGCCTTCAAGAATAAGTCGTTTAAAGCGAGCGGAGCCTGTTACATTGGTACGCTCACCGATATTAATAAATGTAGAAAATTCTGCGCTCATAATGCCCTCCTAGTGTACAAACGGCTCTAGGCCTGACAAACGCATTTTGGGTTCGAACTGTGGCACTTTTCTTGGCGCAATTCCATTGACCGCGTTAGCAATATCGCGAATGTGTTCCGGCGTACTGCCGCAGCAGCCACCTACAATATTCACTAGCCCAGACTGCGCCCATTCTTTGATGTGCTCGGCCATTTCAGGGCCTTCCATGTCGTATTCACCAAACTCGTTGGGTAAACCAGCGTTAGGGTGCGCTGAAATTAAGCACTCACTAACAGTAGCAACTTCATCTACGTATTGGCGCAGTAAGTCTGGTCCAAGAGCACAGTTTAAGCCGAATGAGAATGGACTGATGTGTCGCATGGAATAATAAAACGCTTCCGCGGTTTGACCAGACAGCGTGCGCCCTGAGGCATCGGTAATCGTGCCAGACACCATAACGGGCAGCAATATACCCAGCTTTTCAAAAACCGACTCTACCGCATAGGCTGCCGCTTTCGCATTAAGTGTATCGAAGATGGTTTCGAGCATGATTAAATCTGCACCGCCTTCAATGAGCGCTTCGGTAGACTCGCTATACGCTTCCACGAGTTCGTCAAAAGTAACATTGCGTTTGCCTGGGTCGTTAACGTCAGGCGAAATTGAAGCAGTGCGATTTGTTGGGCCAAGTACACCTGCCACGAAACGGGGTTTGTCTGGTGTCTTTGCTGTGAACTCATCGGCAGCTTTACGCGCCAATTTAGCTGCAGCTAAATTAATATCACGGGATTGAGCCTGCATATCGTAATCGGCCATAGCGATAGTCGTAGCATTAAACGTATTCGTTTCAATAATGTCCGCGCCAGCTTCAAAGTAATCACAGTGAATTTGATAGATGATATCGGGCTGGGTAAGAACCAGCAAATCGTTGTTACCCTTAACATCGCAGTGCCAGTCGGCAAACTGTGTTCCGCGATAATCTTCTTCTTCTAACTTATGGCGCTGGATCATGGTGCCCATGGCGCCATCTAATATAAGGATGCGCTTTTTAGCGGCTTCTGTAAGCGTTGCTTGCGCGCTAGAATTTGGTCTTTGGCTCACGTGCTACCTCTTTGGCTGTGACTTTTCAGCAAGCTGACTTAAATCGTAAGGCGTGGTCTGATAGACATAATAATTCAGCCAGTTTGTAAACAATAGGCTACCGTGTGAGCGCCACTGTACAATAGGAGACTTGGCTGGATCATCCCCTTCAAAATAGTTTTTTGGAATTACTGGCGTTTGTCCCGCGGCAATATCTCGAAAATACTCATCTTTAAGTGTATCTGGATCGTATTCCGGGTGACCCGTTACAAATACCATGCGCTTATCTTCTGACGCCACAATATAAGCGCCTACATCGTCAGACTCTGCAACAACACTAAGTCCATCGACGCTGTTATACAACGAGGTGTTAATATGCCCATAACGGGAATGTGGTGCGTAAAAAGAAGGATCAAAGCCCCTTAATAGCTCATTATTCGGGTCATTCACTTTGTGTTTAAAGACACCTGAAAACTTTTCGTCTCTAAGCTCTCGTGTAATGCCGTAAAAGTGATACATGGCGGCGTGGGCAGCCCAACACAAGTAAAGGGTTGAGTTCACGTGACGCTGCGCCCACTCCAATATGGTGGTCATGGTTTCCCAGTACTTTACTTCCTCGTAATCGATAAGCGCGAGAGGCGCACCGGTGACAATGAGGCCATCGTATTTCTTATTCGCTACCGCTGAAAAGTCGTGATAGAAAGCATCCATGTGCGATTGGGGGGTATTCTTCGGCGCTTGATTATCAATTCGAATTAAATCCACGTTTATTTGCAGTGGCGTGTTCGATAATAGACGAAGTAACTGTACCTCTGTTTCTATCTTGTTCGGCATTAAATTAAGAATACCGACTTCAAGAGGACGAATATCCTGATTGGCAGCCCTGTCCATGTCCATGGTAAAAATATTTTCACCTAGTAGTACATTCTGCGCGGGTAACTGCTCAGGAATACGAATTGGCATAGAGGGCTCCAGTGATAAATTACAATATCTGTATTGTGTCTATAACTGGCGATATGTCAACATCTTTACGTCTAGACGTCTAAACGTTTTTTTTCTCTGGTGCTCAAAAATACTAATTATTTTGTTTATGCACCATTACCAACATCTCAGCTTCGGCACGAGGAATGTCGCAGGCTTCAATAATTTCATCAATGCTAGCGCCTTGCTTGACTAAGTCCGCCGCACGCTGATATAGGCGTAGGGAAGGATCTTGAAGCTTGAGTTCTCGAAGCTGGTTTTCAATATCAGTTTGCTTTTCGTCTAACTCTTGAAGGTGTCGAGTGATCACCAAGGTGCGTGCTTGCGCCTCAGTTTGTTGATTATTTGCATTTTTAGCAAGGGCTTCAGTGCGGGCAATAGCCTCTGCGTTAGCATGTTCGCTTTCGCTTAATGCAGAACGCAACTGCTTAATGTGTGAATACAGCACACCCATCGCGGCGATGAGTATAACTACAAGAATACACAGTATGAGTTCTAATAAGGTAGGTGCAGCAAGCTGCCAATCCATGGACATAACCCTTGGGGAAATGTAGGCAATATTATAATCAATACCGCCTATTCATTTATTTAGATGTTGCTAAGCTCATCCCACTCTTCGTCGCTTAACAATTTATTAAGATCTACAAGAATAAGCAGTTCGCCGTCGCGATTACTTACACCTTGGATAAACTTAGCACTCTCTTCAGTACCTACGTTAGGGGCACTGTCAATCTCTGAAGATTTCAAGTAAACCACCTCAGCGACACTATCCACCAGAATACCAACCACCTGCTCGTCAGACTCAATAATAACGATACGGGTATTGTCAGTAATTTCTGTTGGCGGTAATCCGAAACGAGCACGTGTATCAATAACCGTTACTACGTTACCACGCAGATTGATAATACCAAGTACATAGTCAGGTGCACCGGGTACAGGGGCTATTTCGGTATAACGCAAGACCTCTTGAACTTGCATCACGTTGATACCGTAAGTTTCTTCACCTAAGCGGTACGTTACCCATTGAAGGACTTCGTCGTTGCTGTCGGTGGCGTTATTATTTATTCTTTCGTCGCTCATGAACCTGGCTCCCAATACTATGGCGTCTGGTCGTTACTGCCTAAGCCTTTGTTAAGCATAGATATTAATTCTTCAACGTCAATTAACGCGCACATTTTTTCTTTAACCATCCCTGCTAACCAGGGACGCTTACCTGTGGACTCGCGCCATTTAACATCATCGGTAGTCAAATTGACCGTATTGACTAGCTTTTCACTAGCCAGACCCCACGCACTTTCCCCTAACATTATAAGATATCGGTAGTTAAGCGATTGTGCGAGGTTTTCGTCATATTTTTCTGGCATTACCCATTTTGCAGAGTCAACAACACTTAGTTTAGACTCTCTGTGCAACATTACACCCATAAACCAATCAGGTTTTCCAAATAAAGGGCCAATCTTCTCAATTTGGTGGATCCCACCTAGCGACGTCAAAGGCACCGCAAGTGTTAACCCTGCAACCTCAAAGAATAGCGCCTGAAAGCGAAAACCGAGAGTATCCTTTAGTGGAACTTTTGTTTTTTCAGCGCGGTTTAACGCAGCTTCTTGTTCATTTTCTACTAAAGTTTCTGCGTGAGACTGTTGCTGTTCATCTTCAATTGTCTCTGCTTTTTGCGTTTCAATTAACGATGTAACCTTTTCCGCTATCGCTTCTTGTTCATTCGATTGCGGCTCACTTTCATTGACGGTAGAAGCAAGCGCCGTCTCAGCCATCTGCTGAGAAGCCTGCTCGAGCAATTTTGCCGTGCGCGCAGTCACATCTTCCGGTGCTTCTGGCTCTTTGAGGAGGCTATCAAGGTATGCCTCCATCACTTCTTCACGGGCAAAAGGCGATTGCTTGCTCATGTTCTCGTTATTTCTCCAATACCGCTAATAGTTTCTCGTACGCAGACACACCACGTGTTTTGGGGTACGCTGCGGAAATGGGAAGCTGTACTAAACTTGCATCCCTGAAGTGCGTGTCGACGGGAATAACTCCTTCCCACACGCGCTCACCATAGTCATTCATTAAGCGCTTTCGCGATGCAAGCGCCGCGTTAGTGCGCTTATCAAACATAGTTGGAATAATCACAGTATCAAAGGATTTGTCCAACGAACGTCCCATGATTTCCATGGTACGAATCATTCTGTCTAGCCCTTTAAGCGCCAGATATTCCGTTTGGGTAGGCACGATAACCTTGTCACACGCTGCAAGAGCGTTAACCATCAGCACCCCAAGCACTGGAGGGCAATCGATGATAGCAACATCAAATTCTCCTGCGATTTTTGCCAACGCTTTTTTTAGGACTAAGCCCATACCTTGTTCGCTACCCATCGTTCTATCTAAGGTCGCGAGCGCCATTGTTGCAGGAAGCACATATAAGTTGTCTAACTTTGTCGGGCACAGACAATCCATAACATTATCGGCCGTAATGTCATTAGACTTAATAAAAATATCGTAAACTGAATGACTTGACGCTTCTGCATCGATACCGAAGTAATAACTCAGCGATGCATGTGGATCAGTATCAATCATGAGCACTCGCTTGCCTTGCTGTGCAAGCAAGCCGCCAAGGCTCACCGTAGTGGTAGTCTTTCCTACACCACCTTTCTGATTCGCTACTGTCCACACTTTCATATTTGCTGTTCCATTACTGTTCAAACTGCTATCGCATTTCGGTTTGAACGCAACTGCTCATATCATCAATGTTTATATTTTTACTGGATATATTGGCAACGGCTACGGCTTGAGGCATACCGTACACAACACAGGAATCTTGGTCTTGAGCCCAAATCGTTGCGCCTTTTTCCTTGAGCATTCGGCATCCTTCTCTGCCGTCAGCTCCCATACCCGTTAATATAATTCCTAATACATCCCCACCATAAGCTTTAGCCAGAGAACTGAAAGTGAGATCAACACTGGGCTTATAATTCACCTTGTCACTCGCACTTGCATCAACAATGGCAATGCGTTTATTCGCACCTATGGTTTCTAGCAACATTTGCTTCCCACCGGGAGCAAGATACGCATGACCTGGCTTTAGAATGTCGCCGTGCTCGGCTTCTTTTACTCTAATCTTACAGTTTGTGTCTAAACGCTGTGCAAATGCCGTAGTAAATGTTCCAGGCATGTGTTGTACAAGCAAAATGGGGTATGGAAACTCTGCAGGTAAAGGAGACAGCACTTTTTGAAGCGCCACAGGCCCGCCTGTAGAAGCCCCAATTGCCAAACACTTGTAGTGCTTTCCCGTCGCTCTTACAGACGAAACGGTTGGTTGTTTGGCTGCGTCTTTATGCCCTGATAGCAACCCTGATGTTTTAAAAAACGCCTGCTTTGGCGCATTATCAGGAAGCTTTCTTGCCTCTGTAGAGCGAAACGACGGACGCTTAAGACCAATACCACGACGCGCTATTAAGCGTACTTTTGTACACAACAAGCGCGATGCGTCTTTTCTGTCCTGCGCGATATCTTCAAATTTCTTCGGTAAGAAATCGAGCGCGCCCGCTTCTAACGCATCTAATGTCGCTTGCGCACCATGATGCGTAAGCGAAGAAAACATTAGAATAGGTGTAGGCCGCTTGTCCATTATGGCCTTTACAGCTGAAATGCCGTCCATGACAGGCATTTCAACATCCATCGTTATCACATCCGGCTTAAGCGCTTCTGCTTTTTCGAGTGCATCGCGCCCATTTCTCGCTTCCCCAACAACTTCAAGTTCCCTATCGCCATCGAGTATTTCTTTTACTCGACGACGATAAAAAGTCGAGTCGTCCACGACAAGGACTTTAAAGACCATGGATTATTATTCCTGTTAATTCATCGCCTTACTTGATGGGTTTACGCGCATACCGTTTAAGCAGGCTCGGAATATCTAAAATTAGTGCAATTCCACCGTCTGATGTAATCGTGGCTCCCGCCATACCAGGCGTGCCTTGCAATAATGCATCAAGAGGTTTAATAACCACTTCTTCTTGGCCTATTAGCGCGTCTACTACGAATCCTACTTGTTGTGTACCAATTTGCACTACAACAACGTGTCCCTTTTCTCTATCGATGTTTTTGGGACCTCGAATCAACCATTCACCAAGGAAGAACAACGGAATTGCTTTTGAACGAACTATCATTGTTAGCTGGCCATCGACCGTGTTGGTCTTTTTGATGTCCATATTTATTATTTCGTTCACCGCACCTAATGGTAACGCAAAGGTTTGTTTTCCTACAACAATCATTAGCGTCGGAAGAATGGCTAGCGTTAGCGGAACTTTGATATCCAGTCGCGTGCCTTTTCCTAGCTGTGAATCTATGTTCACGGTGCCGTTAAGTTGGTTAATTTTAGTCTTAACCACGTCCATGCCCACACCGCGACCAGAAATATCACTAATTTCTGTTTTGGTTGAGAACCCTGGCGCGAATATCAAGTTAAACGCTTCAACATCCGACATCCGTGCAGCTGCGTCTGCGTCTAGTACACCGCGACTAATAGCAATTTCTTTAAGCTTTTCAGGATCCATTCCTTTACCATCATCTTCGATGGTTAGAAGAATATGATCGCCTTCTTGAGATGCCGATAGCTGAACCGTACCCATGCGCGGTTTACCCGCTGCAGCACGATCATCAGGCATTTCAATACCATGGTCGACGGAGTTTCTCACCAAATGCACAAGTGGATCGGCCAGTGCTTCAACCAGGTTTTTGTCTAAATCAGTTTCCTCACCTACAAGCTCAAGGGTTATTTCTTTTTTCAAGCTTCTAGCGAGGTCTCGAACAACGCGAGGGAAACGACCAAACACCTTCTTGATAGGTTGCATGCGGGTTTTCATTACCGCACCTTGCAAGTCGCCCGTTACCACATCTAAGTTGGCAATGGCTTTGGACATGCTTTCGTCGTTACTGTTGATACCCAAGCTTATTAGCCTGTTTCTCACTAGTACGAGTTCACCCACCATGTTCATAATTTGGTCAAGGCGCTTGGTATCTACACGTACTGTAGTCTCAGCAGGAGGCGCAGCTGGTGCCGCCTTCTTCTCATCTTTTTTAGGCGCTGCTTTTGGTGCAGCAGGTGTGCTTGCTTTAGCTGGCGCTGCGGCGCTAGGAGCAGGCGTCGCTTTTGGCGCAGCTGGCGCTGCTTGTTTCGCTTTTTGAACCGCTTCTGTTGCTGCCTTATCTACAGGAGGCTCTGGCGCCTTTGAAACGGCTCCCTGCTTGGTAGGCCCTTGCCCTGAGCCATGCAGTTGGTCAAGCAGTGCTTCAAATTCGTCATCGGTGATTTCTTCATCACCAGCTTCACTCGGCGTAACTGGTGCTGGAGCTGGAGCTGGTGCATTTGCCTTTGGCGCAGCTTCTTCACCACCAAACTTGCCTTTGCCATGTAAATCATCGAGCAGCGCTTCAAATTCTTCGTCGGTGATATCGTCGTTATCACTAGCGGCAGCAGGTGCAGCAGCCTTTGCAGGTTCGCTTTTAGCCGCTGAGGACTGTCCTGGTGCCCCAGAGCCATGAAGCTCATCAAGCAGCGCTTCAAACTCATCTTCAGTGATTTCGTCAATACCGCCGCTATCACCAGAACTTGGTGCCTGTGCAGTAGGCTCTTCAACAACTAATTCTGGCTCTTCAATCGCGGGCTCAGGTTCTGACACCGGCGCGCTTTGTTCACCAAAAATATTCTCATCTGGAGATTCCGGGCGACTTAGTTTGTGTAACAAGTCTACTAGGTGTGCATCTGCTGGCTCTAATGGATCCCGAGCTTTCACTCGTTCAAACATTTCAACCACCACATCTGTGGCTTGCAGAATAATATCCATCAGTTCAGGGGTTAGTGTTCGTTGACCGTTACGCATTACGTCAAAGACGTTTTCCGCACCGTGACAAATTTCTACTAACTCGGTAAGAGACAGGAACCCTGCTCCCCCTTTAACTGTGTGATAACCACGGAAAATTGCATTTAGCAAATCCGCATCTTCAGGATTGTTCTCAAGATCAACGAGCTGTTCTTGTAATTGTTCAAGTATCTCTCCAGCCTCAACTAGAAAGTCCTGTAATATATCCTCGTCAACATCAAACGACATGCGCCCGCTCCCCTAAAAACCTAAGCTAGACAGAAGATCATCTACATCATCTTGGCCTGACACGACGTCGTCGCGCTTATCGGCATCAATGATAGGGCCTTCTGCCTCTACACCATCAACCTTATCGGCCTTAACGCTAGATGGTTTAGTTTGTTCTGCACCGTCGCGTTCACCAAACATGGTAAGCATGTTAACTAAGCTGTCTTCCACTTCTTTAACCAAGTCGATAACGCGGCGAATAACCTGACCAGTTAAGTCTTGATAACCTTGAGCCATCAATACTTCTGTAAGTAACTGTGTAAGTTTAGCTGACTGTGCCGAACCTTCTTCCAACAATTCGTCTAAGTCTGCGCATAAAGCCTTGAATTCACCCAACTCTATTTGGCGATTCATCAGCTTCTTCCACTCAGGCATAACCTTTTCGATGCGCGCCGACAGCATTTCAGCTATAGGCATGCTCGCTTCAACGGCATCCATAGTAGTATTAGCAGCTTTTTCAGTTTCTTCAATTACGTAGGTTAGGCGGGATTGTGCATCGGGAATATCATCGGTCGCGAGATTTTTAATGCGGTCGTCTATTTGGAAATTATTCAGCGCGTCATGGAGCTGACGCGTCAGTTTCCCTACTTCAGCAAATAACTCAACGTTTTCTTTCATTGAGGCCGCTTCTAATAGGGCATTGGCTGAAGCGTTGTCACCCTCTTCAAGGTAGGTGACAAGCTGTTTTGCTTCTTCCAACGAAATTGGAACGTTTACATTCGTTGACATCCAGTAAACCTCATTTCTCTGGTGAGCGTCTGGATCAACCTAAACGTTCGAATATTTTATCTAATTTTTCTTTAAGTGTTGCTGCAGTGAACGGCTTAACAACGTAGCCATTAACACCTGCTTGCGCGGCGGCAACAATTTGCTCTTTCTTCGCTTCAGCAGTAACCATAAGTACTGGTAGGTGCTTGAGCTTGTCATCGGCTCTAATCGCGCGAAGCAAGTCAATACCCTGCATTCCAGGCATGTTCCAATCGGTAACTACGAAATCGAAATCACCTTGCTGCAACATAGGCAATGCAGTACTTCCGTCATCCGCTTCCTGGATGTTGGAAAAACCCAAATCTTTAAGTAGGTTTTTGATGATACGTCTCATGGTAGAAAAATCATCGACCACGAGAATTTTCATGCTTTTGTCCAAAATAGCCTCCAGTGAGGGGTTAATTTTTATTAATTTCTATTCTTCGTCAGCTTGCCACGACTTCATTCGTGATTTGAGTTTTAACATGGCCTGACTGTGAATTTGACTGACTCTCGATTCACTTACATCAAGAACCTCACCAATTTCTCTTAGGTTCAGCTCTTCATCATAATACAGCGAAAGTACAATCGCTTCTCTTTCAGGTAATGTCGTAATTGCATGGGCAAGCGCTTTTTGGAAAGCGCCTTGCATCAAATCTTCCAGTGGTGCGTCGCTACCTCGATTTTGCTCTGTCGAAATAACATCTTCTGACACACCTAAATCTTCAATACCTACCAGCTTTCCGGCATTTACTTCATTAAGCATTTGGTGATAGTCCTGCAAGCTTACATTAAGCTTATCAGCAATATCAGAATCTCTAGCATCGCGGCCTGTTTCGCTTTCTACTTGCGAAATTGCTTCAGTGATCGCTCGGCCATTTCGGTGAACTGAACGCGGTGTCCAATCCCCTTTGCGAATTTCGTCTAGCATAGCACCGCGAATGCGTATACCGGCAAACGTTTCAAAGCTGGCTCCTTTTGAACCGTCAAAGTTTCGCGCGGCTTCTAATAATCCAATCATGCCTGATTGAATTAAATCGTCTACAAGAACACTAGCCGGCAATCGCGCTATCAAGTGATGCGCTATACGCTTAACCAATGGCGCATGTCTTTCGACTAACTGCGCTTTATCGGTTTGTTGTTGATAAGCGGCTGCCTTGCTGTTCAACGCTGACTTCCTACGGCTTTTTCTGCAACTAATTGTTCAATGAAAAACTCTAAATGGCCACCTGGCTGCGCTGGAATAGGCCATGTTAAGGCTTTACTCGCCAACTGTGTTATTGCAACGGCTGCCGGTGAACCTGGGTAAGCATCGACAATGGCTGTTTGTTTACGCACTGCTTTACGAATGTTCTCGTCAAACGGTACTGTCGCCACTAATTCTAGTGCAACATCTAAAAAACGCCCTGTCACTTTGCTTAATTTACTAAATAGCTCTTGGCCTTCTCGCACGTCGCGCACCATATTAGCCACAACTTTGAAGCGGAAAACACCGTGCTCTCTATTCAGAATTTTTATCAATGCATAAGCATCTGTCAATGAAGTAGGCTCGTCACACACAACGACCATGATGTCTTGTGAGGCTTTTGAAAAGCTCAACACCATGTCTGAAATACCTGCCGCTGTATCAACGATTAGCACGTCAATTTGCGAGCGAAGCTCACTAAAGGCACGAATTAGGCCAGCGTGTTGCGTTGGCGACAATTCTGCCATCGACTGCGTGCCTGATGTGGCAGGGGCAATCTTTATTCCGTGCGGACCGGTCACTAGTACTTCATCAAGTGTACATTCGCCGGAAAGCACGTGGGATAAGTTTTTCTCAACACGCAAACCTAACATAACGTCTACGTTAGCAAGACCGAGGTCCGCATCGAGAACCATTACACGTTTACCTTGCTTCGCCATGGCGATAGCGGTGTTCAATGTAATGTTTGTTTTACCTACGCCACCTTTGCCACCGGTGACGGCGATTACTTTGATTAACCGTGATTGCTTCATTTTTCTTAAGCTACTCGCTTGGTCGTCAATCATACTGCTTATGCTGTTTTAATTGCGTTGTTACCACTAGTATGATTCAAACCGTACTTTTTATAAAGCTTTGCAGCAGCGGAAACCAAAGATTTCGCTTCTGCAATCTTAATGTCTTCAGGTACTTTTTGACCATCGGTGACATAACTAACCGGTAATTGGTATTCAACCGCTGCACTAAGCACCTCTCCTAAAGAGTAGCACTCATCTAACTTTGTGAAAATACAGCCACTTAGTTCAATATCATCATACGCTTGAATGATTCTCTGCAAAGCAGGATATTGCGTATTTGCTTGCGCTACCAAATATTTTTTAACATTTGGCATTTGTCCGTTATCAAACTGCTTAATTTGTTTAATTAATCGACTGTCTCTTTGACTAAATCCAGCCGTATCAATCAATACTAGTCGCTTATGACGAAGTTGGAATAATAAATCCGCAAGTTCTTCACTAGTCTGCGCTTTTCTCACCGTGCAGCCAATAATCTTTCCGTATGTCGCTAGCTGCTCATAGGCGGCAATTCTATACGTATCGATGGTAATCATCGCAACCGACTCTGCACCGTATTTTTGCGCATAGCGGGCAGCAAGTTTCGCAACGGTAGTTGTTTTACCGGTACCTGTTGGTCCTACTAATGCAACAGCACCTTGTGCGCTAAGTATATCGTTTCCTGTCACATTTATGCGATTAGCCAATAGGTTAAGAAGATATACCCATGCATCTCGTTCGTTGTAATGTGACGGCGTATAGCTAATAAGCTGTTTCGCTAACGCGTTGCTTAACCCCATATCGGTTAAACGGGTGATTAGATATTGATGAACAGGTTTTTGACGTTTGTTTTTAGCTTCCATCAAGTCGGCCACTTGATATTGCAATACATCGCGAAGAGACGCTAACTCTTCCTTGATTTGCGCAAGCTCCGCTGACTGCGTCACAGAGGTATCATCCATACTTGACGCTTGATGCTCTGGGAAAGCGTTCTGACGAACTGGTTCATGAGAAGACTGCTGGGCTTCTACGTCGTCAATAAAGGCTTCTGAGAAGTCTAAGTGCGAAGCAATTTCATTGGCGTGCTTAGCATTCGCTGTCATTGGTTGGTTAGGTTGCGCGGGACTCGCCACGCCATTATTTCCACCGTGCTGCTTTTCTAGCAGTGCTTTAAGGCTATCAGGACCGTCGTCACCAATGATTTCGCTCAAGCTAGGCACTGCCTTTTGGCCAGGTGTTTTTGCAGCTGCTTGTGGAGACGCTTTCGGCGTAAACAACTTCGCTTCAGGTTCTTTGTCGTAGGCTGCGACAAGCTCAATACCGTCAGCGACTTTGCGATTTGACATGATCACAGCGTCACTGCCCAATTCAGCTTTAACTTGGCTTAATGCCTCACGCATATCTTTGCCGAAGAAACGTCTAATTTTCATTGCAACCTCTCCAATCACCCAGTGTCAGATTATTGACCGACCGAACTGACTATTTTTATTTGTTTGTCGTCAGGCACTTCTTGGTAAGACAGAACATGAAGCCCAACAACCGAATATTTTAAGAAGCGAGACAGAACGGGTCGTAGCATGCCTGAGGTAAGGAGTACTGCAGGCTCTCCTTCTAACTCTTGCTGCTGACTGGCTTGCTGCAATGATTTTTGCAGCTTGTCTGCCAGACCTGGTTCTATGCCAGCGCCATCTTCGCCACCTGCTTGAAGTGACTGGTGCAACATCTGTTCCAACTCTGGCGCCAAGGTTATGACAGGTATCTCTTTTGCACCTTGAGTAATTTCTTGGACAATTAAACGTTTAAGGGCAATACGCACTGCAGACACTAAAACATCGGGGTCTTGGCTGCGCGTGCCGTACTCACTGAGTGTTTGAACGATTGTACGCATATCGCGAATAGGCACACCTTCAAACAATAAGGTTTGCAGTACCTTCACGACGGTGCTTAACGGAAGGATGTCTGGTACTAACCCTTCAACCAGTTTCGGATGCTGTTTGGCAAGCATATCAAGAAGTTGTTGCGCTTCCTCGTGCCCTAATAATTGATATGCATTGTTAGAAAGTAATTGGCTTAAATGGGTCGCTACAACGGTCGCAGCGTCTACAACTGTGTACCCAAGGGTTTGTGCATGCTCCCGTTTGTTGGGCTTAATCCATACTGCGTCTAAGCCAAACGCGGGGTCTTTAGTGGCACGCCCTTCTAATTTACCGAACACTTGCCCTGGATTAATAGCAAGTTCTTCATCGTGACTGATGATGGAATCCCCAATCGTTACGCCTAGCATAGCGATGGTGTAAGTGTTGGGCTCTAAATCCAAGTTATCGCGAATGTGGACAGGCGGAATAAGGAAACCCAGCTCTTGCGATAGTTTCTTACGTACGCCTTTAATGCGCGTCAACAACTCGCCACCTTGGGATTTATCGACAAGAGGAATTAAACGATAGCCCACTTCCAATCCGATGGTATCTACCTGCTGAACATCATCCCAGCCAAGCTCTTTCACTTCAGGCGCAACCGATTCATCTTTTACCACATTGTCTGGCACTTTGGGCTCTGCGGCCTTTCTCTTTTCTTGGACCGACTGCCAGTAAGCAAAGCCTGCAATCAAGAATGAGAACCCTAAGAATGCGATATGAGGCATCCCAGGAATGATACCCATCACAAATAGAACGCCCGAGGCTATATAAAGAGCTTGATTATTACCAAGCTGACCGCGGATTTCTTTGCCCATTTCCTGAGTCTCGTTTTCACGAGTAACGATAATGGCTGTAGCGACCGAAAGTAACAATGAAGGAATTTGCGCCACCAAACCATCACCGATGGTCAATATGGTGTAGATTTCTATAGCGTTACCGAATGAAAGCCCGTGCTGAATCATGCCGATAAAAAGACCACCAACAATATTAATTAGCATGATGAAAAGGCCTGCGACCGCATCACCCTTTACAAATTTTGACGCACCGTCCATCGACCCGTAGAAATCCGCTTCTGCGGTAATCTCTTCACGGCGTTTACGTGCTTGATCTTGATCTATATACCCTGCATTTAAATCAGCATCTATGGCCATTTGCTTACCGGGCATAGCATCTAACGTAAAGCGAGCGCTTACTTCTGAAATACGTCCTGCGCCTGCGGTTACAACTTTGAAGTTGATAATAAGAAGAATGGCGAAAACAACAATACCTACGGCGTAGTTACCACCAATCACGACCTCACCGAAGGCTTCGATAACTTTACCTGCTGCATCGCCGCCTTCATGTCCGTAAAGTAAGACAACGCGAGTAGAAGCCACGTTAAGCGCTAGTCTCAATACGGTAGCGATAAGTAACACCAAGGGGAAAATGCCGAAATCTACTGGACGCTGGGTAAGTACAGCCACCAAGATAATGACTAGCGACAACGCAATATTAAAGCTAAACAGCACGTCCAGTAAGAATGGCGGCATAGGCAATATAACCATGCCCATAATTGCCAAAAGGACGATGGGTGCGCCTAAACCACTGGTAAAATTTTGCAGCTGATTTTTATCGAATCGCTGAAGATAACCGGATAACTGCATGGCTTGGTGTCTCTCTATCAGAAAATTGACGCTTTATGTGAATCTTCTAGTGAGTTTTCAACTAACGTGCCAGCTTTGTGTTTTACGCAAAAGTTATCCAAATCTGAGCTGTAATCATGCGTGATTACTGTCTACAGTGACTTGTATAGAGCGATTAAGATTTTGTATCCGAGGGACATACGAACAGTTTATAATTACGTCACTATTCCTAGGGCCTACTCTTCGTTTTAAAAGGATTATTCATGGTAGTACTACAAAACCGTGTTGCAACGTTTTGTTGGGTCAGCCTTGTCATCATGCTGACTTTTAGTCATGTAGCTCATGCATCTAAACAACCTAACTTACGGACAGCGTGTGGAGAATTTGCTAGCTGGTTGGGGGCACATACCTATGTCCCACCTTCAAAGTCAATTTTAACCCATTTAGCGGTTGGGTTAGTGTCGGTACTCTGGTGGGATAGGCAAATCCCGTTTAAGTGGCTTAGGACGTTTGCCCTTACCTGCTCTATGCGCTTTTAACTGATAAACATGTGCGAGCACCTGCGCTACCGCCATAAATAAAGCGTTAGGAATTTCATCGTCCACTTCAGTGGAGTAGAAAATGGCTCGCGCTAACATGGGTGAAGGGATCAACGGCACATCGTTGGCGGTAGCAATTTTTCTGATGTGCATCGCTAGCTCATCAGCACCTTTCGCGACCACAACCGGCGCCCTTACCCCCTTCTCGTCATATTTAATAGCAACAGAAAAGTGAGTAGGGTTGGTCACGACAACGTCTGCTTGTGGTACTTCCTGCATCATGCGCTTGGTTGCAGCCTGATATTGCAGACGGCGAATTCGGCCTTTAACCATAGGGTCGCCTTCCGCATTTTTCCGTTCGTCTTTAACCTCTTGCTTGGTCATCTTCATTTCTTTGTTGTGCTTATACATTTGATAAGGCACATCAATGAGCGCGATAGGGATCATGCCGCACACCAGAATAAGAAACGCCCACTTAAGCATGTCGAGTGCGTGAAAGATGTTTCCCGGATAAAGCTCCATATCAAGGTGGAGCGCTTCATCTTCAAAGAACAGTAACGCCCCAATTGCCATGCCGATAATGGCTACAACTTTCGCAATAGACTTAAGTAACTCTACCAAGCCGTTCATGCCAAACATGCGTTTGAAGCCTTGGATAGGGCTCATTTTTGAACCCTTAGGTTTTGCACCTTCCCAGGTAAAGTTAAAACCGCCAAGGGCGATAGAGCCGTAAATGCCCGCTATCATTGCCACAACCATGTATAGCAGCACGGCAGGACCTACTGCCGAAAAGGCTTCACCCCATGCGCCAAACATGTGGGTGATATCATAGGTTTCGTCACGAGAGAGAATGAACATTCTCTGAGTAAGTTTAAAAAAAGATTCAGCAATCCACCCGCCCACAAACAAGAACATAAAAGCACTGACGATAAGTACTAGGGTCGTAGAGAGTTCACGGGATCGGGCTAGCTGCCCTTTTTTTCGGGCATCTTCGAGTTTTTTCCCCGTGGGGTCTTCTGTTTTTTCGCTTGAATCTGCCATTTTTTCCTACGAACAAATATTCAATAGTTCACACATAAACTGTTCGGCTCTAAACCATTGGGTTTCGAAGTGTACAGTAAAGTTATCTAGTGTTATCCAAATAATCAGTAGTCCCATTACCTGAGCAATGGAAAAACCAATACTAAAAATGTTTAGCTGTGGTGCAGCTTTGGTCATTACGCCAAACGCCAAGTTCACGATAAGCAGCGAGACGATTGGCGCAAGGGAAAGGGTCACTGCCGATATGAACATCCAGCCGGCCCAATGGGCAATATCGCGAAACTGTTCACCGGTCCACCATGCTTCGCCTATGGGAAACGCCTCAAAGCTCATGACTATCATTTGGATCATGGACAAATGCCCATCCAAAGTCCAAAACAACAAAGTCGCCAATATCAGATAAAACTGGCCTACCGCCGGCACGTTAATACCATTGACTGGGTCAACAATAGACGCAAAGCCCAAACCGGTTTGCATTGCTATAACTTGGCCAGCAAGCACAAAGGTATTGAGCACCATCATTGATATAAAACCAATAGCAATGCCTATTAGCAACTGCTGAATAACAATTAAGAATGTGCCCACATCGACTAAATTTTCTATGGGTGACGGGGGAACCACCGGCATGATAATCAGTGTCAGCATTACGCCTAACAGCGCTCTCACCTGCGGTGGTATTGACTTGGCACTAAGTCCAATCATGGCCACAAACAAGCCGCTAATGCGCATAAACGGCAGCAGCATGTCCGCAAGAAATTGATTAATGGTCGCGAGTTCGACTTCCACAGCTTTAGCCTTCTATCCCACAACCTGCGGGATCATATCAACCATTCTGAAAGTAAAGTCCATAAGCTGTTGCACCAACCAGTTTCCGCCCCAACTCAACGCGAGAAGCGTAACAAGTAAGCGCGGTAAGAAGCTCATGGTTTGTTCGTTGATACTGGTAGCGGCCTGAAATACAGCGACGACTAAGCCCACGATCAAGCTTGGAACAATAACCGCAGATACCAACACGATAACCATGAACATGGCTTCCCGGAGTATTTCTACAAAGACTTCTGGTGACATAAGCCCTCCTAGACGCCCATACCGAAACTGGTCGCCAACGTACCGAATATCAGGTTCCAACCATCAACTAACACGAACAGCATGAGTTTAAACGGCAAGGATACAATCATAGGTGAAAGCATCATCATACCCATGGCCATCAATATAGACGCTACCACCAAGTCAATGATGAGAAAGGGAATAAATAGCATAAAACCAATTTGAAACGCGGTTTTAAGTTCACTGGTTACAAATGCGGGAATAAGGATGGTCAGCGGTACTTCATTGGTGTCAGCGTATTTTCCTTCGTCTCCGGCTATCCGTACAAACGTTTCTAAGTCTTTAACCCGTGTTTGCGAAAGCATAAACGCGCGCATGGGGCCTTTGGCTTGTTCAAGAGCGTCTAAACTGGTGAGTTGCTCGTTAAGATAGGGCTGCAGAGCCCGCTCATTCACCTCTTCAAACACCGGCGCCATAATAAACATGGATAGAAACAAACTAACGCCAATGAGTATCTGGTTTGACGGTGATTGCTGTAAGCCAATCGCCTGACGCAGAATAGACAACACCACAATAATACGCGTGAAAGAGGTCATCATCATGATAAACGCAGGAATAAGGCTTAGCGCTGTCATGATAAACAGCGCTTGAAGCGTCATCGTGTAGTCTTGAGAACCATCTTGATTGGTTGTCACCGTGACTGCAGAAATCCCCTGTTGAGCATAGGCGGGCTCAACAAGAAGTAATAAGGGCAGTATTAAAAGTAGCCAGGCAAACTTACGCATCTCTCGACTCTTCCTTTGTTTTATTCTTTTCTATGTTGGGATTGAGCTTTCCCGCCATGGCAGCAACGAGCTTTTGTTTAAACGCATCGGCGCCATTTTGCTGCTCGCCTGTGGTTTTGTTCACACCTTTCACAGGCACATCGAGATTCTTATCCAATTTGCTTAAATGAGAGATGTTGTGACTGGTTACACCAATGAGGTGCTGCTCTTCACCTACCTGAATCACCATAATTTTTTCTTTTGTGCCAACAACCATGCTGGCCGCGACTTTCATTTGATTTCCACCCATCGCAGTGACATTAAATCGACGCATCACATAAGCGAGAGCGAAAATGACGCCAACAACGACAAGTAAAGAAAGGAAAATTGACAGTACCGACGTGGGATTGGTGATTGACTGGGTCGACTGCGCGACGGCTATCTGGCTAAATAACAGGGGCAGCATTGCGCAACCCCTTACTTTATAAGAAGTTTTATCTGAGCTTCTTGATTCTCTCAATTTGACTAATAACATCCGTTAATCGAATACCGAATTTGTCGTTGACCACTACTACTTCTCCATGAGCAATCAACGTGCCATTAACTAATACATCTAGTGGCTCACCGGCAACACGATCCAGCTCCACCACAGAACCCTGGTTCAACTGTAGCAGATTTCGGATACTTATTTGACTACGACCGACTTCCATCGAAATAGTCACAGGTATATCTAGAATGGTATCTAGCTTTTTCTTTTCTTCTTGCGTAATCGGCGCGTCGTCAGTTAATTCGTCAAGTTCAGCAACTTGTACGTCTTCGTTATCGCCAGCCTCTTGTTCCGCTTCAGATTCGGCTTGTTCGGCCATTGCCGCTGCCCAATCGTCCATACCGTCTTCACTCATGGGAACTCCCCTCTACCTTACAGGTCTTCTTCGAGTACTTGCAGTTCTGCGTCATTATCAATAATGCGCCCACCGCGGGTTAATAACTGTAGCTCAGACTTCACTGAAGTCGGTCTTGCAATCTTCTCTACAATTTTCAGTGCCAAATTGTCGCGACTGCGACCTAATTTAGCCCTGAATGTGGGTAAATCTTCAATTAATACTGTGATGGTTTCTGGCATCTCCACAGGGATGATATCGCCAGGTTTAAACTCCATCACATCGCGAAGCGGTACATCAACGTCTAGCATATGCGTAGTTAACGCCACCTTAACGTCCATGATTTCATCGCGAAGGGCCTTACTCCAACGTAAGTCTGTATCTTCTTTATCGCTTTGAACACCTGCATCAAGCAATTCGCGAATGGGCTCTAACATTGAGTATGGCAAGGACACGTGGAAGTCGCCACCGCCGCCATCTAGTTCGATATGGAACGAGCTGATGACCACCACCTCGGTCGGGCTCACAATGTTCGCCATCGCAGGGTTTACTTCTGAGTCCAAATATTCAAACGACACATCCATGACCGGTGCCCAGGCTTCTTTATAATCTTCAAAGATTATTTTAAGCAGCATCTGGATAATACGGCGCTCCGTTGGCGTAAACTCCCGGCCTTCAATCTTCGCATGATAACGTCCATCACCGCCAAAGAAGTTGTCTACCAGAATAAATACCAAGCGGGCTTCCATGGTGATAAGTCCCGTGCCTTTAAGCGGACGGAAACGCACCATGTTCAAACTCGTTGGAACAAATAACGTATGAATATATTCGCCAAACTTGATCATCTGAATACCGTTAATCGATACTTCAGCTGAACGTCGCATCATGTTGAACAAACTCACACGCATGTGACGTGCGAAACGTTCATTAACTATTTCAAGCGTAGGCATACGCCCACGCACAATTCTGTCTTGCGAGGAGAAGTCGTACTCGAGCGTAGAAGCATCAGAGTCGCTGCCGCCGACCTCTTCTTCTTCTACATCATCTACCCCGTGTAATAGGGCATCGATTTCATCTTGAGATAATAAATCACTCACCGTCTTCTACCTTACTTAGTCAATGCATTACTGCATGACAAACCCAGTGAACAATACGCGCTCAACTACATCGCTGCCCGTAATGTCCTTTAATGCTTTTTGTACTTCAGTTACTGCCTGCTCGCGAAGCTCAATTTTACCGGCTTCGGTAACCAGATCGTCTGCGTTTGAAGTACTAAAAGCCTGTAGTAATGTCCCTTCAATTAGCGGTATATGCGTCTTCGCCAGCTCTTCATTGTCAGAACCGCGCACAAGCAACTGCACTTTTATCTGAACCAACCTGTCTCTTCCTGCGCCCGGCACGTTAAAAACAAATGGTCGCGGCATCGCTACGTAAAGCGCAGTGCCCATTTCAGCTTTCCCTGCTGCTGATGCTGGTGCGCTCGCAGCCGCTGCGGCGGCATCAGTCTCTGCAAGCTGTTCGGCTGCTGGCTCATCACCGCCTGCAAACAATAAGAAATAGGCAGCTGCACCGCCTCCTAAAAGAACCACAGCGATAATGATGATCAACATCATTTTGCCTTTCTTTTTACCGCCTTCTTCTACTTGTAATTCTTCTTCAGCCATGTGTAACTCGTCAGTAATGCTCGGAAAAAACGTATTATCAAGGTTCCGTCAAAAATGGCAATGCCATTATTTGAGGAAAACAATATGTGTACGGGTAATTTTTTGCGTCTTCACGCTTCCTATTACCCTCTAATATCACCTACTGCTCACTCCTTTCATTCAAAACATAGCAGCGTTTACGTATTCTCTCTATGCGACCTATTGGTAATAATTCATACGGGATGTGGTTAAGCGTAAAAGTCTATGCCGCCCTTGTCCGCGCGCGAAATCGACTGCTCAATAACCCGCATGCCATCCGTGTCGTCTACACCGTCATTTTCTCCACGATCCCCAGCTCCCTGACCTTGGTGACTGTTTCCTGCAAGTTGCTGGCCATTTTCTTGACCAGAAGAATTATCTTTCCTAACTTGGGCGTCGCCTAACTCAATACCTTGTTCTGAGAGCATATCCCTTAGCTTAGGCATAGCATCGGCCAACGCATCTTTAGCTTGCTGTGATTGCACAACAAAGCTCACGCTTGCAGCGTCACCCGCCACATTTACTCTCACCTGCATACTGCCAAGCTCGGGAGGATCTAAGCGAATTTCAGCCATGGTATTTCGCGCATTAACCATCCAGCGAATTTTCTCACTAAGCTGCTGCTGGCCGTCGCTCTTATGAATATTGACCGCTTTATCAAAACCTTCAAACTGCTGCTGAGTTTTTGACGCTTCAGCGCGAAGCTGAGAGTTTTCCTGCATAACCGATTCAGTTGGATTGACCAATCCAGCAATTGCGTGTTGAGCACTTGCTTGAGTTTGCGTCATCAAATTTAAGAATTGACTGGCTTGACCGTCTACACGCGCTGTCATTGAAGCAACCACATCAGCACTTACCGCAGCATCTTTTGCGGCATCGGCTACAATAGTTGATAAATCAATGCCAGGCTCTCTACCTTGCTGGACTTGTTGCTGAAACTCGTTAATGCCAGCGATAATGTTAGCCTTCACCGCTTGTTGCTGTGCACCACCAGGCAGAGCCGCGACTACACGCTCTGCAAACGCTTCTGTTGCCTTTTGCGCGCTTTGTGGCGATAGCTCACTTATCGCTGAAAGCAGGTCGCTTGAAATTTCTGTAGCACCAAAAGAATCAACTACCTTGGTTTGCTCGCCGCTGTTATCAACGTTTGACAGCCCCTCAGACGATACTGATTTAGCGTCGCTTGATGCTGCTGTATTTACCGCCACGCTGCCGACAACAGCTGCCTCTGAAGTTAACTCGGCCAATAACTCTTGAGCCTCGGCGAGATTGTCATCAAGAGATTTTGCCTGAATATTGTTAAGTTCATCTGCTAGTAGACTTAGTACGAGCGATTCATCGGCCGATTTTTTGCCGCTTTCAGATAGCCCATTTAACGTTTCTAACATACCGCTTAATGCATTTGCGGCTTCAGTGTCTGACGCTAGACCTTGTTCGGGATTTTCTGTGTGCTCAGTCTGCATGAGCTTGGCAATTAATGCTGAAAGCTCATTGTCATTTTTTACTTTTTTATCTGAATTAGTATTGATATCGGTTTGCGCATTTGAAGACGCATTGTTTGCTTCACTATCACTTCCACTCTGTTGATTGTTAGCGTTGCCACCAATAAGAAGTGAAGTTAGTGCAGTGAGTGTTTGTTGTGCTTCAGACGACAGGGATTCGATGGCTAATTCACCATCATTGTTACTATTAAGTTGCGACAAAAGATGAGCCATGACCGATGGCATATCGCTCGCATCCACATCCTCCGGAAGCTTCCATAGTTTTCCGCTTTCTTTTATAGATACGACGTTAACTGCCTCGCCTGCAGCTTCAGAGAGACCCTTATCTTCTGTGGTACCTGATTCACCTGAAGATTCATCACTTTTTCCAAAACGATTGGCTACCGTCTCAACGTAGGCAATCCAGTCTGGCTCGCCATCGTCTTTGCTTGGCTTTCCGTCTGGCGTGCCAGGTGAGGTGATAACGCCAGCTTCGGTATCTTTTTTGCCACCTTCGCCAATCACAAACTGAGTGTCGGTTACGCCTTTTTGCTCCACGGCACCTTCAGCATCATCAATGGCCAAATTGGTATTTTCTTCACCGTCAGTCGTGGGCTGCGTTGTTGTTGCTGAGTCTTGTGCAAACTCTTGTGTTCCCTGCGTTTCGTTTTCTTCTAGATTCGCATTATGATTGGCAGCTTCAGACTCAGCTGGAATATCTGTCACTTCGTCACGAACAGGTAAATCTGTATGTCCCGCATCGCGGTCTTTACCATTTTTGATCGTGTCACTGGAGACTGAAGATTGGGGAGCCGCTCTGTCCGAACGGTTTGCTGTTCGAGATTGAGCAACCTGATCTTCTTTTTCGTTTAAAACAAAATCTGACTTGGTCGTTTTCGCGTCTTGATAAAGTCGGTTAAATGCTTGGTTATTTTCATTGTTCGCTTGTTGCTGAGTTCCGATACCCGTTCCAACGGCTTTCGCCGTACCAGAAGCAGAGAATGGTAATGCGGCAATGTCTGTTTTATGTGCGGCAACTTGTTGCATATTGTCCTACCGTCCTACATTTAAATCGTCTTTCACCAAGAAGACGTATTGAGATGCGAATGATTCAAGTGGCGTTTTATTACAAAAAACTTGATGCCATTTCATCGCAAACCCACCAACGCTTACTTTAATTACAATCACTTAGCATTGCTTAGTTAGCATGCATCGCTATGATTTTTCGCTACGGCCTTAAGTCGCCCCCGCTGAACTTCAAACGCGATACTGTGTGATGAAACTCAAAGAAACGATGATTTACCGTAGTAGCGATTGCAAAGTAATTACGTCGCGCTAGTACATTATGAAATGGTTTTTGCAAGGGTTGAGCCAAAGTGGCAGAGGCTCGACTAATTATCAGAAAGGCGAGCGCTTAGCTCTGAAAAATCGTTGGGTAGCAAACTCATCCATCATGGCTTGCTCAGCTCTGGCTTCTTTTTTCTGCTCTGCCAACTTTTTCTTATCTAGCAACAAGGTAACAGCTTTCACTTTTTGTTGTTGCTTTAACCACAGTTGCTTTCGCTGATCCGCAGCCATTTGTGCACGAGCAATCACTTGCATCTGTTGTTCGCATGCTTTATCCAGTTTTCCAACGAAGGATAAATGCTGCTGATAATAGGTGGCGGTAACACCTGCTTGACCGGTTTGTTGAATACCTTTTATGTAGTCAATGCGGTACTGCTCAAGACTGGTTAGCTTTTGCTTTTGCTGATTAACGTTCTGTTGGGCCTGTTTGTAGTATCGGGCTTCTCGCTGCTCTTTTTCGCGCTCGAATTCAGCTAAACGTTCTAGTTGTTTAGACATTATGCGATACCTTTTGGAAAGTTGATGACTTCTGGATCATAGCCAAGCTAACTTGCATTGCAGCGCTATACATTAGCCTTGCCCCAGCCCTTTAGCCAGTGCAGCCATGCCTTCTAAGCTCTCATCATACGGTATGACTTGTTTCATCCCTTGCTGCAATAAAGCGTTGATTGCAGGCTCTGCGCGAATTGCCAGATCAATACGCGGGTCTGATCCTTTCGCATAAGCGCCAATAGAAATGAGGTCTTGGTTTTGTTTGTAGTTTGAATAAACCTGACGAATACGGCGCGCCATCAGTTGATGCTCGTCACTCACTACCATGGGCATTACACGGCTTATTGACGCCTCAATATCGATAGCGGGGTAATGACCGCTGTCAGCAAGTGCACGCGACAAGACCACGTGACCATCTAAAATAGCGCGAGCGGCGTCGGCAATGGGGTCTTGCAAATCGTCACCTTCGGTTAGCACCGTATAAAAAGCCGTTATAGAGCCCTGTCGCTCGCTGCCGTTACCTGCACGTTCTACTAGTGCGGGCAGCCGAGCAAACACCGAAGGCGGATAACCTTTTGTGGCTGGTGGCTCACCCACAGCTAATGCAATCTCACGCTGCGCCATGGCATAGCGAGTTAACGAGTCAATCAGCAACAGCACCTTCATACCTTTGTCGCGGAAGTACTCAGCAATCGTTACCGCAGTTTCACATCCTTTCAATCGCATAAGCGGCGAAGTATCGGCTGGCGCTGCCACTACAACCGCCCGTTGGCGTTCTTCTTCTGTCAGTATTTCGTGGATAAACTCTTTTACTTCTCGGCCACGCTCACCTACAAGCCCAACCACGACCACATCGGCTTCACAGCCTCGGGTCATCATGCCAAGTAGCACACTTTTACCCACGCCACTTCCTGCAAAAAGCCCCATACGCTGACCAACGCCAACCGTATTTAACGCATTGATGGCACGTACGCCAACATCCATAGGGGTGTTGATTGGACGGCGAATGAGCGGGTTCATAGGAGGACGCGTAGTGGGAGCTCGCGCTTCGGCATTGATTTCACCCAGTCCGTCAAGGGGCTGACCGTTGCCATCGACCACACGACCCAACAGTCCCATACCTACCGGCAAACCGCTTTGCCGGTTTAACGGCATAACGCGACTCCCTGGCACAATACCGCGAACCGCTTCAGTGGGCATCAAATAGGTAATATCATCACCAAAGCCAACTACTTCAGCTTCTATTTCGCCTTCGATGGTTTGCACTAAACATTGACTGCCCACCGGCAGCTGGCAACCTACAGCTTCAAGGGTAAGCCCTATGCCCCGGACTAATTTCCCCGCCGCAACAACGGGTGGCGATGTCACTTGTTTAGTAAGTGATTCAAAATGGGCATGCCAAGGGCTAGTCATCAGACAAACCTTGGTTCAATAAGAACTTATCGATAACGTCTCGGCATCGACGTTCAATCGACACATCTACGGCATTTTGCGCAGTGGTAATGTCACAGCCACCGCGTTCCATTGCTGGTGCTTCAACCAAATTCCAGCCTTTTTTGGTCATTTCCTCTTCACCAAAATGCGCTTTTACCAATTCAATATCTTCAGGATTCATATGAATTTGATAGTCAGCTTGATTAATTGGTAGCGCTTTAATACCTTCGCTTAACGCCTGCATTATAACCTGTTGGTTAGTACTTACCTCTGTTTTAATAACTGCTTTTGCAAGAGTAACGGCGAGTTTTACCAATTGATCTCGGGTTTCATCGTTGGCTTGCGAGAGTGGGTCGTGAAATTTTTCAGCAAGCATTTGCCACACTTCGGCTTGTGCCGTCATTTGCTGGCGGCCTTCTTCAAGCCCTTGTTCAAGCCCTTCGGTGTGACCTTGCTCTTTACCTTCCGCTAAACCTGCTTCAAGGCCTTGCGCTTTCCCTTCTTCAAAGCCTTTTTCTTTGCCTTCCTGGTAGCCTTCATCATACGCAGCCTGACGGATAGCTTCTATTTCTTCAGCGGTCGGGGGCTTAACCTCTTCTTCAACTTCAGGTGGTTCATACTTCCAGTCTGAACGTTTGTTTAACGCGTTGGTGGGTTCGTTATCTCGCGGTGCAGTAGGGTCGTCAACGAACGGTAAATCCCATTTCTTAGCTTCGTTTACTTCGTTTTCGCTGAAACTTCTTTTGGTCGTCATATTTTTACCTAGACTCAATGAGTGACGGAGTTAACGTTCCTACAGGAACTCTTCGCCACCGCCACCACCAAGCATAATTTCGCCAGAGTCAGAAAGTCGACGGGCAACAGAAAGGATCTCTTTCTGCGCTGTTTCCACTTCACTAATACGCACAGGACCAAGCGCTTCCAAATCGTCGTTAAGCATTTCAGCAGCACGCTTAGACATATTGCGCATAATTTTGTCTTTAAGCTCTTCGTCAGCACCTTTAATGGCTTTAAGCAGCGCGTCTTGCTGTACTTCGCGCAGTATGGCCTGAATACCCTTGTCGTCTACATCGACTAAATTGTCGAATACAAACATCAGGTCTTGAATTTGCTGGCTCATCTCTTCGTCTTGCTCGCGAATAGCATCCATCAACTGACCTTCTATCGCGGTATCTAGGTAGTTCATAATGTTCGCTGCAGACTTCAAGCCGCCCATTTTGGCTGCTTGTGTACCCGCTTGACCTGCAAACTGTTTCTCCATGATTTCGTTCAGCTCTTGTAGTGCAGCCGGCTGAACTTCCTCTAGATTTGCTATACGCATTAGCAAGTCGAGTCGCACTTTTTCAGGGAACTGCGCCAATATTTCAGCACTTTGTTCAGGCTCTAAATAAGACAATACGATAGTTTGAATCTGCGGGTGCTCATTGCGAATAATGCTGGCTACTTGCTTAGAATCCATCCACTTCAATGAGTCTAGGCCTTTTGCTCCGCTTCCCATCAGGATTTGATCAATTAGGTTTGCGGCCTTATCTTCACCTAACGCGGCTGTGAGCGCACGTTTAACAAAGTCTTGGCTTTGGAAGCCAATGGTACTGTAATTCTGAATTTCTTCGATAAAGTGCTTATGAACCGCCGTAATTTTGGTTTGCGTCATATCGTCCACTTTTGCCATTTCAGTACCGAGCTTTTGTACTTGCTTGGGCTCTAAGTGTTTCAATATCTGGGCGGCGTCTTCTTCAGAAAGACTCAGCAGCAAGATGGCCGCTTTTTCTACGCCTTCTAATTTACTGACGTCGTATGACGGCTCGTCAACATTGGCAAGTTCTTCAGCCATAATCTTATCTCACTACTCGTCTTGCATTAACCAGCCCTTCACTACTTGGGCTGATAACTCAGGTTCATTGGCCACAAGGGCACGTACGGCTTTAAGTACATCTTCATCTTTGTGCAGGTCAGGCAGCATGAGTGAACCATCTGGCGCAAAACCTACCTGTCCTTCGTCAAAGTCAGACGTTAACATGCTAATGGTGTCGTCGCCTAAATCTAAGCCTTCGTCTGCATCAAATTCATCGGCGTCGTTCGACTCATCAGGATTAATAAGACGACGTAGCATAGGACGAATCACGAAGATGATAAGCACTATTATAACCAAGCCACCAACAACTAGCTTAAGAATTGGTAGAAATCCGGGCTGCTCCCAAATAGGCGCGTCTTCAATTTCCCCTGCGTCCATCCGAGTAAAGGGCACGCTTACAACTTCTAACGAATCACCACGGGTAACGTCAAAGCCAATGCCGCCCTGTAAAAGCCTACGTATGTTGAGAATCTCTTCTTGTTTACGCGGTGTTGGCGTCATCGCACCGTCTTCACCCGCAACTTGGGTATAGTCCACCGCCACAGATACACTTAATCTGCGAATAACCCCGGTCTGTTTCTTGGTATGACTGATAGTGGTATCAAGTTCGTAGTTGCGTGTTGATTCTTTCGCTGTGCGCCCCGGCATAGTTTGTTGACTGCCGCCCACAGCATTTTCTGGAATATTAGAATCTAACGGAGGCTGATTAGACAGTGCACCAGGAATACCGCCAACACCGCCACCTACGCTGTTTTCTTCCATTATCATTTCACTGCGAACCGCAGGTAAATCAGGATTGTAGCTACGCTGTGTTTGTTCCATAGCTGTAAAGTCCATGGTAACGTCAGCTTGTGCTGTGTAGTTACCTATGCCCAATACAGGAATCAATATCGCGTCAATTTTTTCTAAGTACTCTTGCTCACGCTGGCGCTCAATCTCGTATTCTTTTCTGGCACGAGCACTCATAGAATCTTGAGAGCCTGAGTTAAGCAGACGACCATTGCTGTCTGTTACGGTTACCTTAGACGGCTCCATGTTTTGCACTGCAGACGCAACGATATCGACAACAGCATCAACCTCTTCACCTGCAATAACGGCACCGCGCTTAGCCGTTAGTACAACGGTTGCCGACGCTTTCTTCTCTCTTCGCGCAAATACGTTCTCTTTAGGCATAGCTAGCAAGACACGGGCTTTTTGAATACTTGCGATATCTTCGATGGTAGCCGCGATTTGTTGCTCGCGGGCGTGTTTTAAACGTTCCATCTCAACACGCTGGCTTACACCAAAACCCATATCCTGCATAATGATATCGGTACCGGCATCAGAGGCCTTTGTTAGCCCTTGGCGGGTCATGCCTAAACGGATGTTTTGGAATTCGTCACTTCTTACGTAAACAATATTGCCTTCAAGCTTATAGTCGATTTGGTTCGCATCCATATAATCGAGGGTTTCAATAAGCTCTTGGGTTTCCATTTTCGCAAGGGGGCGGTAATCAGGTTCTTGCGACCAAATAAGAATAAAAATAGCGATGGCGACGCAGATTACCAAAACGACCACAAGGGCCATTTGGCGCATCATGTCAGCGCTGCCTAAGGTGTCCATAAAACCAGATTTGTTTTCTGGCTCATTGTCCACTGCTTGATTCTGATCAGGAACCGTAAGGTTTGTACCTGTAGCTTCAGCCATAACCTACTCCACCTATACCGGCATATTCATTATTGTTTTATAGGCTTCGAGTACTTTGTTACGCACTTGAACAGTGGCTTCAAAAGCAATGCCCGCTTTTTCTTTCGTCAGCATAACTTGCGCTAAACTTAAACTTGGGTCGCCCATTTCAAAACGTTGCTGTGCATCTTTTGACTCAAGCTGCATGCCGTTTACACCATCTACCGCATTCTTAAGCATGGTCGAGAAATCACTGGCCGAGCTATTAACTTCACTAAGCGGCTGCTGTTGAGGCTCATTAACTTGAAGACGAGTTTGCCCAATCATGTTCTGCATTTCTTGATACAAACTATTGGCTTTAACGTCCATAACCACTCCTAGTGCTTTTTCGAGACCGCCTGAACATCGGCGTATAACTTATGTATAGAGGGGATTTAGCAAAGGGCTTGCCAACTTTAAAAAACTATATATATCAACAGGATACATCAAAAGAGAGAGGGTTAGCCAAATTTATGGCGTTTGACTTAGTGTGAGCAACAAAAAACCGCCGCCTTCTTTACTACAGAGGCGACGGATAAGGACGAGGAAACCGAAAGTGTAGAAAGCGACCTTATGCGGGCACTTCAATACCGTCTTCGCGCATGCGCGCTAATTTGTAACGAAGGGTTCTTGGACTAATGCCGAGCTTTTCTGCCACATCTTTACGCTTGCCGTTACACGACACCAATGTATCGAGGATAATTTGGTGTTCTTGGTAACGAAGCTCAGACCCTAACCTATTTTCTTCAACATGCTCTTGCAGTGTTTCAACAGGTGCCGTCATGTCTTCGTCAATCATTAAATCGCTGGCGTCGATTTCATTGTGTTCACATAAAATAAGCGCCCGTTGAACCACGTTTTCTAGTTCGCGAACGTTCCCTGGCCAGCTGTATTGTGACAGCTTATTGCGTGCTGCTGCGCTTAACCTGATAGTACCCAGCCCTTGAGAACTAGCGTGACGCTGAACTAGATGCTCTGCGAGAGGGACAATATCACCCGGACGTTCCGATAGCGGGCGCCACTCAATAGGGAATACATTTAAGCGGTAGTACAAATCTTCTCTGAACTCTCCCGCATCCACTGCTTTTCTCAAATCTCGGTTACTTGTAGCAATTACACGGACGTTGAGCTTAACGGTTTTACGTCCGCCAAGACGCTCTACTTCGCGCTCTTGTAACACGCGTAGCAGTTTAGCTTGAAGCGCCAAATCCATCTCGGTTATTTCATCAAGTAACAGCGTACCGTCTTGGGCTTGTTCAAATTTACCCGGGCACGCTTGGATTGCGCCGGTGAACGCACCTTTTTCGTAACCAAACAAGGTCGCTTCTAGCATGTTCTCTGGTATGGCTGCACAGTTGATGGCGACAAATGGCGCATCACTTCGCGGCGACTGATCGTGAATATAGCGAGACAGCACTTCTTTACCAGAACCGCTTGGTCCCATTACCATCACAGTGGCGTCCGACTTCGCGACTTTGCGAGAAAGCTCAAGTAACTTCAAGCTTGAAGGGTCAGCAACAATAGGCGTGCGTGACTCTATTTTTTGAGCCGGCGCGTAGCGTCCCACTAAATTAAGCAGTACTTCTGGGGCAAACGGTTTGGATAGATAATCTGTTGCGCCATCGCGCATTGCCTGCACGGCATCATCAATAGTGGCATAGGCTGTCATCAATAGCACCGGCATATTGGGGTACTTAGTTTTGATACTTTTAAGTAGCGTTAAGCCGCTCATTTCGCCCATTTGAATATCGCTTACCACTAAATCGACGGAGCGCGAAGATAGCACCATTAACGCTTCTTCAGCGCAGTCAGCAGCAACAACCTCATAGTTACCTAACAGAAGGGTGTCTAGGAGTGCTTCGCGTAAACCGGCGTCATCTTCAACAATTAAAATGGTAGTTTTAGACATTATTCTCTCCTATGACCTACGCAACATGAGTCAATGTTTGTGAAGATTGAGCGTTCACCACACACGGCAAAGACACACTAAAGCACGCCCCACCTTCTGGCATATTTGATACGCTAAGCAAACCGTTGTGGGCGTGTACGACGGATTTAACCACCGCAAGACCAAGGCCCGTGCCATGAGTTTTAGTTGTGAAAAACGGTTCAAAAATTTTGTTTTTGAGTTTATCCGGTACGCCAGGACCTTTATCTATAATAGCCACATGCAAACGTTCATCAGACACTGCAGTTTCTACGTGCACGCACTCCCCTTTCGGAGTAACTTGGCTCGCGTTGTGAACAAGGTTTAATAACGCGCCTTGAAGCGCTGTAAGATTACCGGTAATAGATACGTTTTTATCGAAGCCGCTAAAAGTTAGCGTTTGCTGTGCTTGAGCCGTCATGGTTTGGGCACTGCCTTCAATTGAAGTAAACAACTCTCCCAAGCTAATTTGGCTGACCACTTGTTCTTCCCCTGACTTAGCGAAAAGCAGCATGTCGTTAACCTGACTCTCTAGCTCTTTAAGCCTGTCAGTTAGCTTGTTTGCAAATTGAGTTTGTGCTTCTTGTCCCAAGCCTTTGCGCATTAAATTAGACGCATAGAGCATGGCCGCAGAAAGAGGCGTACGAATTTGGTGAGCAAGGGATGCCACCATTTTTCCAAGAGAAGACAGGCGCTGCATATGACTCACGCGTGCTTGCAGCTGCCGCGTTTCGGTTAAGTCGGTAATAACAATTAATTGCCCAGGCTCATTTTCTAATGGCGTGATAGAAAGCTTCACTCGGCGACCGTCAACAAGTGAGACTTCATGGCCGTCATCAGCGCGAGGCTTGAATGAGCGCGTGATAATACTTCGCCACACTTCCTCTTCCAGCGGTTCACCTAACAGTGCTTTCGCTTGTTCATTGGCTTGGCGCACGATCCCTTTACCGTCTATAACGATAACGCCAGCAGGCATTACCTGAAGTAAGTGCTCAAGCCGACTCGCCTGCAACCGTAAAGACGAAATATCGTCACTGCTTGAGGGGTCGTATTCATCACGAGATATCGCATTATCAATACTATCTAACGCATAGCTTGATGTTGAGTACTCAGTTGATTGTGGTGTGCTGTCAAAAGCCATATTGCCCTCGTCAAATTGCAGACGCTGTTAAACTATGACTTAGATAAAGCAGAAGATGTGCCAATTCATCATTGGCTTATTTTTCAGTTAGATAGGATGAAATTATAGAGGAAAGCGCAACGTCAATTACCTGACATTACGCTTCTTCAGTACGTTGAATATCGTACTTCCGCATTTTCTCGACAAGCGTTGTTCTGCGCATACCAAGTTTGTCGGCAGCTCGAGCCACCACCCAATCTTGATTGTCTAACGCCTGTCTAATGAGGTTTACTTCCAACTCGGAAAGGTACTCTTTGAGATTAACCCCTTCTTCAGGTAAAGATGAAGAAACCATTCCGTTCAGACCCTCATGGCTTTGCTCGTTAAGGTCTTCTTCTGGCTCTTGCGCGGCCGCTTCAGCAAAGAGTGCATTGAATGCTTCACGCTCAAGAATTTCTTCTGGATAATCAGGCTCGTAAGCCTGTACATCACCGTATTGATATTTCTCAGGTAAATCGGCGATATCAACGATTTGACCAGGATAAAGAATAGTTAAGCGTTCAACCAAGTTAGACAGCTCACGAACGTTGCCCGCCCATTCGTGCTCCATTAACGAGGCGATCGCTTGCTCGGTAAAGCGCACACCTTCCACCCCATCACCTTGGATACGACTATTTAGCTCTTGGAGCAGTAAGGGGATATCGTCTTTTCTTTGTCTAAGTGCAGGGCTATCAATTGGGAACACGTTGAGTCGGTAATACAAGTCCTCACGGAACTTGTCTTCACTGATCATGGTTTCCAAATTGCGGTGCGTCGCGGCGATGATGCGTACGTTACACTGAAGGGGCTTGTTGCCGCCTACGCGCTCGAAGGTACGCTCTTGTAACACGCGCAATAATTTAACCTGCATCTGAAGCGGCATATCACCGATTTCATCCAGAAACAACGTACCGCCTTCCGCTAACTCAAAACGGCCTTTACGCGCGCTGATTGCGCCAGTAAACGCGCCTTTTTCGTGACCAAACAGCTCGCTTTCCAGCAGTTCGCCAGGAATGGCACCGCAGTTTACCGGAATAAATGGCCCGTCTTTACGTTCAGATAAAAAGTGAACGTTACGCGCTACTACCTCTTTACCCGTACCGGACTCACCTAATATCAATACGGTGGCGTCGGTCGGCGCTACTTGCTCTACCAAACGCCTAACAATTTGAATTTGCTCACTCTTACCAATAAGGCTTCTAAACAATCGAGTTTTTGTGCCTGTAGCACGAGATAAACCGGGTTTGCGCCTTGAGTATTCTTGGCAACGATGTATAGCCTGCGTTAATACAGGGTAGGTTAACGGTGTAGCAATAACACTAACTAGATTGCAGCTGGCTGACGCTTGCGTATTACTTTCAACCAATGCAACAAATGGTATGTGTGGAAACTTCTCTACCAGATTACTTACAACAGTGGACGAACGGTGCTCGATAAGCACGGCATCAGCGCCACTTTCATGGAGGTATCCCTCGCATTCACTGAAGCCTCGTGACTGACACGATTCTCCCATGAAGGTAACGATAGTTTCCAAGTTTTGAATAAGTTCCTGATTATCACTAATCAGCAAAATGTTCTTCATCAATTCCCCGAGAACGCTTTGTTATTATGTCCAGTTTAGCGCATTTCTAAATTGTAACGACAAAAGATCGGAGCGCAACCGCTGTTTTGGGAAATATATCAATAAAAAAAGCAGGTTACCCTGCTTCTTTCGATTAAATTTAACCAAACCTGTAGAAAATAGCCTAACTCAATAATGAAAGTACTTGGCTTTGTTGCTGATTCGCTTGCGCTTGAACGGTGAGTGATGCTTGGCCTAAAACATCATTTGATGCCTGTTGTGATACCGCTTGGGCGTAGTCTAAATCTTGAATACGGCTTCGTGCTTCTGCGGTATTTACGTTAGCTTGCGTGAGTGAACGCGCTGCACTTTCGAAACGATTTTGCGTAGCGCCTAAATCGCCCCTGGCACTACCTAGTATTTCAATGGCAGAGTCTGCCGCGTTTAAGGCGTCATCAATGCTAGTGCCTGACGTAACGTCGATAGATAAAATATCATTCAACTGTGCAGCAACATCTTGCGTGTTTACACTTATTGATTGTCCCGCGCTTGAGCCTGATTGGAATTCGAGTGAACCATTTTCAGATAATAACGGCTTGCCGGCAAAATTCGTTTGCTCAATGGTTTGGGAGATATTCTCTTGTAATTGCGTAATTTCAGATTGGATAGCACGGCGATCGCCACTGCTCAAAACACCATTACCAGACTGTAAGGTAAGTTCACGAATGCGGTTGACATCGTCATTGATGCTGCCTAAGCCGCCCTCTGCAACCTGCGCCACCGAAATACCGTCGTAAACGTTGTTTAATGATTGGCGGTTACCTTCGACTTCTGAAGTTAATCGGTCGATGATTTGCTGGGCTGCTGCATCATCCATCGCATTGTTTACTTTTTTCCCTGATGCCAACTTCTCAAAAAGATTATTCTGCTTTTCTTGAACCTGGCCAAGTGGCAAACTACCAGAATCAGAACCAACTTTGATCATTACCAACATCCTCTCAAATTACTTTTGTAACAGTATAGTAAATAGGCAACCAAAAGGCGAGTGAGCGTTTGTATCGGACGTATCGTTTAATATACTCATTGAAAAACATCAAATATCAAGAGCTAATATTGGTCAGCGTTAACACCAGAGACTCTTTAAAAACTAATGGTTTATGGCAATACTGCCGACACATGGTATATTTAATTTACAACCATTAAAAAGCGAGCGGAGCATGTTCGACGGCAAATCTATTTTGATAACGGGTGGTACTGGGTCATTTGGTCATAAGTACACTGAAACATTGTTATCACGCTATAAACCAAAGCGCTTAATCATTTATTCTCGCGATGAATTGAAGCAATTTGAAATGCAGCAAAAATTCAATGCGCCTTGCATGCGTTTTTTTATCGGCGATGTGCGAGACAAAGACCGCCTTACCCGAGCAATGCAGGGCGTGGACTACGTTATTCATGCAGCCGCTATGAAACAAGTCCCTGCTGCTGAATATAATCCCACTGAATGTATCCGAACTAATATCGATGGTGCCGAGAATGTTATCAACGCAGCTATTGACAACTCGGTAAGTAAAGTTATTGCCTTGTCGACAGATAAAGCGGCTAACCCCGTAAACCTATACGGCGCTACTAAACTTGCCTCCGACAAACTATTTGTAGCGGCTAATAATATGGTGGGCTCAAGAAAGCCTCGATTTTCGGTAGTGAGATATGGAAATGTAGTAGGCTCTCGTGGCTCGGTTGTTCCTTTTTTCAAAAAGCTCATTGCAGAAGGTACAGACCATATTCCTGTTACACATGCAGATATGACCCGCTTTTGGATAACCCTTCAACAGGGCGTAGACTTTGTTTTAAAGAATTTCGAGCGGATGCTTGGCGGCGAAATATTCGTCCCTAAAATACCATCAATTAGAATCACCGATTTGGCCGAAGCTATGGCACCAGGTGTGCCTATAAAAATCGTGGGCATTAGGCCGGGTGAAAAGCTCCACGAAATGATGTGCCCTGGTGACATGGCGTTTCATACCTTCGAATATGAAGATCACTACGTCATTGCGCCCGCGATTAAATTTTTCCACCGAAGCAACGATTTCACGAAAAATGCGCTCAATGAAAGCGGCACGCATGTAGAATCAGGTTTTGAATACGTCTCAGATACTAATAGCCATTTTTTAAATATAGACGAGATAGCCTCATTCAACAACGAAGGTATTAAATGATCCCTTACGGTAAACAGCACATAGATGAAAGTGACATAGAAGCGGTAGTCTCCACATTGAAGTCGGATTGGTTGACTCAAGGGCCTGCGGTTCCGCGATTTGAAAAAGCACTGACTGACTACACGCATGCCGCTCATGCGGTGGCTGTCAACAGCGCCACATCTGCCCTCCATTTAGCATGTTTAGCCTTAGATATTAAAAAAGGCGACACAATATGGACATCACCTAACTCCTTTGTTGCTTCTGCTAACTGCGTAATTTACTGCGGTGCTAGCATAGATTTCGTAGATATCGATCCCTCTACTGGCAACATGTGCACTAAAAAGCTGGAAGAAAAACTATCTCTTGCTAAAAAACAACGCTGTTTACCTAAGGCGCTTATTCCTGTTCATTTTGCAGGTCAGTCCTGTGATATGGAAGCCATATCAAGGTTAGCCAAGCAATATAATTTTTATGTCATTGAAGATGCGTCTCACGCTGTAGGCGCGTCCTATAGAGACAAACCCGTTGGTTGCTGTGCCTATTCGGACATCTGTGTATTCAGTTTTCATCCCGTTAAAATAGTCACCACCATTGAAGGGGGAGCGGCGCTTACTAACAGTGAAGCATTCGCTGAAAAGATGCGTTTGGCGCGTAGTCACGGCGTGACATCTGATCCGGATAAAATGACTGAGTCGCCGCATGGCCCTTGGTATTACCAACAAGTAACGCTGGGTTACAACTACCGCATGAATGATGTCGAGGCAGCACTTGGCCTTAGCCAGTTAAAAAAATTAGACGACTATGTTGCCCGTCGAAATGCAATAGCAAAGCAATACGCTGCGGGGTTTGCAAACGAAGATTTCATTCAACCACTTGCTGTCAGCGAATATCGCTATAGCAGTTACCACTTATTTTGCATATTAGCGACACGCCTGACTGAAAGTACGCATCGACAGGTTATAGAGAATTTACGCGCGCGTGGTGTTTTTGCACATGTTCATTATATTCCGATCCATCTTCAACCCTTTTATACCGACCTAGGATTCAAAAAAGGCGACTTTCCACAGGCAGAAGACTATTATCGCCAAGTGATTACGCTGCCCTTGTTTCCATCACTCACTGATAACGAAGTACAATTCATCATTCACACCGTAAAAGAGGTGCTTAGCGGCGTGTAAGTGTATATATTATTGTACATTTTTATTCTTCCAATTTTGTTCGTCTGTTAAGTTTTGCGAGAACATACCGATATAGAATCAAGTGTTTCAATATAGCGGTATGATAAGAAACGAAAACTGACATTTTATGCAAAAACTCCAGCTAGAAGAGATTGAAACTAACTCGTTGAGGTGACCCTATTAACATTTGTATTATACCGGCGCGTGGTGGCAGCAAACGTATACCCCAAAAGAATATCAGAGCTTTTTGCGGCACCCCTATCATTGGGTATTCTATAAAAGCGGCGTTAGAAAGTCATTTGTTTGAACACGTGCTGGTTTCCACCGATGATGACCAAATTGCAGAAGTAGCACGGTCTATGGGCGCACAAACGCCTTTTATGCGGCCCGCTGCTTTGTCAGATGATCACTGCGCCACCTTGCCAGTAATTCAACACGCTATCACTTGGGCTCAATCAAATTGGGGCAGTCTGGACTATGTATGTACGCTTTACGCCACCGCGCCTTTTGTGTCTTCACATGTCCTTACTGCTGCATATCAACAACTTATCGAACAACCTCAGAAAGAGTATGCGTTTGGTATTTGCCCTTTCCCGTCGCCAATTCAACGAGCGTTTAGGAAAACAACAAACCAAGGCGTCAAAATGTTTAACCCGGAGTATTTCAATACTCGCTCTCAAGATTTGGAAGAGGCGTTTTTCGATGCAGGGCAGTTTTATTGGGGTAAAGCTGATGCCTTCTTAAAGGGCCTCAATATGTTTGAAAATCACAGTTTGCCTATTGTCTTGCCGCAACATTTGGTGCAAGACATCGATACGTTAGACGACTGGGCTAGAGCAGAAGCAATGTTTAGAGCCAATAACAGCATCAAAGGAACGGCTTGATATGCGATGTCTTTTTGTCGTTTCAACGTTACCAGAAAAAGGGCTAGGCCATCTTGTGCGATGCAGAGATCTAGCGCGCTTTCTGGCTGATAAAAACATTGACTGCTTATTCGCGGTTGACTGGTACTCACAAGACATTGCTTCTTTCTTAGACGATTTTCAGTGTATCGTTACAACGAGAGCGGCTGATGAAGTCATTAGTCTTATTCAATCGGAAAACATCGCGACACTTATCGTTGATCACTACAGCATAGATGAAGCGTGGGAGAAGCAAGTAGCACCGCATTTGACAAAGCTTGTGGTTTTCGATGATGTGAAACGCAGGCATTACTGCGATGTTTTAATTGATTTTAAATGGCGGGGTAGCAATACCGCTTCGGCTTACGAAGGACTCACCAACCCAGATGCCGTCCATTTGTTAGGGCCGTCTTATGCGTTAGTGCCTGCTTTACCAGGACAAGCTCCTGCGCGAGCCGAACTCACACCTTCCTCACAGCAACATAGTCGTATCATGGTCGGTCATAACTTTCTAAACACCGCTCAGGTCATGACTTTAGCTGCAATGCTGCCGAGCAACGTAATACTCATGCTGGTAGTAGGGCCCCACGACAATATATCGATTGCGAAACTTCAGTCGTGCACCAATGTAGAAGTGCTTCAAGGGAAAACCGAGCTTTTCTCACAACTAAAGAACATAGATCTATACATAGGTGCCGCCGGCGGCATTCTTTATCAACTTCGCGCACTCAACATACCCATGTTGTCCTTTTCTATAGCAGACAACCAAAACTCAGACATACCCGATCTTGAGGATATTGGTCACTATTTTCATATGTCGAGCTTTGATGAAGGGGTGCTGCCAAAATTAGCCGCCTGCTTACGCGTATTTCTCCAACAGCATAAAAGAGTTAAAGCGCTTGGCGACACTGCCGTGGTGAACGTCGATACGTTAGGCTGTGAAAGAATTTACAATGCTATTTATAATAATAAGATTGACAAAACTACCACCAACGTCATAAGTAAAATCTTTATTCCATTGTGCAATGGGTATGAACTCGAAACGATTGACGACACTCACATCAACCGCTATTTGGCGGCGAGAAACCACCCCAAAAATCAAATTCGCATGATTGACCACAGCGAAATTTCAAAGCTTGACCACTATACATGGTGGTTTAACACGAAGCGCCACTCGTATTTACTTTACGAAAACAAAGTACCACAGCTTTACATCTGGCATGAGAGCGTAGTGGTTGACGACAAAACGTTTCTTATTGGGGGGTGGTTTGTCGTAGAAAAAGAAACCAACTTCCAAAGTGCGTTGGTCGCACTGCAGTGGCAGTTAAAACACTGTGAAGAAAACTTTCCCAACACCCCGTGGATTGCAGTCATTCACAAAGACAATAAATTTGTACAATTGCTCAACAAGTATCTTGGGTTTGAAGAAATACCCGCGACGCATGCTTATGATAGTGTTTGTCAAAGCTTATTCCCCCACGCGAACAGTGATGAATTTCAGCGCGTAATGAAAGTGCCTTGCACGAAAGAGGTTCAATCGTCATGACAACGAAAAGTATGAATTACAAACCGTTGAAACTAGGTTTTATTGGCGGCGCACACCGTTCAGCGGTGGGCTACACACACTGGTGCGCCAGCCAACTCGATAATCGCTGGCAGGTTACATCGGGTTGTTTCAGCCGAGATCTCAACCGTTCCGTAGAAACAGGAGGTGTTTGGGGATTAGAACAAAACGCGTGTTACAGTGACTGGCAACGCTACATCGATGAAAAAAAACGCGAAGTCGATGCCATGTGCGTACTGACGCCTACACCAGACCATGTGGATATCGTTTGCCGCCTGCTTGAGAATAATATCCCGGTAATTTGCGAAAAAGCCATGGCTGCCAGCCTGTCTCAGTCACTAAAAATAAAACAGGCTTTAGAGAAACACGGTGGCTTCTTAGGGGTCACGTTTAATTACAGTGGTTATCCCATGGTTCGAGTGCTGAAGAAAATGATCGACGATGGTGATCTTGGAAAGCTAATAAAAATGCGCATCGAAATGCCGTCGGATGGCTTTATTCAACCACCTGAAAAAATGCATCCACAGCCTTGGCGTCTGCAAGATGGTGAAATCCCAACGCTTTTACTCGATCTCGGTGTCCACGTCCATCACCTTTGCGGCTTTCTTACCGGGCAAACCCCCGCTTCAGTTTTGGGCGATTTCAATAACTTCTCTATCTTTGACAACATCGTCGATGACGCCCATTTTTGGGTGGAATATAAAGAAGGGCTAAAAGCAGACTTTTGGGTAAGTAAGACGGCGCTGGGGCATCGCAATGGTTTAAAGTTTACCTTGTACGGTGACAAAGCAAGTGCAACCTGGGTACAGGAAGATCCCGAACACCTTCATATTGCGCACTCTGATAGCCGTCGCGTCATTGTCGACAGAGGAAATTGCGAGCACAAAGAAGAGATTAGAGAGCGGTTTAAACCGGGGCACCCTTCTGGCTTTATCGAAGCATTTGCCAACTTGTACAATGACCTTGCTGATTGTTTAACGCAATTCAAAGAAACTAAATCATTTTCATCACCCTATGTTTTTGGCTGGGCACATGCCCACGAAGGGCTGACAGTATTAGATGCAGCAAGTAAGGCTAATGAGAGCAAGCAATGGGTATCACTAGAGGCAGAACGATAACATGCAACATATAGCTATTGGAGACAGACACATTGGTGAAGGGCAACAGGCCTATATCATCGCTGAACTCTCAGGAAATCATGGTGGCGATATTAACAACGCCATCGAACTATTAAAAGCAGCGCACAGCGCTGGCGCCGACGCGATAAAAATTCAAGTTTACCGGCCGGATACAATAACGCTTAAGTCGTCAAAAGAGGACTTTCTTATTCCTCGTGCCAATGCGTGGGAGAAGTACAATTCGTTGTACGAACTTTATGAGTACGCCCATACGCCGTGGGAATGGCTTCCCACGCTGTTTGAAGAAGCGCAAAAATTGGGTGTGGAATTATTCGGTTCAGTTTTCGATGAAAGTTCAGTCGATGAACTTGAGCAGTACCCCTGTAAGGTTTATAAAATTGCATCGCCTGAAATCGTCGATCTTGCCCTTCTCGAAAAGGTTGCGAAAACCGGTAAGCCCGTCATTGTCTCGACTGGGCTGGCCAATTTAAGTGAGGTCGCCAACGCGGTAAGCCATTTAAGACTGCACGGTTGTAACGATATTGTTTTACTCAAGTGTACAACCGCTTACCCTACCCCTCCAGAGGAAGTGAATTTAAAAACCATACCTAATTTAAAGGACACCTTTAATTGCCTGGCTGGACTTTCTGATCATACAGTAGGCATTGGTGTAAGCATTGCTGGCGTTGCGTTAGGGGCGTGTGTTATCGAAAAACACATCAAACTCGACAATTCAGAAGAAACCGTAGACAGTTTCTTTTCGTTGACTATTTCTGAGTTTCAACAAATGATCAGTGAAATAAGAGCCGCAGAGAAAGCTATCGGAACCGTTAACTACGATTTGACCCCTGAAGCACTCAAAAACAAAAACGGTAAACGCTCTCTCTACGTCTCCGGCGACATGGAAAAAGGTGAGGTGTTTACAGAAAACAACATCAAATCAGTGCGACCCGGCTTTGGCCTTGACCCTAAGTTCAAAAATCAAATTTTAGGAAGAAGAGCAAAGACAAAGCTCACAGTTGGCGACCGCCTTCACTGGGACGTCATTGATTAAGGAACGCACATGTCACAAAGTCACATTACCCAGTTTATTGTTGAATACATAGAAGAGAACACGAGCGAGGCTGCGCCATCAATTGACGCTGCCACTGAGTTCGCAGCGAGCGGCATTTTAGATTCTTTCTCTATATTAAACCTCGTTATCACGTTAGAAAGTGAGTTTGAAATCAAGTTTTCTATCGATGAGCTTTCAGATGAGTCTATTCGCACTGTCGGGCCATTAGCGAGGTTAGTCTATGCGAAACGAGGTGACAGCTAATGAGGGCGTTATATTCACATATTCAGGCAATTAAAAACCTCCAACCAGATAAGGTAGCGCTTTATTTTGATGAACGAAGTTACACCTATCACGAGCTTTTTGAACTGACTTTAAAATGTGAATCATTACTCCTACAAACCGATATTTCACACCCCATTCGTATGGTGGTGATGTCAGAGAGTGCCCCGTACCTTATCGCGTGGGCTCTTTGCCTTGCCAAGACCAACAGTACCCTCATACCGGTCAACTGCCAGCTAACGCGCGAACAGCTGAAAACCGTGGTAAACGCTGCCGACGCGAATGCTGTTTTTTGCGATGAAAAGTTCGTCAAAACTTGCCGTACGATAGATGCAAAAGTGCTGTTGACGAGCAATGAAGTTGACACTGTGCGCTTAACTACCACAGACGCCTGTGTCGACATGGGCAACACTGATATCGATGATTTTTTAATCACGTTTTCATCTGGATCTACGGGTGACCCGAAACCCATCATGGTGGATCAAGCCACAAAACTCGCACGCGCACAGCAGACGATACAGCTTTACGGGTTAACGGCAGACGATGTTGTTTTGTGTGCATCGCCTTTCTTCCACTCATTAGGACAACGACACGTTTTTGTTGCATTGGCGGCGGGCGCAACGCTCGTTTATATGCGACGCTTTACACCCGCAGACTGGGTCGCAGACGTGCACAAATACAAAGTCAGTTTCGTGATAGCCGTGTCTTCTCACCTACAAGCGCTTAAAGATGATTTGGTTTCGAATTCAAATAGACTGCAGTCTCTTAACACCATTGTTTCGTCTTCAGCGCCCATTTCCAATGAGTTGAAAAGCGATTTGTTTAAACATTTGGGCTGCAACTTTCATGAGATTTACGGCACAACGGAAGTTGCTATAGTATCGAACCTCTCCCCTTCAGATGCTGATAAAAAATATGCAACCGTGGGCACTGTTTGTGAAGATATCGAGGTAAAAATCCTTCGCGATGACTTAAGCGATTGCGTTCAAGGGGAGATTGGCGAAATCGTCGTCAAATCACCACTTTTATTTAACGGATACTATGGCAAAGACGATGTTTATTCGCGAAGTCTTGTAGACGGTTTCTTTCGAACCGGCGACGTTGGAAAAGTGGATGATGAAGGCTTTTTAAGTTACGTATCGAGGAAGAAGGATATCATCATTTCGGGTGGTATTAATATTTACCCAAAGGACATTGAAGACGTATTGGTCACCTGTGATGTTATTGACGAAGTCAGCGTAATTGGTGTTCCAGATGACTTTTTAGGTGAAGTCGTCGTAGCGGTTTGTGTAGCAAATAATACTGCTGAACGTGCATTAAGACAAATAGCCAATAGTCAGCTTGCACCATTTCAAAGGCCGTTGAAGTACTTCTTTGTTTCCTCTCTGCCGCTTGGGCCCACCGGGAAAATACAGAAAAACGTGCTTCGAGAAGAATACGCGCCGCTGAATACAGACTGGACCCTCCCTCTAAGAGCTTTGCTTTACGCAGAGAGCAAATAGTCGCTTGTAACGCAGACCATTACCTAAAAGTAGTTAAAAGAAGGAAATTATGGAACGAGATATTTTCGAAAAAACATGCGCAAAAGCCTTTGAAGATATGAAGGCACAATCGACTTTATACCAACCCACAGAATTTTGGGCAAAAGCTTCAGAAAAAATTTTTGAAAATTTAGCCAGCGAAGGCATCGCTAACTTTCGCCGTGCTTCACTGCCGCTTTCTTTTTTCGTTCCCACCTATGGCCAACCTGGTAATGGTTTAGGTCAAACCAGCGAAGCGTTAATACAGGCACTGGCAGACCATATCAATCTATCTGAAAAACAAAAGCAAACGCTGAACGCTATGTTCATTGGTAGGCAGCAAGCAGAAGCTGATTATCGCGTTTTACTTGCCAGTCATTCGCCACAAGCTGACAAAAGCCTACTTAACTTTTCCGAAAGTGAAGTGGGAAATCCCCTAGAGCATTTCGAATTTGATGGAAAAAAGTTCAGCCGCTCAGCGCTGAACTACCTGCTTGGACTCGCTTTTTTAAATCAGTTTACCCCGCTTAAAAACCTTCGTACCGTTGTAGAAATTGGCGGTGGGTTTGGCACGCTTGGGGAGATCTTGGCGAAAACGAATAACAACGTGAAATACATGGACTTCGATATCGCGCCAACGCTCAACGTCGCAGACTACTATTTATCGAACGTATTTGGCCGAGACAATGTCGGTGGCTACTTTCAACAGGAAACACCTGTGGATGCAGGTGAAAGTAATCGCCCACTGAATGTCTTTGGCGCGTGGCAGATAGAGGCGCTCGACGAACCCATCGACTTATTCGTCAACTTCATATCATTTCAAGAAATGGAGCCAGAAGTCGTACAAAACTATCTAAATCATGTAGATAGAGTCAAAACAAAATGGGTACTGCTGCGCAATATACGCGAGGGTAAACAAACCATCAAAGAGCACGGGTTTGGCGTTAACGAACCAATTTACACTGAAGACTACAAAAAAATGTTGCCCAATTATGAACCCATTTCAAGCAATGTCAGGCCCTTTGGATTAAAAACCTTAGATGGTTTTCATTCTGAATTGCTTTTATTTGAGAGAAAGCGTTAGGGTCAATGGTCCTTTTCACTCCTTTCTCAAGCTACGAACCCTTAAGGTCTACTGATATTAGTAACTTTCAAATTGGTAGAATAATGGAAATTCCTTTTGCGTGTTAAGGCCGGTATTCTGTGAAAAATATCGTCTTTATTCTCTTTCACTGAAAGACAAAGAACATCTCGAATAAACTATATAAAGGAAAGATATGAATTATTTTCAAATGGTAGGATTTAATGGGAAAAAAACTTAAAGCAACTAATGGGAGATATTAGTTTTGGTAGCTTAAGAATGATAGATAAAAAAGTGTTATTCAAGAGACATGTCGAGGTTATAAACCTTGAGCTATCTTACGTGTGTAAACGAAAGTGTGATTACTGCCCTGTCAGCTTTTCTGATAGACAAAATACTCAGTCTTACATGGATAAGGACCTTATCGAGAAAATCTGTATAGAATTATCCGAGATTCGTTATGATAACAGAATATCACTGAACCTCTACAATGAGCCGCTGTTAGACGAGAATTTGGCGATAAGATGAGTATTATTCGTAGTTATTTACCCGCAGCTCATATTGGATTCAACTCAAATGGTGACTTTTTACGACTACCTTTAGTTAAAAAACTTTCTCACAGCGGTTTAAATCATATTTGCATTACATTGCCCCCTCACCGAATGTTCATCAAGACAGTAAAATGATTCAGCGTCGCTTACTTAAGCTTTTGGATAGACTTAACTTTAGTAACTATAATGATGAATTAGACATCGCCTTCATTGAATCTAACCGATCATTTTCACTCTAGGTAGAAGGTGTCAGAATATTAATCCAATGGCCAGACTGGAGAAGAGAAGGCACGAATAGAGGCGGTACACTTGGTGAGAAGAATACTCAGAAGAGCAAGAGGACCTCGCCTTGTGCTAGACCATTTCGTGAATTCACGATTTTTTACGATGGTAATGTTCAACCATGCTGCGAATCATTTCACGATAATAAACTTAATCTTGAAAGTGTGGGAAATATTTCAAAACAGAGTGTTTTTGATCTTTATACGTCAAAAAAATTAAATCTAATGAGACGCTCGCTGTATGACTTCAGTGAAAAAACAGGTATATGCTCCTATTGCACTGCTAAGGACTTTAGTTCATATTCCGAAGATCAGTCTAGGAAAAAGTTAATAAGTGAAATTAACATCTCTTCCTTTTCTCCAGAAATACATTGCCGGAATAGATTTGATTAAGCTGGTACGGAAACCTTAGCTAGTTGCTTTTTATAAATAGAGATTATCAAAGGAGTTGCTATTAAGGTACTCAACGGCACTAGTTACTCTGTGAATTTCACGAGGTCTTGATATTGCCAATATGTCTGCCATGACTCAGCGGTTTGTGGATACTTGTTGTCGCATGTTTCAGAAAACAGTTCTAGTTCAAGCAGAGTTTCGTTTTTTGTAGCTGAGCGGTATACACGCTCTTTGAGGTTTTCAGAACGCAGCCGAGAGTCAATATTTGCTGCCAAGCATTTCTGGTGAATGTGGCTACAACAGTGAGATTACGAAGCGTGTTCCCCGTGGTCAGTTGGTCTGAAACAAAGTCCATTGTCCAGACTTCATTTGAGCAACTGCTGGCTATATAGTCTCGTTTACGTCGCACTTCGCTAACGTTACGCTTGGGGCGTTTGGGCTTAGCTGAAGTCCTGCCAAGCAGTACAAGCGATTTACTCGATTCTAGTTAACGTGAAAGCCTTCTCGTTTCAGCATCACATGGATACGTTTGTAAAAATAGCGTACTCGAACTGTGCTATTTCAACAACTCGCTGTCTGAGCGCCCCCTTCAACTCACGGCGCGGCTTATAACGACAAACAGTTCGACTTAACCCTTTCAAGAGGCAGGCTCGGCGCTCGCTTGTCTGATACAATCCCATTAAATGGCGTGTCGCCTTATGGCGCTGCGACACGCCTACCACTTTCGCGTATTTAGATCCTGTTGCGTTGATCTTGTCGAGCGTCAAATCAGAAACAATGCGTTTGAGCTTTTCGTTTTCCTCTCGAAGTTTCTTAAATTCAAGCACCTGATCAGATTTAAGGCCTGCATACTTCCTCCATGCGTAAAATGTGCCCTCGGCAACCACCATTTTTGAGATACCTCCGCGATGCTCACCCCTGCTTCTTGTTGCTTGATAGTAGATACAATCTGTTCAACTGAAAAGCGTTTTGATTTCATGATAAGCGCCTCTTATGGTATTTATCATGTCCAAATTTATCGAGGCTGTGGATCTCTTTATTGGGGGCTGGTCATAAACTGGAGACATTTGAGATCTCAAAAATTGAACGTTAACCGAGTGGCAACATCACTACAATTGGCAACATTCTCTCGGCTCATTCAAAAGTAAAAATCCAATGGATATAGTATGTGAACGCCTTGAAAAAACAACGCTTTAGAAAGACGTTCACGATAATTACGAAACTGAAAATGAACGCATTCAGCTATCGTATTATCAGCGTGATCTACAAATACTAAAAGTGAAATTATGTCTATGAATCACACATGTAATGACTTACTTACACGGCTCGCTTTCTGTGTGAACGTAAGTAAAGCACAAGACAGAAGTCAAAGCACCAAAAACAGATTCTCTTCCCTAACAAAAGGTAGAAACCTAAAACGTTCGTCTGCACCACTCACCATCTCTTCTTCACTTAAATACTCACGCGTAAAAGCTGTATAATAATAAGACTCATAACAAATAAAGGACGACAAGCAAGTAAACTCCGCTAGGTACTCAGACAAGACATCAAGTGACTCTCTTTCAGTGAGTTTAGGCACCACCACTTTGATTGACGGGGTACATGTCGCGGCATTTAATGCAATAAAAAACGCGTAGTTTTCTTTAGTGCCAAAGCCCTCGAAAAGGTAGTTCTTGTGGCTGAAGTACTGAGGAAAGTAAACGAATAAGGCGTCAACGTCTTCTCGTAGCAACCTATCTAAATCTCCTTGATTCGTTACAATCAAGCACAGCTTTTCTCCACTTCGCGGGGTAAGCGCAGGGTCGTCTTGATAAAATTCAACGCGAAGCTTTTTACTGGTTAGCGAAGGCTTGTTGAACTGTACGCGAAGTAATTTTGCAGCGCTCTCTAATGCTGTTGTAGCGTACTCACTATATGCCGTTAAGTTCTGCCCAACATAGTATTCAGGCACTCTTATCTGAGCACGCTCCAGTGGGCTGCACGATATGAAGTCGAGTTCGTAAGGGGCAATTGCCATGCTCGCGCTAGTGTCAGCCAAAAACAACATCCACTGCTCTCTTATTAGGTTGAGCAGCTCCAGACATTCCGCATCGTTTGACATATTCAACGCTTTGCTTAACATAGTATTGACGTAGTTTACCGAACCGTGTAAGTAATACATAACAATTGGTTTACCATCTACAAATAGCTCAATAATAGTCTCTCTGTTTTGTATTACCGCTTTCTCTGCGTCATTTCTGCTCTCGAAAGGTACACTCATAACCTCTTCAAGCAAACTAAAACCGTAAAGTAAGTCGCTGTTTTTTATTTCTTGATGAAAACGCTTAGAAAAAACTTCGTTGTCCAGCACTTGATGTGCCGTATTTTCTATCCAGTCGATTACTCTTTTTTTCTTTCGATTGTCGGATAAAATCAACATGTTTTCAGGTACCAACGGAATAGTACCTTTTATTTTGGCACCGTCATTTAAATTGTATACATCGACATCATGAGTGGCATTTTCTAATGCCAGCTCCATAATTGTTTTGGACATTTTAAATTCGTGTTTGGTGTTAACTAATGGCCTAAAATTGCCTTCGACGGTTAAAGATGTATTGTAGACCTTTGTATATTCAATTAATTCTTTCCCATCTTCGAGGTAATAACCGGACTGTTGTGAATGATGGTGTTTTTGGTCGACAAACCCAAGATCGACACCAAAAAGATAAATTTGTTTAAAACCAAGCTCTAGCGCGCAGTCAATCGCAAAGTTAGATACTGTAGGATAAGAGTATTTTAACGAGGAAAATTTATGTTCGCTAAACAGGGACTCAATAATAAGCGTTGCTGCTTCTCCTTCTTTTAGGGTCAAAAAGGCATTTTTATACGATTTTATCACGTCTGGATGAACGCCATTTCCACTAATTAAGTTAATTTTTTTTAAGTACTCGTTATCACCTAATCTTATCAACCAATCATAAGGTGACCTATTTATCTCCAAATCAACATGATAATCAGGCACAATATCGTTTTTATACAGTACTTGTAATGCTGTGCCACAACTAATGACTATCGCATTAGCATGCTCTTCTTTCAAAATAGGGATAAGATTATCCAAGGAAGGGCCGTTTCCAACAACAAAAACAGGTACTTCATTCAAGACGCTAGGTGCAGTCTCTTTCTTTAACAAATACTTGAAATTGTTTTCAACTGCCCACTTGCTGTGCGAAATTATATATCGAGAATTCTCGAAGTTATCACTTAACCCTATTACCAGTCTTATTTCTTCTCGTAAGTTATTCAGCGTGGGTTCAAGCACATCATTATCATAACTTTTGAACAAAAACATGTTTGCCAAATTATAACTACCGGCCCTATCAAATTGGGTGAGAAAGTCCTCCACTAAATTTGAGCCATCGTCGCCAACATTAAGATAAATACTACTCTCGTTGGCATCCATTTTTTCAAGCAAAGCTGCCCAATCTATTGAAAATAATGAAGAATAAAAAAAATCTCGATTTGGCTCATAAATAAACAACTTGCCTACTTCATGAGAATCTAACAAGCGCTGTAATTGGTAGCCATTACCAACACCGAAAAGGAGAAGTGATTTAATGTCACGGTGCAATATCGTGCTTTCTTTAGTGACCTTCTTAAATTTGTCTTGAATTCTTACCGCTGTTCGGTAATGAAAATGAGGATAAAGTTTTCCTCCAGAGTAGTTTAATACCAATTCATCTCGACTCGGATTGCCTTTAAACATTGTGTAGATGTTTTCGGACTCTTCTTTACTTTTGTCGCCTAACAAGTAAGTTTTATATTTAAGGTTGAATAAATTTACTTCGCCAGATGAATTAGCAACAACTTCCCAGTTTATAGGGGTATAATTTGCAAACTCTTCCGCTATATCTGGGAAGTACTTTTTAAACGCAGATAAATTATTGGTGAATACTTCATAATTTAAATTTTCACCGCTCCATGATGTGTCAGTTACAACTGGCGGCCACTTTGGTAAATAGTCTTCAAACGTCTTCTCGTTTATATGGTGTCTTAAATCTCGTCCTATGCGCCAATCATTTGAAGATAGTTCATCTTTAATATCATCAAATTCACTGCTGTGATAATGAAAATAAACCCATAGCGAATTAATACCAAATGCGTTATGAAGTTCACTTAAGTCTGCAAACAGCGACTTTCCATTGTTAGGAACTTGAAAATAAAGCGAAACATTTTGACTCCTTGCAAGGTCAAAAATGATAGGCCAAAACTCAGTGTAAAGTGAGCAAAATAATAAGTCTAAGTTGGGCTCATAAATGATGATGTGTTTTATATCTGCCGACTGCATAAGCGCTAGAATGTGCTGGCCTAGCCCGATACCAAATATAATAATGGCTTGTTCGTGAGAAGGGGTTGTGCTACTTATTGCAGAGCCATCAGGCTGCGTAAGCACAAGTGATTGTGGAGCGGCCAGAAACTGTTCAACATGTTGCGCTACCGACTTTTTGGGATCTTTGCCATAAAATACCGAACCTGAGCTAGACTCAACGATGTCTAATTCACCATCTTTGTTGGCAAAAATAGAACTATGCTGAAATGTATAATTTTCAAGCAATTGATAAACAGATGGAACAATACGTTGAAAGCACTTCAAACTTTTAGTGTAGTTTTTTGTTACTACCGGGAGGAGCGCCTCTTCCTTTTCTAACTGTGATTCTTCGTCTTCAATGAATAGCTGGATGGCTTTACGCATTATTATTTGTATCTCTCGACCGCTTGCTTCGCTCTTTTGAGCTTTATTACCTCATTTTTTGCATCATTACGCAAACTTGAACTTATTTCTTCAAGTCTTTTATTTCTCTTTAGTTCAAAGGTAACAAATTGCTGTTTAAATTCAGCAGTTATTTTATTCAATTCTCTAATCACTAGCTTGTGTCTTAACACAACTAGTTTCAGTAACAAAGCAGACTGGTCACCCTCAGACACTAATGTCGATTCGATTCTATTGTTTATTACACGAAGAAAAACAGGTGTTAGTGAGTGATTGAGGCAGATCGAATGATCATCGTTCATTTGATGCAGCCAATTCCTTTTGTTGATATGCCTCTAGTTTGGCACTCTCAGGTATAGAAATCCATGCGTCCCTTATTGGTTCTAATAGACTATATGCTTCATCAAGCTTCGCTTTATCGTCATTAAAATGACCTTCATTAACAATTTCGACAATATAGTTGTACAACGCAAAAAGGTTTTCCGCTATTTCCCCACCAACGTCCATGTCTAAGGTGTCTCTTAGATAGATAACAATTGATGTGGCTTTGGTCACAAATTTTGATTTATTAACAAAGTCTTTTCGTTCCATAGCCCCTTTAGCATAGGCAATACGGTCCATGGCACCTTGCAACAGTAATAGTGTTAACTTATGCGGGTCAGCTGTTGAGACAGCTTGCTTAACATTATTCTTTTGATAAGCATTTATTCCACGTAACGACATAATAACTCCAGTCTTTAAATAAGTGCTGCAAATAACGCCGAACCTGTTTGGTTCAACTGGGAAATAGTTCTATCCAGGTTCACATACCTTGAACGCACGGTTTGTTCAAAGTTTGTCATTCTGAGTTCTAATGCTTCTCGCGCTGTTTCAACATTGTCTTTTTCATCTCGCGCACTACGCTCTCTGAGATTTATAAGACCGCTAGACGAAGAGTATTGCTCTACCAAGTCGTATAGCCTTACAGCAATACCATTGTTTTCATTGTTGAATAGTGTTGATATATCGTCGAAGTTGTCTTCAAGGGCTTCATCTAAGCGTTTTTGACCAGAACCAAGACCAAAGTCCTCAGTTCCTATTTCAAGTCTACCATCTTCGTTAAGCTCTATCCCTAACTGAAAGAGGCTACTTAGCTCAGAGCCAGAGACCTCTTCACCAACAATCGTACTAATATTCAACTGTAACCCTCGTAATAAAGAATCACCAGCAAGTGGACCATCACTATCCTCAGATGTAGCGCCATAACGTGTCAGGCGCTCTATTTCATCAACAAGCGAGTTATAACTGCTAATAAAACTCTTGATATCCTCTTCAACGCCCTCTTTATTGAAGCCAATCGTCAAGTTGGTCGCCAGCTGATCTCCGTTACTATTCGATCGCGAGATTTCGTTAACAGTAAAAGAAACACTTTGAATTGTATTCTCAAATTCATTGCTGGCACTTTGCACTTCAATACCATCAACAAATGCAATCGCATTTTGTGCAGATTGGATATTATTGACGTCGATATTGTTTGTTCCGCCAGTGGTAGATAAGCGATCTAACTCGGCATTTCCACTGTCATTGGTTATGACCAAGTTATTACCATCACCCACTTTATCGGACAATATGACTAAACGCGGCCCATCACCAGTACCTGTCTCAATGATGTTTGCCGTTACGCCAAAATTATCCTCTGAATTGTTAATCAGTTCTCGAAACTCGGTAAGAGTGGTTGTGTCATCCACGTTAATTGTGAAGCTATCGTCAGCACCTATACTAAACGTAAGAGACCCGGTTCCTGAAGATAGCAGCGCATCTGAACTTGATGTAAAAGCGCCAGCATCAGTTGTAATTCTACTGCCAGAGGCTAGTTGCTGAACGACGATTTCATACGACCCGCGTAATGCAGAGTTAGACGCATCAGCGGACAAAACATCATCATCGTCAGAGGGATTAGTTATGGTTGGCTCACGACTATTTAAACTGCTGCCACTGCGAAGCTCATCAACAGCATTTTGAAAGTCAGACACTTTAGACTTAATCTGCCCCAGTGCCGAAATTTCCGCGTCAACAGCTTGCTCTCTCGCATTAAGACGATTTTCTCGAGGCTGCCTCTCAGCTGAAATGAGTTGTCGTACTAAATCATCGAGCGCTAGGCCCGAGCCTACACCTAAAGAACTTATCGACATCACTCACCTCTTATTAAACCTGATTATTTATCAATACTCCGACACGGCTTCCGACATCTTGCTGTAACTCTTGGATACGTTCTGCAAGCACAAGCAGTTCCTCTGAAGGAATTTGCCTTATTACATCACCAGAATCAGAGTCTAATACAGTAACCACCGAACGTTCAGTATTTTCGTCTATAGAAAACGTTAAGTTGCGATTTTGCCCCTGTAGAAATGATTCTACGCGCGATATTGCATCACCCAACTGCATTTCGTTTCCTGCTCTGTTCTCTATATCGGACGTATCTTGAAGAACTTGAGACAAATTTTGTATTACGTTTCCTTGATTATCAGTACTTTCAGAAACCGATTTTGAACTGCGCTCATTGCTGTAGCTTGTTTCATTTTGCTGAACTTGTGGCAATTGAGCTGAAGCTTCAACTCTAGTCGACAAAGCTACAGCAGTAGTCTGACCACCTTGAATATTTTTAATATCCATCGACTAACCTCCTCACTCAAACAACAAAACGGGCGCCCACATAGTAGTAAACACCCGTTGCATTTATATTTAAGTATACTATCTCAAAGTAAACTTAACCAAGTAAAGATAACGCGGCTTGCGGGCGCTGATTTGCCTGGCTTAATACAGAAAGAGACGCCTGCTGAATGATTTGATTTCTTGTCAGGTTGGCGGTCTCTGATGCAAAATCGGTGTCTCTAATTTGCGCTCTTGCAGATGAGATATTTTCGGAAATATTTCCTAAATTTCGAATTGTAGACTGAAATCTATTTTGAGTAGCACCAAGCTCAGCCCTAGTTGAACCTATCCTAGAGATGGCATTATCCACCTGCGTCATAAGTGCAGTAGCACCAGCGGATGTTGTTACATCGTCTGTCAACGATAGGTTAGCGGCACTAAAACCTGTACCTCCTCCGATTGCCACATCAATTGTCTGATTTTCATTGGCACCAACTAAGAAGCTAGAGCTGAAGCTCCCACTCAATAAAGTGCGGCCACCAAAATCAGTATCAGTGCTAATGCGCGTAATTTCGTCTTTAAGTGCAGTCACCTCCTCGTTCAAAGCTGCTCTGTCAGCGGTGCTATTTATTCCATTTTGTGCCTGAACAGCCAAAGTACGAATGCGCTGAAGTGCATTCGTGGTTTCTTGTAACGCACCTTCCGCAGTTTGCACAACAGAAACTCCGTCATTCGCATTACGACGAGCTTGATCTAAACCTTGAATTTGCGATGTAAGCCTATCCGAAATCTGCAAGCCCGCTGCATCATCTGCGGCACTGTTGATACGGAAACCTGACGAAAGACGCTCGAACGATGTACTTAACGAGTTGCTCACGTCAAATAACTGACGCTGTGCATTCAATGACGACGCATTAGTATTTACAAATAAAGACATAAATTACCTCCTGGCGACCTGACATACGACTTCGCGTTGTCAAATCCTTTCAGTTTGAGTTGACTCGGTCACTACTCCGTCTCAACTCCCGTTTAAAAGTAAAGCGAATTACCCCTCAACAATGTTATCGACACCGTTCTCTACTTCTTTAGCATTTTTTTGTTATTTTTTTAATCAACTCTTACTTCACTGGTTTTTAAAGGTTTTTACGAGCGATGAATGTTCATAATGAATCGAATAACATATCCAAGATTTGATAGGTGTGGCTTTACGCTAGCGTATGTTTTTTATAGAGAGCAACTATAGATACCTACACTATTATCGGTACTTGCTTTTTTGAACGGGCAGATAATATTGCGCCACCGATTTTAAGTCGAAGTGGTGCGTATTTTGCTAAACTCTATTTGAAGCGGTTGATGCTCAACTAAATTTGCTTTTGGCAGGGTGTTTCGGTAACAATAAAAAAAACCGAGACATGATGTCCCGGCCAAATTGCTCTAGTTAGGAGATTGAGCAAATTCTGTTTAAGTCTACAAACAAATATTTATTAGGATGAACTGGCCTCTCAACCAAAACTTCTGATTTATGTTAGTAGGCTATTTTGTATGATGACGGCCTTTATGGCCGTCATTTTCAATTAGGAATGACCTCTCAACTTCTTTCCATTATTTTAGATGTCTACCTTATTAACCGCCTAATAGAGATAATGCAGCTTGGGGACGCTGATTAGCCTGAGACAATATTGTCGTCGTAGCTTGTTGCAATATCTGATTACGGGTCAATTCTGCCGTTTCTGCGGCAAAGTCAGTGTCTCTAATACGCGCTCTTGCAGATGAAACGTTTTCCGAAATATTAGCCAAATTTCTTATTGTAGATTGAAACCTATTTTGTACCGCGCCTAATTCAGCTCTCGTTGAACCTATTCTAGATATAGCATTATCTACCTGCGTCATAAGGGCACTAGCACCAGCAGATGTTGTAACATCGTCTGTCAACGATAGATTAGCTGCACTAAAACCACTTCCTCCCCCAATACCAACGTCAATTGTCTGATTTTCATTGGCACCGACTAAGAAAGTAGCATTGAAACTTCCACTTAGTATCGTTAAACCACCAAACTCGGTATCTGTGCTAATCCGCGTAATCTCATCTTTGAGTGCAGTTACTTCCTGATTCAAAGCAACTCTATCAGCAGTATTATTAATGCCATTTTGTGCTTGAATAGCCAAAGTACGAATGCGTTGAAGTGCGTTAGTAGTTTCTTGTAATGCGCCCTCAGCCGTTTGTGCGAGGGATATGCCATCATTAGCATTACGCTGTGCCTGATCCAGCCCCTGTATTTGCGAAGTAAGTCTATCAGAAATTTGTAACCCAGCGGCATCGTCTGCTGCACTATTAATACGAAAACCTGATGACAGTCTTTCAAACGCCGTACTTAAGTTATTCCCTGATGTAAACAATTGACGCTGAGCGTTTAATGACGAAACATTAGTATTTACGAACAAACTCATTTTCTTCTCCTAACTATTTAAAATATTAACGCTATTGTTATTATTATTTTGCGCAATCTTTTTGGTATGATTCGTGCTTAAAAGTTAATGTCAGAGTATTCTGACGTTCTATTGGCACACTACCAATAGAGCTTGCTAAACAGAGAATATTATTCTCTTTGCTAGCTGGTGAGTTTGTGTACTCAGACATCAAACCTCTCACTACCTCCTGGCTTCACTCTCGCCAGTTAGCAGACTTTATGCGAATCACCAACTCTTTTTATTTATCGGCTTTTCAAAAAATTACTTTAAAAGTTTTTATATTGAAAAGCATAAAACCTTAAATATTTGTTTTTTTTAAAAAATTAAAAAATCAAAAAAGTAATAGAAAGGAGTAGAAAAATAAACATTAACCTTATCTTTTAAACCTTGATAAGAAATATGTAACTTTATCTCCCCTTTGTAATAGTTATCGTCCGACAAGTGAGATTGCTTGAACTTTTTTTATAAAAAAATACACTTTATTACTCAGACAGGGATGGGATCTAAAGTCGATGTGGTTTTTTGGGGGGGGAGAAGCGACGAATACCCACACCTTATTAATATGGCTGACTATGTCGGGCTATCAGTATAATCTACAATGTATAGAAAAAAGGCCAGTACATACTACTGACCTTTTCTTGCTAGAGCGCTACCTCTCAGCATGACTTACGGGGTTTATTAACCTAGAAGTGATAGCGCCGCTTGAGGTCTCTGGTTAGCCTGAGATAGTACGGTTGTGCTCGCTTGCTGAATGATCTGGTTTCTGGTTAAATTAGCGGTCTCAACAGCAAAATCAGTATCTCTAATTTGTGCACGTGCTGCAGACACATTCTCTGATATATTGCTAAGATTTCGGATTGTAGACTGAAATCTATTTTGAGTAGCACCAAGCTCGGCCCTTGTTGAACCTATTCTGGAGATAGCGTTATCCACCTGCGTCATAAGTGCAGTAGCACCAGCGGATGTTGTTACATTGTCTGTCAACGATAGGTTAGCGGCACTAAAACCAGTACCTCCTCCGATTGCCACATCAATTGTTTGATTTTCATTAGCTCCAACTAAGAAACTAGCGTTGAAACTTCCGCTCAGTATCGTTAAACCACCAAACTCAGTATCTGTGCTGATCCGTGTGATTTCATCTTTGAGTGCGGTGACTTCTTCATTCAAGGCAACTCTGTCAGCAGTGCTATTGATCCCATTTTGTGCCTGAACGGCAAGAGTACGGATACGCTGAAGTGCATTCGTGGTCTCTTGTAAGGCACCTTCCGCAGTTTGTGCAACTGAAATACCATCGTTAGCATTTCGTCTCGCCTGATCTAACCCTTGAATTTGTGAGGTTAAACGATCTGAAATTTGCAGGCCTGCAGCATCATCGGCAGCACTGTTGATGCGGAAGCCTGAAGATAGGCGTTCAAAAGAAGTACTTAGTGAATTTCCAACATCAAAAAGCTGACGCTGGGCATTCAATGAAGATACGTTGGTGTTGACAAATAAAGACATGTTGTCTCTCCTACATTTTTATCCAGCGACGGCTGGCAATCGGGCTAACCGAAATTTTAGTATACGTAGTCATCAAAACCTGAGGGGTAATTGATGAACTGGCTCTCTCAGAATTTGTATCGACATCAAACAGATTCCCTTTAGGATAAATTACGATATTTTGCCGATAGGCGGTAAAGTGTTGCCGTAAGGTAAAGATAAAACGCCGCATAACTAATGGATTTTTAAGGGAGAATTAGCATAAAGAATAGCTTGAGGCTTTTAGAAAAAAGTTCCAATCTAAGCCAACTGAACATAGTACTTTTAATGAGTCTTACCCAAAATATACACGACGAAAGTAGAAAGGCGCCACTGTGTCATGGCCAATAAGCAACCGTTCACTTTAGCTCAAAAATGTTCTTTTGATGATTTAATTACCGGAAAGAAATAATTCCGGGTTTCAGCCAAAGTGTGTATTCAAGAAGACAAAGCATTTAAGGATTCATAAATTATTTGTGATGACAATAGATTAACGCTTGGGAGTAACGAAAATGACCTACTTAGGCTATTGAAAAACGTTGCTTGGTAGTTAAGGCAGTGCCTCAAAGCTTTTTAGAGGAAGTATTAACCGGGAATCTCGTGAATTTTCCACCCAAATGTGACTATTCAACAGTGAAACGAAAAAGCTGATTGCGTTATATAAATTTCCAAGTAATAGGGATACTAGAGCGTGTTGATCTTTGTGGTATGAAAAGTAAACAGCAATAGGGCCGGTTATAATGATTCCGCCAAAAAACAATCTAACTAACGCTAATGCCGAGACTTATGCTAACAGATGATAGCTGGAAACTGCTATCGAGAATCATGTATTTAACAGGTCGAATTTACAACAAGCCTGAACACCGAATGACACTTGAAGGTATTTTGTACCGTATGCGCACAGGTATTCCGTGGCGAGATTTACATAAGGAGTTTGGCGATTGGAGCGCAGTATTCAGGCGTTTTAATTTATGGTCTAAGAAGGGCGGTCTGACTGAGATTTTCAAATTTTTAGATCGGCTCAGTGACCCACAGTGGTTATTTATTGATGGCAGTATTGTTAAGGCTTATCAAGACGGAACTAATGTCAGAGCTCAGACACAATAAGCCATTGGGAAAAGTCGCGGAGGTGAATCAACAAAAATACATTTAGCTGTTGATAGCGGCGGCTTACCTGTCTACTTCGAGCTCTCAGGGGGGGCAGTCCCATGATGTCAGTCACGGTCAATCTCTGGTTGAGTCTTCACCTGATTCTGAAGTAGTTGTTGCAGACAAAGGCTACGACAATCAGACTTTTCGAGACTTAGTCAGCAGCCCTAACTCTAAGCATGTCGTCCCAAGAAAAAGCAACAATGAAACGGGTAATGATGATATTGATTGGGCGATGTATCGCTATCGCCATTTAGTCGAAAATGCCTTTTTGAAAATTAAGAGGTTTCGAGCCGTGGCGACTCGATATGATAAGTTAGCCAGAAACTACCGTAGCGTGGTGGCACTGGCTTTTGCGATTATGTGGCTACCAATGTGGGTTGAATATGTACAGCAAAGATGAACACGCTCTAGAAGAAAACAGCAATCTTTATGCCTCCTACTGATGCAATATAGACAACGAGCCAAAGTTAACACAGCAGAACAAAGTCCACTTACAGGCGTTGATGCATCAACCGATTAACGATTTTAAATATAGTTGAATAGCGATAAATTACTTACCTGAGGGAATGTCGCTAATGCAGCACTTAAAGCTGTTTCTTGCTTCGCAAATTCAGTAGATGCTTCTGCATAATCCACATCCTGAATTGATGAACGCTGTGCTTTCGCGGCAATTTCCATATCTAAGTTACTTTCATAAATACTTTCAGCTATGTTTAAACGGCTTCCTATTGAAGCGTGTTCTAGCGACAATTTTTCTAAGCTATTATCTAAACCAACCAAAGCATCTGAAATTGATTCCTGTAGTTCAAAACTGTCAATCGATGAGTCATTTAATACTACTTGTATTTCGTGCAGTGTCTGAGCCATGCTCTTCTTCTCGGGTGCATCTAAAGACAAATCGATGCTATCTCCAGGTACGGCCGTAACTTCAAACTCCATTCCCTTAATCGTAAATGGCTGACCCGAAATGTAAGCAACAGACTCGACAATAGCCCCCGTACCTTGGTTAACTAACTCAGCCTGACCTGTTGCTAGGAAGTTTATACGGTAGTCATTGTTGCCCGCATTTACGGGGTCGTAATTTTTGTCGAAAAAGGTATCAAACGTTCCCTGTTGCTTTACAGATGCATTATTAACCGTTGCTGTAGTACTAGGGTCGACGGAAAATTTAAAACGCGAAAGCACATTTTCAAATACTTCGTACCCATTGCTTGTTGACTGAATTTCAGAGCTATTTGAGAGTTGAACAAAGCTCACACCAGCATCGCCTGCAAAGGTAATGGCATTCCCACCCGCAGCTGGGTTATATTCAAACGCCTGATTACTCGATTGAAAGCCGGCATACAGATAATTGCCGTCTGCATCTTGGGTGTTCATAAGATCAAATATTTCAAGTTTGATCTGTTCTAATTCAGCCCCAATAGCCTTTCTGTCAGGAGAATCTAGAGCACCACTACCTGCCTGTATTACTAGCGTACGCGCACGGTTAATTGAATTGGTAATATTCGTCAATACAGCTTCCTGCTGTTCGAGCGAACCTGTTACTAGATCATTGTTGCGCTGAAATTGGGTTAGCTCATCAATTTCCTCGGTTAAGCGCAGTACTTTCGCAGCGCCAACAGGGTCATCGCTAGGCGTGATTATGCGTTTACCAGTTGCTAACTGCTCTTGAGTCTTCGCCAAATCGCCCTGATTTTGCATAATCGAGCGCATGTTTTGATCATAAATTTGATTCGTTGATATGCGCATAACTCACCTACCTTGCTGACTGCAAAATGGTATTAAATAATTCTTGCGCCGTAGACAAAATTCGCGCTGCGGCGGCATAGCTTTGTTGATACTTAATCAAGTTTGCTGCTTCTTCGTCTAAGCTTACGCCAGACACAGACTCAAACCAGTTTTGCGATTGAACTTTCATCGCTTCAGCTGAAGCCAATGAGACATTAGCCATTGATGCATCTTCACCAATACGCCCTACCATAGACGCATAGGCATCTTGAAACGTTCTTGGACTATTGGTTGCTTCGCTGCTCACCTGTACTTTGTTTTCATTTTGAAGAGCAGCTAAATTAAGCGCATTGCTATTGTCGTTAAAGCCATCTGTATTATAGCCAATTGAAAAGCTATCCCCAGCTTTTGGCACGCCATCCAAGCTCAAATCAAAGCCTGGATCTGGGCTTATTCCCGCTTGACTGATGAGGTTAGTTAAATCAGTTGTGCCCGTCACTGTAGCTAAAACATTACCGCTTCCATCTACAACGTCGTATGTATCTGCGGCCGTAAAGTTAATTTGAGCTGGCGCTGAATTTAAAAGGCCACCCGCTCCATCAAAAGCAGAAGTCCCCACTTCCGTATTTGAAACAGTTACATCTATTACGTTAGCGCTGCCTAAGTTTGCGTTATCGGCACCGGCTCTTACCGGATTGGCGAAGGCTAAATCTTCAGGGCGATTAGTCGCCATTTCAATGTTGGACGCTACATTTTTCGTCGGCTGAATCAAGAACTCATTACCAACGGTATATGCATCTGTTCCAGAGAAGTCGACTTCTATACCGCCATCTAATTCTGCAAAGCCCGCTGTTACTGCAACACTAGGGTCAACAATATTCTGCCCCATCCCATCTTTTTTAGGCGTACCATCTGGGTTTAATAGCGTTACTTTGATTTGGGTTGGTACGCCTGCAGATACTGCCATGACCTCAATTCGGTAGTCGGCGTCAGTTAACTCAGCACCTTTACCCTCGGTAAGCTGCGCAGTGACAACATAGTCGCCAATGGTATCTTCATAAGCTAAACCTCTAAACGAAGGGATATCGAAAATATTGCCACCAATTTGACCATCTAAATCCATACCCAGTTTATTCTGCGTGTTCATCGCATCTGCAAACGCAATAGAAAGTTGACCGACGTCACGCATTGTTGGCCCTAACACTTCATTGCGATACTCAAACAACCCACCCAATGCGCCGCCGAGGTCACTTTCCAGAATTCGTAACGATGCATTGTTCTTTGTTTGTGAGCCAAAGTCAGTTTCTAACTTAATTTCTTTAGTAGTTAAATCGGCACTAGAGCTTAACTCAAAAAGGTTAAATGCACCGTTTTCAAGAACGAGTGACTCACCTGACGTAAGATTAATGGTTACAGCACCATTTTGTGTAGTGCTTTCTTTAACCGTAATACCCATGATAGAAGCAAGCTCGTCAATGGCCTGGTCTCTTTCGTTGAGCAGAGCGCTTGGTTGATCGCTCGTATTGTTGCCGTTGGCGATAACTATGTTGCGGTTCAAGTCGCCAATATTGCCAATCAAGGTATTCGCTCTGTTCACCATTGAAGTGAACTCTAAATTGAGTTCTTCTTCTTTTTCTAGCATGTAATCCGATAAGGTCCTCATTCGGTTGTACAGGGACTCAGATTTACTCAGTACTTGCTCACGAGACGCTAAATTAGTTGGGTCATCGGCGGCCGTTTGTAACGCAGAAAAATACTCACTCACCCCTTTTGAAATTGAGTTCGCTTCACTGGCTAGCAGGTTATCAATTGCTGTAGTTTTACTAGAAAAGGCTTCGAGTTCCCCTACTGCAGTGATATCGCGACGTAACTGGTTCTGTGCAAATACGTTGATTACCCGCTCGGTGTTGCCAATCTCCACACCAAAAACCTGACTGTTTTGAAGCTCGGTGCGCTCGCGAACGTAGCCTGGCGTGTTGACGTTGGCGATATTGTTACTGGTGGTCTGCAGTAGTTTACTGCTGGCATTTACGCCACTTGTAGCTAATGAATATAAATCAACAGAACTCACTGCATTCTCCTCACCTATGGCCCCTAGACTACGGAATTAACGCGCTAAGACGTTCGCTGTTATAAACAGCCATTATCTTACTGGCATATTCAGGGTCGGTAGCGTAGCCCGCCTCTTGAAGCGCATTTGTGTAACGCGCAGCGTCAGAAGCATTTTCCACTGCATGGCTATAGCGAGGCTGTGTGGTAATAAAACGTCCGTAATCTTCCATCGCATCTTCTACCGACGAGTAAGACCTAAACGCTGCTTTTTGTTTTTGAGGTAGCCCATTGTTAAATTCTAATGTATCCACTACTGCCTGCTCACCTTGCCAGCCTTTGTTGGCTTTTATGCCAAATAAATTGTGCGAGCTAGTGCCGTCGGATTTGTGGATAACAAATTTTCCCCACCCCGTTTCTACAGCCGCTTGCGAAACTATTGCTTTTGGATCCATGCCATACTTTGCCGCAACTTTTTCGGCAATAGGCATAAGGCTCTCAATAAACTGTTCTGGGCTTTCAAACATGGCATCTTTTTGTGCCAATTGTGTTTTAATTGAGTTAGAGGAAAGTGCAATATTTTGTGCCTCAGCGACTTTGTATTCACGGTTTCGATTAAGCGAAGAAATGTCGCCGTCACTTCTGATTACACTGGCAGGCGTATAGCTATCCTCAGTTTGACCTAACTGTTTAACAATAACATCAGCCAAACCCAAACCACCTCCGGAGGTTAAGTCAGTGGCAAGCTGCTGGTCGTGCATATCACGATAAAATTTTACTTGTTGCGAATTAAATGGACTATTTTCATCAGCAAGGGCGTCTTGCGCTTTGCGCATAGACTTCAGCATCATCTGCACAAATATTGCCTCAAACTGCTGGGCAGCCTCTTGCAATACCGTTTCATCGCCTGACGCAATGGCTTCACGCATTTTATTAATACTGCCCATATCATGGACATTACGTGCCATATCAAGCTGATTTTTCGTGCCAAGTGATTCCATCGTGCTTATTCCGCTGTGACCTTATTTCTTGCTAACATCTGACAAACGCTCTTATTTTTTTTAAATGATAACGAGCTCACCGCGTAAAGCGCCTGCTTGACGAAGTGCTTCTAAAATTGCCATTAAATCACCCGGCGCCGCACCGACTTCATTGACCGCACGCACCAGCTGGTCGAGGGTAACGCCTGGCTCAAACTTAAACATGCGGCTATCTGCCAAATCTACATCAACAATCGACTGAGTGGTAACAGCAGTCTGCCCTTCACCAAACGCGTTAGGTTGAGAAACTTGCTGATTTTCAGAGATGGTCACCGTTAGCCCGCCGTGAGTAATTGCTGCTGGTAACAAGCGAACGTCACTGCCAATGACAATGGTGCCTGTGCGGCTGTTTATTACCACACGCGCTGGCGCATCAGCTGGTGTAAATTCGAAGTTTTCTAAGGTAGCCAAAAAGCCCACGCGCTGACCGACATCTCGCGGGGCCGACACGCGAACAGACGCTGCATCAATGGGCTTAGCAATAACATAGCCATTTTCCGGCTGTGCACCTAAGCGCTCGTTGATCGTATCTGCAAGCGACTTGGCTGTTGAGAAATCTGGATAATGGAGGTTAAGCGTTAACGTGTCGCCATTGGCAAAGCCTGTTGGTACAGATTGCTCTACCATCGCACCGTTTGGAATTCTACCTACAGTTGGCGTATTAACGACAATGCGTGAGCCATCACCGCCTTGTGCGCCAAACCCGCTCACGACTAAGCTGCCTTGCGCTACAGCGTAGACTTTACCGTCAACACCGCGAAGAAACGTTTGGAGCAGCGTTCCGCCTTGAAGACTGGCCGCCTCGCCAACTGAAGAAACCGTAATATCAATGGTTTGTCCGGGTTTTGCAAAAGCAGGCAGGTCGGCGTGTACCGCCACTGCGGCCACGTTTCTTATTTTTGGCTTGGTGTTAGCGTCAAGACTGATACCAAAGTTACGCAGCATGGTTCTGAAACTTTGTTCGGTAAACGGGCTTTGTTCACCCGTTCCAGGCAAACCTACAACAAGACCATATCCCACTAACTGGTTACTACGTACGCCTTGAATACTCGCTACATCTTTAATGCGCTGCGCACCTGCCTGTGAAGATAAAAGCATTGTGAAAACGGCTAATACTACTGAAAACAAACGCATGTTCACTCTCCTATCCTAAAACCTAAAGAGGCCACCAAGCAGAATCAAAGAACTTGGTTAACCAACCCTTTTCTTGTGCTCGCGCAAAACTTCCCGTACCCGAATATTGGATACGCGCATTTGCAACCTTAGTGGACACGATTTCATTCTCGGGACTAATGTCTGCCGGACGAATGATGCCGGTAAGACGGATATATTCATCGCCCTGATTCAGGGTTAGCCACTTTTCGCCACGAATAACAAGGTTGCTGTTAGGAAGTACGTCGACCACAGTAACGGAGATAGCGCCGTTTAAGCTGTTGCTTTGGTTAGCTGTGGCATCACCGGAGAAATCTCGGGATGAACTTATTCCCAATTGTACGGACTCTCCGCCAATATTTATCGCTTGCCCAGCTAGCCCGGTAATAGGGTTTAGATTGACGTTTGAATCTTTCGCTGTGCTAGTGTCGGCTGATTTGCTCGCTTGGGTATTCTCGCTTAACGTTACAGTGATGATGTCACCGACTCTTCTTGCGGTAACGTCAGAATATAAGTTGTTAGCAAGCTGCGAACGAAAAAGCGAGCCATCTTCTACTACCGTTTCACGCGGGTAATCTGGCACTACCGGTGCAAACGACGGGTCGTTTGCCTGAACGGGAGGCTCGTTCGTACTGGCGCAACCGCCAAGTATCAGAAGTGCAGCAGATAAACCTAAAATACGCATGATGCTACCTACTAAAGTTGCTGAATAACCTGACCAAGCATTTGGTCGACCGATGAGATAACCTTTGAGTTCATCTCATACAAGCGCTGGCTTTCGATAAGGTTTACTAACTCTTCGGTCACGTTTACGTTAGAGGTTTCCAACGTGCCTTGTGAGATATAACCCAATCCTTGCAGACCAGGGATCCCCTGAATAGGTGCACCGCTTGACGCTGTCTCTACATAAAGGTTTTGTCCGGTTGGTTGTAATCCGGTTGGGTTAACAAAGTCAGAAATATTAAGCTGACCGAGTACCTGCGGTTCAGCTTGGCCCCGTATGCTCACGCTAATTTCACCATCTTGAGAAATTGTGATTTGTTGTGCATCTTCGGGAATAGCCACTTCAGGCTGAAGCAAAAAGCCCGCGCCAGATGTAACAATTTGGCCTTGGTCGTTCAGTGAAAACTGACCATTTCTCGAATATGCTATGGTGCCGTCGGGCTGCAATATTTCAAAGTAACCACGGCCTTGAATTGACATATCAAGAGCATTTTCAGTGGTTAACAGGTTACCTTGCGTGTGTGCTTTTTGAGTAGCAACGACCTTCGAGCCTGAACCAAGCATAAGCCCAGAAGGTAGTTCCGTGTCAGCAGACGAACGACCGCCTGGCTGATTGATATTCTGATACAGCAAATCTTCAAACACCGCGCGGTCTTTTTTAAAGCCCACTGTTGATGCGTTTGCTAGATTGTTAGACACCACTGCCACATCGGTCTGTGCGGCGTCTAGTCCGGTTTTACTTATCCATAGTGCTGGATGCATGTTAACCTCCGACGTTGCTCATAAGGCAACGGTGATAAAAATTCTTTTACAGGATGCGTAGTAGCTGATTACCGCGAGTATCAAGCTCTTCTGCTTGCTTCATCATTTTGACTTGAAGCTCGTAGTGACGCTGCAGACTTATCATGTCCACCATTTCGTCAACAGCATTAACGTTGGAACCTTCAAGCATGCCCGACATTACTTTTACGTTGGCATTGGCTGGCGCTATTGAGCCATCTTCCATTCTAAATAAGCCGTCATTGCCACGTTCCATGTCTGCATAGTTTGGACTAACTAATTTAAGTCGCCCCACTTCTTCAATAACATTGGCAGGGGCACCTAACTGTCTCATCGACAACGTGCCATCGGCGGCGATATTGAGGTTATCTAAAGGAACAGGAAGGAATATTGGCCCATTGTCACCAAGCACGACGCGATCGTGGATATCTGTCAAAATTCCGTCATCGCCTAACTTGAAATTTCCATCACGCGAGTAAGCTTCTTGACCATTTTGATCTTGTACAGCGAACCAACCATCACCTTGAATGGCTACGTCTAAATCGCGGTCTGTTTTAATCATCGGACCCGACTCGTAATTATTCGACGGGCTCTCTGTCATGGAAAACACGCGAGTCGGCAAACCTTCGCCGTAGGCCGGCATTGACCTTGCCTGCTCTAACTGCGCTCTGAATCCCGTTGTCTGTGCATTAGCCAAGTTATTGGCCCTAATCCCTGTTCCTAGTAGGTCTTGGGAGGCACCACTTGCTGAAATATAGAGAAGTTTGTCCATGACTGACTTTTGACTCTGATTAAACCTTAAACAAGATTTTGCAAAGGCAGTGCCAATCTGTGGATATTTAGTGCAATTGAAAAATAAGGGCGGTATTAAATTGATATATATAGAAAAATAAAAAGGTCGCATTGTTGCGACCTTTCTAAATCGGGTCAAATAGGTACGGTTTTCCGCGCCTAAAATTTGCCGCTTAGCAATCTGCTAATGTAGCTTACTGCAAACTATCGAATGTTAAGGATAGTCTGGTTTAGCGAGTTGTTCACTTCAAGCGCACGCGAGTTTGCCTGGAAGTTACGCTGAGCGATAATCATGTCGATGAGCTCAGTGGTAAGGTTAACGTTAGCTTGTTCTAGCGCCGAAGAGTTAATTTCGCCGAAAGTACCGGTTGTTGCTTCACCCGCTAGTGCCTCACCTGAAAGAATACTTTCCTTCCACTGAGTACTGCTCTCCTGAGTTAGGCCTTGTTCATTAGAAAAGCGAACCAAAGCGACACGAACAATAGGTTCAGACGTACCATTAGAGAACGTTGCACGAACCAGGCCGTCAGGACCGATATCGATACCCGTCAATCGACCTACAGGCAAACCATCCTGTTCTAATGATGTAACCTCGAACGCAGAGGCGAACTGAGTCGGCTCATTAGGCGTAGCGCTATTAACATCGAGGTTGAAATCTATACTTATTTGCTGCGTAGGATCTGAGCCATTAGCAAGAATACCTGCGCCTAGCGCTTCTGTTTCCATTTTGAAATCAAGTGTAGGTAGGCCATCAGGCGTTTCCATACCAGCGAAATCACCGCCTTGAGAGAAGATGAGTTTAGATGCTGTTACGGCGTTACCAGTGTTACCACCGACACTATTTACTGCTGTTGCTGGGTCTGTGTCATTACCCGCTGAATCTGTCATATCAACTAGCGTGTCATCGATTGCAGTAGCAACATACCACTCATTATCAACACCCGGTGTCGCATCCTTTATGAAGTAATAGGTCATTACGTGACTATCACCTAACGAATCGTAAACGGTTACCGATGTTGCGGCGTTGTAGGTAAGCGGATCTTCAGGGTCAAAATCTTGTGGATCTAGGGCTGCATCACCAGCAGGCAAGTTCATTCGAATGTCAACTTCTGTGGTTTGTGCGGGAGAACCCGAAGAGTCTGGAATACGCACTGGCTCAGTAGTACTAAGTGCTACCGAGGCACTTGTACCATCAGAGTTAACGGGGAAACCCAATAAGTTGTCACCATTACTGTTAACCACGAAATTGTCGCTATCTAACTTGAACTGACCCGCACGTGTGAACGAGAAGTCGCGAGACGTAATTTCAGGTACTGTCGCAAAGAAACCATTACCCGTGATCGCCAAATCAAGCGAGGTATTGGTAAACTGAAGGCTACCTTGAGAAAATTGCTGAGCAACTTCTTGAGTGAGTACACCGTCACCTACTTTAGTTTTACCACCTGAAAGCAGTGATGCCGCATAAACATCGCCAAATTCAGCGCGAGATTCTTTAAAGCCAACTGTATTTACGTTTGCGATGTTGTTGGCGGTTACATCCAAATCTTTTTGTGCGGCTGATACGCCACTCAGTGCAATATTAAAAGACATTATTGATTCTCCTACTAACTGCCGATTTGAATGACGTCATCAAGATTGATACTGACATCACCATCCAAATTCAAAATTACGCCTTGACCACTACCAGCCAAGCTTACACTTCCAACATGGCGATTAACGGCGGTATTCAGCTGAACACCTTCTCCATTTAATTCGCCAGTGGCACTGATAACATATTCACCCGCTGCCATCTGGTTGCCATGCTTATCTTTGCCGTCCCATTCAAACTCAATGTTGCCAGCGCTTTGTGTGCCTGCATCAATGGTTTTTATGACTTCACCAAACTGGTTCTCAATAGTGATCGTCATATTCTGAACTGTTTTTTCATTCACGATGACACCCGAAATGCCATCGCCTTCATTGGCCATATAACCCACGTTACCTTGAACCAGCACGTTTTGCCCGATAAGACTAGAGGCTTGTAACGCTTGATTCGATGTCATTGAAGCTGCAAACGACTCAAACTTTTCGTTAAGCTGGGAAATACCGTCGGCCATCGTAAATGATGTCATCTGCGCTACCATTTGATCGTTATCAACGGGTGCAGTGGGATCCTGGTTGGCTAACTGCTCAGTTAACATTGAGAAGAAGTCTTCCTGGGTTAACTGCTGCTCGGTGCCGTCAGCTATTTTGACGGTTTCCTCTTGCCAATACAGATCAGTATTTAAGCCAGTATTGTTTATGGTATTCACTGAGTAATCCTCACATTATTCAAGCGGCAAGTTACTGCCCTTGACCTAGCTGCAGTACGCGACGGAAGATACGCTTTGTGGTGTCCGCAACCTGCACGTTTGTTTCATACGCTTTAGACGCTGACATCATATTCGCCATCTCTTCCACAATGTTCACGTTAGGTTTATAGATGTAGCCGTTTTCATCTGCCATCGGGTTATTAGGTGAATACTCCACTTGCAAAGGAGCATCACTTTCTACAATTCCCTTTACTTGAACACCTGCACCTTTCGACTGGTCGCGCATTGCATCTTGCAACGCTGTAGCGAAAACTGGATGGCGAGCTCGGTATGTTTCGTCATAGCTGCTGCTAACCGAGTTAGCGTTGGCAATATTACTTGCCGTAGTATTAAGACGTACATTCTCCGCCTCCATACCCGTACTCGAAATTTGCATTACATTAAATAAACTCATGACTACTGACCTCCTGAGCTAAGCGCTTTTTTCATGCCTTTAATTTTTCCATTCAAAAATTCTAGGCTGGCTTGGTAGCGCAATCCATTGTCTAAAAACCGATTTCTTTCCGCTTGAACTTCAACCGTATTCCCGTCGCCAGTGTCTGGTTGTGTTGGGATGCGGTATTGCATGTCAAAGTTTGCCGCTACTGACGTAGAATTGCCGCTTAAGTGGCGATCATTTGTCCGCACCATTCCTGAAGAAGCGTGATTGGCTGTACCACCAGATGCTTCTCGCATAGCCGACTGCATTGCTTTATTAAAATCAATGTCCCGCGCTTTATAACCAGGCGTGTTTGCGTTCGCTAGATTTCCAGAAATCACTTCCATACGCTCTGTGCGTATAGTGAGTGCTGACTCATGAAAGCCAACCAGCTTATCTAGATTAATAGCCATAACATGACCTCTGACATACTAAAAATTTGTTTCGTGGTGACAATGTAAGCGGACAATTAAATATCGAATCTTGCCGTTTTACTGTCATTTGTAGAAATAGTTAGCAAGGCAAATGCCATAATGAGATTTTGACGGAGGGTGTAAGTCAAAAGTCTCGGCCTGATCATAAAAAAAGTATTAGTTATCAGGCCGATAAGTTAGATCATTTTTTTTGATAGTAAAGGCCAGGGTGGCACTTAACCATGCTGTAGGTATCACTTGCAGCGCTGATTGATTCAGAGGCGCCAAGGAAAAGCACACCCTGAGGCTGCAGCTGTCCGGCAATTTGTTGCAGGATGCGTTGTTTTACTTCGGCCGAGAAATAAATCAAAACATTACGGCAAAAAACGATATCAAAGCGGCCAAGTGCTGCATAGCTCGAAAGTAAATTTAGACTTCTAAAGCTTACCATCCGGCGAACGTCGGGTTTTACCTGCATAAGCCCGCTATCATTTTGCTGGAAAAAGGCCTGTCTCCTTTGAGGGGACAATCCCCTTGCAAGGGACAGTTCGTCATAAATACCTAACTCACACTTTTGCAGCATTTCTGACGATAAATCTGTAGCAACAATCTCAACACCCGCTCTTAATGCACTTGGCTTTTGGCGCTGATATTCAAGTACAGACATCGCAATAGAATAAGGCTCTTGTCCTGATGAACATGCGGCGCTCCAAATGCGGATCTTCTGATTTTTAGCCGATAGTGTTGGTAGCAACTCTTTTACAAGTAGATCGAAGGGATAGTTGTCTCGAAACCACAACGTTTCGTTTGTGGTCATTGCGTCAATAACGTTCTGTAGTAAGGTTCTGTCGAATCCTTTCACAACTACGTCAATCAGTTCGTCAGCAGACTCATATTTATGCTTATAGAGTAATGAAGCTAAACGGCTGCGCACCAGGTATTGTTTATTATCACCTAATACTATGCCGCATTGCTTTTCCAAAAACTCTCTAAACTTGAGGTAACTTGCTGGCGAAACGTCTTTATTAGCCAATCCTATCTTGCTCCGTTATTCGCACTCAGCCATTAGCCACTTTTGTACCGCGGTAGCAAGTTCATCGGGGTGGAATTTCGCGATAAACTCATCAGCCCCTACTTTTTGCACCATAGCTTGGTTGAAGACACCACTGAGCGACGTATGCAATACAACATGAAGCCTTTGAAGTTCAGGCGTATTCTTAATTTCGGCGGTTAGTGTATAGCCGTCCATTTCTGGCATCTCGATATCTGAGACCAGCACGCCTACACGGTTCGTTACATCGCCATACTCTTCCGCAATTTCTTTGAGCCTGTTTAATGCTTCAAGACCGTTTTTAGCTAGCTCAATTTCTAAGCCTAGTGAAGTTAGGGCCTTTTTAACTTGGTTTCTCGCTACCGCAGAGTCATCTGCAATAAAGATAATTTTGTTCTCTTGGCCTTCGGTTGTCAGACCTTCTGCCACCTCTGAACTTACTTCGGCATTCAAAGGAGAAATTTCATTTAAAATTTTCTCAACGTCTAGAATTTCAATAAGTTCATTTTCAACTTCAGTCACCGCCGTTAAATAGCTTGCTCTGCCAGTACCTTGAGGTGGCGGCATGATCGCATCCCAATTGGTGTTGATGATACGCTCTACGGCACCCACCAAAAAGCCCTGAACTGAACGGTTATATTCCGCAATGACAATAAAGGCATTAGAGAGATCTTCAATTTTACGGCCGCCTGTTGCCATACTTAAATCAATGACCGATATGGTTTGACCACGGATGTGCGCCACACCACGAACCAACGGGTTTAGTTTCGGCATTGCTGTTAGCGGAGGACACTGAAGCACTTCCCGCACTTTGAAAACGTTAATTCCAAAGCGCTGGCGGCCGTTCAGTCTAAACAGCAGCAACTCTAAGCGATTCTGCCCAACAAGCTGCGTGCGCTGGTTTACTGAATCTAAAATCCCCGACATAGGTCACCTCTAAGTAATACTGGGCATGATCATTGCCTCTTATGATAAAGATAGACAATATCACTAAATTTTTGCAGGTCAAACGACAGAAAAATGACACTAAATAGCATTTTTCAGTCTTTAGTAAGGGGTTATACCTTAACTTAATCAATGATCCTGCGTTGACGCTCGTGCTTGTAAACCTTATGGATTTACTTTGGCTGTTATTTATTTGCTCTAAGCAAACCGGCCGTATTAAGCATAGTCAATAACTTGTAAACTGAACACGAAAAGTCATGATGAAAAATATGAACGCCAAAACGCGCCTTACATTCACACGATTACTGTCATTGACCGTTTTCAGTGTGCTTTCTATGAACTGCTTGGCGACACAAACCAATCACAAACAGGTTGAAGAAGGCGCAAAACAATACCTAATAACTCAACTTGCTGATAATACGCAGGATACTAGCATTGATGTGTCTATTGTGAAGATAGACGATAGGATAAATATTCCTGACTGCCCAACTGGGTTCGAATACAATGCGTCGCAAGAAGCGCTGAGCCAATCGTATATATCAGTTAGAGTGAGCTGTAGAAATAATGAATGGTACCTTTTTACCAGCGGGCAAGTAACGCGTACCAAAGAAATTGTTGTCACTCAAGGCGCAATAAGTCCAGGAACCGTACTGACATCATCGAATCTCTCTCTGGCAAAAGTTGATGTAAGACGATTACGCCATACCGCATTTACTGAGCTAGAAGCACTTATTGGGGCTAGAATAAAACGCCGAGTGACTGACGGACAAGCTATACAGTCAAATATGCTATGCTTTGTGTGCAAAGGCGACAGAATTACCATAACTGCTGAGGTAGCAGGTATGGAAGTGAAAACAGCCGGAATCGCTCAGCAAGACGGTGTTGTTGGTGACAATATTAAGGTAATTAATGCCAGTAGCCAAAAGGCGGTGATAGCAAGAGTCGCAAGCCCTGAAGAAGTCGTGATACACTTATAAACGAGGCAGCGAATATCTACTTTTTTGTTCACAATTTAGCTAAAGAAATTAGCCAAAAGGCCGATACACTTTACAGAGGCGAAAAAGTAGTGAGGACTAATTATGGCAATTAACAATATAAACAATGGGTTACCGAAAACACCCGTTGATAATGGAAAGGTTGCGCAGCAAAACCAAACGCAGCAATCTCCACAGCAGGCATCAACACAGGCTGCGCAAACCGCATCAGTTCCGCGTCAGGATTCTGTATCGTTGACGCAATCTGCTCAGCAGCTCAACCAGGTTCAGAAGAAAGGTTCGGAAGCGCCTGTGAACCAAGATAAAGTCGATCGCCTTAAGCGAGCGATTCAAAGTGGCGAGTATAAAGTTAATCCTGAAGTGCTTGCCAACAAGATTGCAAAACTAGAAGGTGAGATTTTTGGCGCTAAATAGTGAGCGACAAAAATCGTAACTAACCAGAAGAGAGCTAACGTGACTGAACAAGCAAGCCAATTGACACAAGCACTAATAAAGCAAGTGGAGCAACTGTCTTCACTTGCCGTATTGCTTGAAAAAGAATTGCAACTTATCAGTTCGCGAGACGCAGAATCTTTAATGAACTTATTAGACGAAAAGACAGCACTGTTAACGTCTATTCAGGCTCTCGATGGAAGCATTGAGCGCACAATTAGCGATCAAGGCTCAATGTCAGAAGAAGATGAAGCATTAATGGCTAATGCAAAGAAACTTCTGGACGATTGCAAATACCGCACACAAGTCAATCAAAAAGCCGTAGAGCAAGGACAGCTACGCCTCACACACTTACGTAACTTGATGATGGAAGTTCGTGCCAAAGAATCGCTCACCTATGACAAAAAAGGAAAGCCGAAAGGCGGGACTTTAGGGTCGGGAGTGAGCGCTTAATTTTTTTGCGATTTCAGTAAACCCCACTCAGCGAGCTTTAACCATTAAGCCTTAACCGGTAAAAGTAAATTATATCTCTGTGAATTTGCGCATGTTTTAAGACTTCACGATACAGCCGCTTGCGCAATCACCCCTTTCGCTAACGTTTAATAATACTTAACATCCTTTACTCGGCGCGGTTTTGCGGTCGACAGGTATATATCGTAAACCTGCTGCATATCTAAAGCGAGTTCGGTGACGTATGTATCTTCACCTACCGGATAGGCTTTTACGACTTCAGCGCCTCTAATGACCCCCTCTACAGATGCTCGCAATGTTTCGCTATCTATAACCAAGTGAGACAGAGACTGATTGCCTTCAATTTTTTGACCATAGACTTGTTCAGTGAGCTCTCGGTATGCATCTAATTTTGACGCTTTCATCGCCATTATAAGCTTCATGCTGTCGCTTTCGCCATGCTGAGAAGAAATTGGCGCATAGCCCACCGCCTTGAGCACGGGATAGCTTTCTGGTTCTATTGTTTCCCACTCAACGTGTTTATCAATAATGCCGCATCCACCAGTGCTTATTGCTAAACCAAGAAAGCAAGACAGCAGCAGCGATTTTGATTTATGTATTTTTTTCAAGCACATAGTTTCATTTCCAAATTGCATTATTAATAAAATCAAATGTGTAGTTACGCTGCTCTCGTCGGTGGCAGCCTTGTAACTACGAGATACCGCCATACCCGCGGTAGCAGATTTTGACATATCTAAACTGACGCTTTTTACAAACCTTTAGCAAGATACGCATTGCAAGATATGTGCAAGATATGCGCCCGATTGATTTAATGGCGACGAAACCACATCAACTGGCACTCTTTTCGCATACTTCGCTTTAGAAAGCGGGCGCTTTGCATAGCGCAGTTAGACAAAAACCTCCAGAGGTGTGCGGTGCGACATATTAGCAAAACAACGCTGGTAACTATTTTAAATGCTGTCGTGGCGGTAATTTGCCTGTTTGCATTTTTCGTTGGGCAAGCAAATGCCGTGTGGTACGAGGCTACAGGACAGGCTGTGGTGCGAAATGGTGATAAGGAAACTGCCAGACATGCGGCTACCCAAGAGGCACTTAAGCAAGCCATGCTTTTTGCAGGCGCGTCAGTTCATAGTGTCGCGAAGCTTACAAATGGTCTTCTTAAAAATGAAGAGATGACCATTCGCTCTACCGGCGAAGTTGAACAACTGGAACTGGTTGATGAAGTTTATAGCGGCGATGTTATTACGGTAAGTATTCGCGCTGACATTTTTCCAAGAGGAAAAATGTGTGCCGCACAAAATGACCAAAAACATTTCGCTACTACACACTTCAGGGTACGTAACAGAGCGCAGCTTACACAGGGTAATATTCCCAATTTCGATGCTTCATTCACCCAGCAGTTAGCGCAGGCCATGCGAAATAAAACTGAAAACCTAGATATTATCTATATCGCGCCACATACTGCAAAATTTGACAGTCGATATACTGACCAAAATGTACGCACGCTTTCAGCGCAAAGTAATACTCAATTTGTGCTGGTGGGCATGATAGATGATTTAAGCGTGACACGGGAAGAGGCTTCGGTTTTTACACCGTGGCGTGAGGGTACTTCTCGACGCTCCTTTGCTATGACCATTCAGGTCTATGACGGCATTAATGGAGGCCTGTTGTTGACTAAGTCTTATCAGAATCAAGGAGAATGGACATTCGACAGATTCGAAGATGTAGATGAATTTTCGACAAAATTTTGGCAGTCGCTTTATGGGCAAACCGTCAACGCGGCAATAGCAGAAGCGATTGAAGACATAAAAGAAGCCACTGCATGCCAGCCAATGACAGGTAGAGTGATTAATGTTGCCGGCGATAAAATTTCTGTATCGTTAGGCAGAGACAATGGCATTTCTGAAAAAGATGAACTATACCTTTATCAAGCTAAAGAGATTGTCGATAACCGTGGCCGTAAATACTTACAGTACTCGCTATATCCTGGCAAATTTGTAGTGAGTAGTGCCTACGGTAATTCGTCTCTGGTAGTAAACGAAGGTGCAGGAATTATCGCAAACATTCAAGAACACGATTTTGTAGTAAAAAAATAGTCTTTCTCGATCTGCCTTAAACAGTTTAGAGTTCCCAGTTTATATAGTACTTTCGTCATCTAAGTGAAATAATTGCCTTTGGAAATGTATCGAACATCAATTACTTCAAGCATTGAATAAAGTGTAACTATAATCTTTTACTTCAATTCGTTTTTGTTAGAATCCAAACTATCGTAGGGATTTTGTTCAACAAAACATGCTGTTTTGTCCAACAGCGGCATATAAAATTATCAAATTGAACAATCCCCATACACTGCTCTTTAGATTTACGAGACTAGCGGTACACTTTGATATTTAAAAATACGCTGACCATAGCCAAAGCCCTCGTATCTACGAGGGCTTTTTATATGCATTAGAAAACCAGGCCACGGGCTCATTACTTTCACGTCAATGACAGAGACATTCTTCTCATAGCGCTGCACCTTGTTGACAAAGGGTTTCGTATTTTCCCGAACTACGTATAATAAAACTCCCTACGCATTAGGTCCCCATAGTTTAATGGATAAAACAAGGCCCTCCTAAGGCTTAGATGTTGGTTCGATTCCAGCTGGGGACGCCATTAATTGCGCAACGTTTCTGCTTTTTAGTAAAGATGCTTATACACACCGTCGCCTGTAATATTGAAGAATTTATTATACTTTGGTTGTAATTTAGCCAATTTAAGTAATACTCTTCAAAACAGGAGAGCATTATGACTTTCGATTTCCCCCCACCTGATAATGCTGATAGTTGTGCCGAAACAGCTGAGCAGTGCCCATTTTCTGAAGAAGAGTGGGATGCTATTGAAGCTTTAGCGGAACCCGGTGCCATTTACTAAACGATGATTTTTAGAATTTAATCCCCACTTTATAATTACACTGCAATCGACGGTGCTGCTGTTCGTTGCGCCCGGTGATATATCGAGCGGTTATGCTCCATAGACCAACGGGGCAGAAATAGCGTATAAAAGATAGAGAAGTAGCTTATACGGGGATTAATATGAGCCAATTTGAAAACGACGATATCGATTCGTTTTTTGCAGAAATGCAAGATGTAAAACCAATCGCTTCAGATGATAAGGCTTTATTACACGATCCTGAAAAGGCGCTCGCTGAAAAACAAAAACGAGCGGCTAGGCAGTTAAGCGTCCGCGAAAAACTCGCTAATCCACTGAGTATGGAAGGTGTAAAGCCGGTACCTCCTGATAATTTCATACACTTCCAGCAGCCAGGTATTCAAGACGGCGTTTTTAAAAAACTTCGCCTTGGTAAATACCCTCTAGAGGCCAACGTAACACTTTCAGGGAAAACCTTAGAACAAAGCCGAGACCTGATTTATAGCACCATTAAATCTAGTCACGAACGCGGGGTTCGTGCACTGCTCATAAAACATGGAACAGGTGAAAATAGCAAACCCTTTCCCGCTTTGAAAAAAAGTTATGTTAACCATTGGCTAAGAGAACTAGACGAAGTCATTGCCTACCATACGGCTCAACCCATGCACGGAGGCTTTGGTGCTACATATGTGCTTTTGAAAAAGCATCCGCAGCAGAAATTAATTAACAGAGAAAAAAATAAGAAAGGATAAAATGAGAGGCAAGAACTCGTTGAGTCAGCTTTACCTTTTTGGACTTGTCTTTAGGTGTAACTTTTAGGCTTTCTCATGAAGCGCTATATGCTGAAGGTTTTTATTGTCCCCTAATGATTAACGCCCGTATCAAGCAACTTGATACGGGCGTTAGAATTTTTCTTTCAGACTACTTAACTGAAGACTGCACACTTAGCGTTGTTGGAGCTTCGGCAGACTTCGCAGATGTGCTAAAAACAGCAGTTACGAACATCAGCACTACAGCTACAGCCACTCCGGTTAAGCCAAACCCTTTAGAAGAACGATTCATCGGTCGTCTCTTATTATTTAAACCAGCCGGCACATGCCTTTCACTGGTACAACCCTAACTCAACTCCTGTAACCTAATTGCATTCCTTGCTTGCACTACAATAGATCAGTGACAAACTGATGACAAGGGCAAAAATCAGATTTTTGACACTTTGCCAAAGCTTTGACACCTATTTATGGTATGAACGTTTATTAAACAGTATTTTTTCGAAAGATAAACAGGGGTTTCCCCCTGTTTTTATCGAACTAACAGTGCTTTGTTACCCAACAAATTTACGGGCATTTCTGAAGATACGCATCCACGCACCATCTTCTTGCCAATCGTCTGGACGCCACGAGTTTGCCACGGCTCTGAATACACGTTCAGGGTGCGGCATCATAATTGTGCTTCGCCCGTCCTGTGAAGTTAAGCCTGTGATCCCCTGCGGTGAACCATTCGGGTTTGCCGGATATTGCATGGTTGGCTTGCCGTAGTTGTCTACGTAACGCATCGCCACCTGCGCGCCTACTTGTGACAGCGCGTTGTCATTGGCAAATTCAGCTTGGCCTTCACCGTGCGACACAGCAATAGGCATACGCGAACCTGCCATGCCATCAAGCAGCACAGACTTAGACTCCATCACTTCGACCATTGCAACACGAGCTTCAAATCGCGCCGACTGGTTGGTCACGAAATGTGGCCAATGCTCAGTACCTGGAATCAGTGATTTAAGGTTCGATAGCATCTGACAGCCGTTACACACACCTAAGCTGAACGTATCGTTACGGTTGAAGAAGCCTTCAAACTGGTCGCGAGCCATGCTGTTGAACAATATAGATTTCGCCCAACCTTCACCTGCACCTAATACATCGCCGTAAGAGAAACCGCCACAAGCCGCAAGGCCCGCAAACTGTTCAAGGGTAATGCGACCAGCCAACACGTCACTCATGTGCACATCGATAGCATCAAAGCCTGCACGGGTAAATGCAGCCGCCATTTCTAGATGCGAGTTTACGCCCTGCTCTCTTAATATCGCCACTTTTGGCTTAACGCCTTTGGCAATATAGGGCGCTGCTACGTCTTCGTTTACATCATAAGACAACGCAGCATGCAAACCTGGGTCGGCAGCATCTTGCTTTGCCGCGTGTTCTTGTTCAGCACACTCAGGGTTATCACGCAGTTTCTGCATTTCAAACGTGGTTTGTGCCCACGTTGTACGCATTGATACGCGGCTATCTGCAAGTACAGCAACGCCACCGCGACTAAACTCAATCATGTCGGTGCTATTAAGCGTACCGATATCGTGAGTCAATTCAGTTAAACCGAATTCAGTCAGTACTGCGTTAACGGCATCCATATCGCTTTCAAGCACTTGGATTACGCCACCTAGTTCTTCATTGAACAATACGGCAATGTCGTTTCCAACTAGGCTATCAAGGTTAATGCTTACACCTGTTTTACCAGCAAAGGCCATTTCAGCAACGGTGGTAAACAGGCCACCGTCTGAACGGTCGTGATATGCACACACCAAACCTTTTTCAATTAACGTCTGCATTGCGTCAAAGAAGGCTTTAAGGCGAGTTGCAGAGACCACATCTGCTGGGCTATCACCAAGCTGAGTATAGACTTGTGCCAGGCAGCTCGCGCCCAAGCGATTTTTCCCTTCGCCCAAATCGAGTAGCAGCAAGCGACTTGCGCCTTTGTCTGTACGTAGCTGAGGCGTTAGGGTTTTGCGAATATCTTTTACTGCACCAAACGCTGAAATAACCAGTGACAGCGGAGAAGTCACCGCTTTATCTTCACCGTTGTCATTCCATGCCGTTTTCATAGACATAGAGTCTTTACCCACAGGAATGGTTAGGCCTAGCTCTGGGCAAAGCTCCTCACCCACTGCTTTAACCGCTTCATAAAGACCCGCATCTTCACCTGGGTGTCCAGCTGCTGCCATCCAGTTTGCTGACAGTTTAATGCGCTTAATATCGCCGATGTTTGCTGCGGCAATATTGGTTAACGCTTCACCCACAGCAAGACGTGCAGACGCGCCGTGCGATAGTAACGCGACAGGCGTACGCTCACCCATCGACATCGCTTCACCGTGGTAGGTGTCAAACGCTGTTGCAGTAACCGCCATATCTGCCACTGGCACCTGCCATGGGCCTACCATTTGATCGCGACTTACAAGGCCGGTAACCGAACGGTCGCCAATGGTGATAAGGAAGGTTTTCTCTGCCACGGTAGGCAAAGATAAAATGCGATTTGCTGCATCACTTAAGGTAATGCCTGCCTCGTTTAGCGCTGGCGAGCTAACCTTGGTCGAGCTTACGTCGCGGTGCATTTTAGGCGGCTTGCCTAAAAGTACATCAAGAGGCATATCGATAGGTTTGTTGTCAAACTGGCTGTCGTTCAGGTTGAGGTGCTGCTCGACAGTGGCTTCACCAACCACAGCAAACGGCGCGCGTTCGCGGGCACAAATTGCTTCGAACACTGGCATATTTTCAGGCGCGACAGATAAAACATAGCGCTCTTGAGATTCGTTACACCATAGCTCCAGAGGTGTCATACCTGGCTCATCTGACAATACTTTTCTAAGTTCAAAGTTACCGCCGCGGCCACCGTCATTAACCAGCTCAGGCAGTGCATTTGAAAGACCACCTGCGCCCACATCGTGGATAAACTGAATAGGGTTGTTATCCCCTAGCTGCCAACATGCATCAATCACTTCCTGACAGCGACGCTCCATTTCAGGGTTGTCTCGCTGTACTGAAGCGAAGTCTAAATCTTCGTTTGACTGGCCAGATGCCATTGATGAGGCTGCACCGCCGCCAAGACCAATGTTCATTGCAGGGCCGCCAAGCACAATAAGCTTAGCGCCTACCGTAATTTCGCCTTTTTCAATATGCTCGCGACGAATATTACCTAAACCACCAGCTAACATAATAGGTTTGTGATAGCCGCGCACTTCAACACCGTTGAAGCTATTGACTTCTTGTTCAAAGGTACGGAAATAACCCAGTAGCGCAGGACGACCAAATTCGTTGTTAAACGCTGCGCCACCTAGTGGGCCTTCAAGCATAATATCAAGGGCGCTTACAATGCGCTGTGGCTTGCCGTATTCGAATTCCCACGGCTGTTCAGCACCAGGAATACGTAAGTTAGATACGGTAAAACCAACCAAACCCGCTTTAGGTTTTGAACCACGACCAGTAGCACCTTCATCACGGATTTCACCACCAGAGCCTGTTGCCGCACCTGGGAAAGGTGAAATTGCCGTTGGGTGATTATGGGTTTCTACCTTCATCAAAATATCAATATTTTCATGATGGTATTCGTATTGGTGTGACTGCGGGTTCGGGAAGAAACGACCTGCTTGCCACCCTTCCATTACCGCTGCGTTATCTTTGTAAGCTGAATACACATGATCAGGTAACAACTCGTAGGTGTTTTTGATCATTTTAAACAGCGACTTTTCTTGGTCCTCGCCGTCAATGGTCCAGCTAGCGTTAAAAATTTTGTGACGACAGTGTTCAGAGTTTGCTTGCGCAAACATATAAAGTTCAACGTCAGTCGGGTTTCTGCCTAGCTTAGTAAAGCTATCAAACAGGTAGTCAATCTCATCATCAGCTAAAGCAAGGCCTAACGACACATTTGCATTAACTAGCGCGTCTTTGCCTTCGCCTAATACATCTACACTGGTAAAAGTATTGGCTTCGGTATGTGAAAAGAGTACCGCAGCTTCATCAGTATTGGTGAACACTGATTCGGTCATTCTGTCGTGTAAGAAACTAGCGATAAGCGCAAAATCATCTTCACTCACACCGTTTTCTGTTTCTATATAAAACGCACAACCACGTTCTATGCGGTTGATATTTTTTAGACTGCAGTTGTGAGCGATGTCGGTGGCTTTAGAAGACCAGGGAGAGATAGTGCCGGGGCGAGGAGTAATGAGGAAGAAGGTTCCAGAAGGGGTTTGTGCTTGCCTCGCGGGGCCGTAAGTGAGCAGCTTCTCGAGTATCTCTATTTGCTGCTTAGACAAGTCACCTTGGGAATCGACTAGGTGAACATATTCGCTATATAGGTTTTTAACCCTAACGCCGGATTGACCCAGCTTTGCAATCAGTTTAGTTTGGTTAAACTCTGATAGTGCAGGAGCGCCTCGAAGGACCAACATATTGATTTACCTGGTTTGTTAGAAACAACGACCACCAATGCGACGCGTTGCCTCTTGGATTGATGAGTATTTCGGCGCGGATTATAGAGTAATTATGCGCAGTAAGTAACCTCATAACGCGCTTACATGAACTTTTTTTTAAACTTAGATGGTTTAATGACAACAAGTAAAGGTCTATGCAGTCACAAGACTATAAAAAACGATTAAAACTACAATTAATAATCATATTATCTATTGCTGTTATAAGTTGTGGCGTTCCTTCCGTACCCACTGCCCTTTCTTCATTGTTGGAACGAGAGTCGATCCGCGTGGGAACCGTTTATGGTGCAGGAACATTTTATAACGGCGCAGAGGGGCCGCAGGGTTTTGAATATGAACTGCTGGCAGGATTTGCCGATTACCTTGGCGTGACGCTCGACCTTTACCCCTTCTACAGCTATGAAGTCATGTTAGAACAGTTAGAAGAAGGTAATCTGGACATTGTCGCGACAGGCGATGCGGTAACGCCTTCACTTAAAAGTCGTTTTGCTTACGGCCCAGCCTATCAACACGTTCAACAAGAGCTCGTCTTCCAAGCAGGGACATCGAGACCTAAAGACTTATTAGAACTTGATGCCCCTATTGTTACTGTGGCAGGTAGCAGCCAAGCTCACTTACTGTCTAATTTATTAGACGAGGTAACCGACCAAGCAAGTGATGGTGAAAACCCAATAATAAAAACCCAACTTGTTACCACCGAAGATTCTGACTCTGAAGAACTGTTGCAACAAGTTGCCAATGGCGACATTGCCTATACGGTAGCAGACAGCAACCGTCTAGCCCTTCAGCGCAGGCGATATCCTAACTTAGCCGTGGCAAAAACCCTTAATGAAGATATGCCGATGGCATGGGCACTCCCATTACATCAAGATGACTCAGTGAAAGCAGCGCTGATTGAATATTTTGGTACTGTACATCAGTCAGGCTGGTTTACGGTGTTAGAAGACAAGTACTTTGGCCATATTCGCCAGTTTGATTACGTCGATAGTCGTGCGTTTAATTATGCCGCCGAGACAGCACTTGCCCAATACAAACCCTTATTTCAACAGTATGCAGGTGAATTAGACTGGCGACTGCTTGCGGCCATGAGTTATCAAGAAAGTCACTGGGACAGTGACGCTATTTCAAGAACTGGCGTTCGCGGTCTAATGATGCTCACCATGGATACGGCAAGTGACTGGAACGTAGATGACAGAACCGATCCTGAACAAAGCATTCGCGGAGGCTCTCGTTATTTTGCCAGTTTGCTCAATCGCATACCTGCGCGAATTAGCGAGCCAGATAGAACCTGGATGGCTATGGCGTCGTATAATATAGGTATGGGCCATTTAGAAGACGCACGCATTCTTACCGAGCAACAAGGTGGCAATCCAGACCTTTGGGTAGATGTAAAGCGTCGCTTGCCACAGCTTAGGCAAAAGAAATATTACCGTACTACTCGCTATGGCTATGCAAGAGGCGATGAAGCGTTACAGTATGTGGAAAATATTCGTCGTTATTATGACAGCTTAGTATGGTTGGACGAACAAGGAAAAATTTGACGCAGTTCACCTTACTTCTCTCTTGAAAACTGTCATTTCGATGTCATCTTTGTACTGTACCCTAAAAAGAAGTTAGTCAGACACTGACTTACTTTCTCAGAATAATTATTTTCTCAACGATGACAAGCTCTAGAAGAGCAGCGGCTTTTAATGACAACATCTCTCGAATAACGTGAGACTTGTTCAAATAAAGAGAGCTGCGCACAACGGAAGAAAAGTGGTCACGAAAAACATAAAGTGGCCACAACGCGAGAAAGGAGAACAAATGAAAAAAAATCGATTTATGAAAAAAGGAATAAAATTGAAAAACAACAACAGACGCAGACTTATGCTTAAGCGTTGTCACCAAAAAGTACTTCAGCGCCGCAAGCTATTTGTTACCAGCGATATGTTCACTCAGTTAACCCGTACGCCTGGCTAAGCCACCTCTATGCCATCTGGTTCACAATGATTGACCATGTAACCGGTATATACCAAATGGGCGAAAACACGAATAAGCACAACTTCAAGCGGTACCATAAAACACTAGTTTGAAGCATCCCCCTCTAGCAGTCTTTTCGCCTTTTTGGCAGCCTTTATTTCTTTCCTGCGCTTGCGAAAAAAATCTGACAATTTGTTAGCACATTCGTCAGCTAATACGCCAGATACAACCTCAAGTTGATGATTAAGCGCAGGATGTTGCAATAGGTTCATGACCGAGCCCGCAGCGCCTGTCTTCGCATCCTTTGCGCCAAACACCACCCGCTTTACCCGTGCATGTACCAGCATACCTGCGCACATAGAGCAGGGCTCTAATGTCACATACAACGTAGCATCAATAAGTCGGTAGTTTTGCACCGCAGCTGCTGCTTCTTTAACAGCGCGTAGCTCTGCATGCGCAGATGGGTCATTATCCGTTATCGGCGTATTGAAGCCTTCACCGATAAGCTCACCGTTTAATACTACGCAGGCGCCGACTGGCACCTCACCAATCGACTCAGCCTTATCGGCAAGCGTTAACGCATGCCTCATCCACATTATGTCTTCTTCTGTCGCGATGTCTTCCATTGCGATTTCAGTCAACGGCTCCTGCACAGCCTCTTTTTCTTGCGTTTGCTTGTTTGCAAGGTCGAAATTTGGTGTTGGACGGTTGCTATTTTGGTCACTCATTCGTCAATTTTGCTACTTTACTTGGTGAAATTCATTAATATTTATTTTGTATTAGCTTAGGTAAACATTCTAACTTCTTAGAAAGTAATGACTTTTGTCACTTGGCAACCTACTTGCAATCTCTCATTATAACACTGCTAGTGTGATGGACTTAACAGGTTACATTTTTTACTAAAAAGTATGTTAGATAACCGCTATAGTACCTGAAGCGAAGCAGTAATTTTACCGATGAGTATTTAACTAAATACGGGGTGAATTAGGCAACAGGCCAAATTTTCACCTACACTGTTTTAAAGCCATTTGTGAGGGATACCACCGTGAATATGACCGCGATTGCAATAGTAGCCATTTGTGCCTGGGCCTTAGTTTCCATTGTCGAAAGTGCAAAAGACAAAAGTAAGAAGAAACTTAGCAGCAAAGAAACCGATGCTTATAAAGCCGAAATTGCAGAGCTTAAGGAACGAGTTTCTGTGCTTGAGAAGATAGTGACAGACGAGCGCTACGACCTAAAAAAGCAATTTGCAGACTTAGAAAGCGACCGCGTAGCGTAAGCTTGAACTCACGTAATTCAACACATGTTCCATGGCAAGCGCGCTAGACTAAACAACGCTAAGTTTAACTGCGTGCTAGCTCCCTTCTAATAGTTTTCGCTCTGCTCGCTCCACACGCCGGGGTTTACCCGCAATCACTAGCACGTCATGGGCTTGCAAAATAGCGTCTTGGTCTGGGTCTTTAACTTCATTTCCATTCCGTCTTAGGCCCTTAATCGCTACTCGCATTCTCGAGAAATCGATATCTTTTATGGCTTTGCCAATACAGGAAGCGTGTTCGGACAACACCACAGCATGGATAAACTCTAACTTGTCTTCTGTGCCATAGGTGATCTCTGTTGTTTCTCCCGGGTAAAAGCCGTGCATATGATCGTAGCGACCTTTTCTCTCAGCTCGCACCCGCTTTAAAATACGAGACATTGGCACGCCGGCGTAATGCAGCACCTGCGATACCAACATCAAGCTCCCCTCTTGCAGCTCTGGCACGACTTGATTGGCACCCGCGCTGTATAGGCTTTCAAGCTGGTAGTCTCGTTTGGTACGCACCATAACATCTGTAGTGCTCGTAATGCTTCGGGTCTGCGTTATCACCTGCTTGGCCTTATCGACTTGATCAAACGTAACAAGCACAAGCTTGGCACCTTCTACATTGGCAGTAATCAATATATCTTTTTGACTCGCATCACCGAAGATGACGGGCTCTCCCGCGTTTCGACTCTCGTGTACTCTGACAGGATCCATATCTATGGCAACAAAATGAATGCCTTCCATTTTCAGCATACGTGCTACCGACTGTCCAACGCGGCCAAACCCACAAATAATGACGTGGTTGGTTAACGGCTCTGCATTACCAAAGCTCACATTGTCATCGAACGAGATATCCTTGTTAACAATACGCCTTGCTATAGTGACGCTGTTATTCATAAGCCACGGGGTTAACGCCATACTGATTACACCCATGCACACAATCAGCGATGACTGCTCTGACGTTAACACGCCGTGTGTCGTAGCAAGCGCAGCAATTACAAAACTAAACTCGCCAATCTGACAAAGTTTAACCCCAGCAGACCAGCCATCTATTACATCGGTTTTAACTAATAGAGATGCGCCTCTTACTAAAATGACTTTAACTATCATCAAAGCAAAAACGCCAAAAACAATCTCAAACAGGCTGTTCCACAGTACAGTGAGTTCTAACTGCATACCCACGGTAACAAAAAATAACCCCATTAAAATATCTCGAAACGGACGAATGTCGGCTTCAAGTTGATACTTGTATTGGCTTTCCCCCAACATCATACCCGCCAAGAAAGCGCCTAGCGCCATGGATAGCCCGAAGTAATAAGTTAGCCCTCCTGCCAATAGGGCAATCAATATAGTGGTCAGAACAAACAGCTCGTCAGTCCTTGTTCTTGCTACCTCTCTAAACACCCAAGGTAGTAACCACTTACCCACTGACATTAGAAACGCAATGACAAACACACCTTTAAGCAACGCCTCGCCTAAAGCTAGCGCAATACTTACTTCACCAGTCTGGGCTAAAAGAGGAATAGCAATTAGGAACGGAACCACCGCTAAGTCTTGAAAGAGTAAGATACTCACCGCTAATTGTGTACGCCTGTTATTAAGAATGCCCATTTCGGTAGCTTGCTTAATTACAATAGCGGTTGAGCTTAACGCCAGCGTACCACCAATAATGATGGACGCACTCATTGGAATGCCGAGAAACAGAGGAACACAGGTAAACACTGCCGTGGTAAACACCATTTGCCCTAATCCTACACCGAATACTAAAGAGCGCATTGCCAACAATTTAGGTAACGAGAACTCAAGACCAAGTGAAAAGAGCAAAAACACTATGCCCACTTCAGCGAGCAGGTGCATTTCTTCTGGGTGGGCAAACACAGATAATAGTTGTGGACCCGCGAGTACGCCGGCAAACAGATAAGCAAGAATAGGAGGGAGATGAATGCGTTTAAATAATGCGACCGCACATACCGATATAAACATCAATATCACGATATTTAAAAAGCTCGTCCCCACACTACCTCCTAAAGCTACATAAACTTCCATTTGTAAAACAAGCGCGATAAATCACGCGATTTTACGCTTTAAACTAAAGACTAGTGCCTGAAACACTTTGTTGGCATCTAGTTTGCAAAATCCCCTGTGTAAATGCAGATCCGGCAAGTTTTGCCGCTGTGATCGCCATAAATTCCGCGAAAATGCAGATGTGGCCACAGAAACGTCAGGGCTTTGACACTTGTTTCTTTGCATATCAACGCATTTTGTATAGGGGCACTACTGTGGATTTTTCAACGTCAGTCTACGATAGCACACAACATAACAATTTTTACCCTGCTGAGAGCACAGGTAAATCACTCTCTTTTAGTGAATTATCAGGCTTTATCACGCAGCTACTTTCTACTCTTGAACTACAAGAGCTAGGTGGCGTGTATTTTCAGCAGCTAAACACGTTGTTACCTATTGTCGGGTTTAGCTTGTCTGACTTTGACTCGCGTTGGGTGTACGGTAATGCAAAGATATCGTCAGCACTCATTGATTTACCACTACAAGGTGCCAATGCCGTTAATGGCGATCAAGCTCATGTCTATTACTACATTAGTTCACCCTTGTCGTTATCGCAACGGGAGAGTCTATTCCAACTGCATGATTTATTTGGAAAACAAGTAAAGCACGCTCTTTTATTGATGCGTGTGCAACAGATGGCGACTAAAGATGTGTTAACTGGCTTAGGTAACCGAGCGGGCTTTGAGCAGTCAATGACAAGACAACTTGGCTGGGCGCAAAGACACGATGATCCTTTCGCACTTTTGGTGATCGACTTAGACAACTTTAAGTATGTGAATGATAATTTTGGTCATGGCGAAGGTGACAAAGTACTTGTCCATGTTGCATCACATTTATCTAATGTTCTGCGGGATGAAGACGAAGCATTTCGCTATGGCGGCGATGAGTTTTGTTGTTTGCTAGACTGTCAGTCGCAACAGCAACTAGCTTGTGCAGCCCAGCGTATTCAAATGAGTATCAATAGCTCTAGCTACTTATCTCGCTTAGGCGTATCAACCAGCCTTGGCGGCGCGATTTATCGCGACGGCGATACGATGAGTAGCCTATTTGACCGTGCTGACAACGCCCTGTATCGCGTGAAAAATTCTGGAAAAAATAGCTATCACGCAGCGTAACGTCGCGATACGAATTTATCAGGATGGCGGCAAAGCAATGCCGCTTTTGCACATTATTGCCATGGATACCATAAGCAAGAGTATCTAGCCCTTTCAAAAAACGGCACTTTTAGTGCTACATAGATTCAGTCGAGACTAAAGGTTATTTCTATATCTGGCGCTTTGGGCTGCAAATAAACACACCGTCCTTCAACAATCAGTGCGACAGGCTCGTCGTTAATCAAGATTGCCGGCACGCCGTTTCGCTCCCATCTTGGCACGCGCCATACCTTAAACCATTCTTTCAGCAACTTAGATACGTTCGCATTTTCTGGCTTTACTTTAAGGTTGCGAGCATTGGTTTGCAGAGAAACGGTATCTTCTTCTCGCGCTTTTGGCACTGCAATTCGAATATGGCCTCTAAGCCAAGGAAGCGCGATATCTTGGTTGGGCACTAATTTTAGGTTTTGCGGTACTTCATGTGTAGCGTTCACCACCCAATAAAGGTCTTGGTCAAACCGTATAACCCTGCCCCATTTAAAGTTCACTTCAGGGGTTGCATCATGCTTTGCTTTTAACATAGCAAGTACTTGGTCTGTCTGCGCTTTTGAGGGCGACAGCTCGCCTTGAGCTCGAAACCACGCGCGAATGACCATAGCCTGCCACGGTAACGACAATGCTGCGAGTTGTTGCCCGTCGAGCCTGAGAGCTGTGCGTTTACAATCTTCAAAATATTTTTGGGCAGAATCGCTGACTAGTGCGCTTTGTTCAGCACAAAGCTCGGCGCTGCGCCCCACGGTTTTGGTTAACTTAGGCCATCTGGCCAGCAAGTGAGGTATGATTTCGTTCCTTAAGAAGTTCCTATCAAAGCTATTTTGCTGATTAGATTCATCCTCAACCCACTGCAACATTTCCTCTTCGGCATAAGCCACAATCTCGGCTTTCTCTAGTGCTAGCATAGGGCGCATTATCAAGGTGTCACCTCGGTACTGAACTTCTCCCATACCCGCTAAGCCCTGAGGACCAGCACCGCGTTTAAGCTGAAGCAATACGGTTTCAAGCTGATCTTCGGCATGTTGTCCCAATAACAGTACACCGCCTATTTGGTCACACACTTCTAACAATGCGTTGTATCGAACCTTACGCGCTTCTGCTTCCAGGCTTTTTCTCGACCCCGTATCAACATCAACTCGATACAAATGAAATGCTACGTCTTCAAGACGACACTGTAATTCGCAGTGCTTTGCCCACTGTTCGGCATTATCACTTAAACCGTGATGTACATGTACAGCATGAATTGGGCTATCAAACTGCTCCCTATACGCAATAACGGCTTGGAGCAGAACGGTCGAATCCACACCACCGCTGTAAGCAACGACGAGTGGCGTTTGAAGTGGTAGCTCTACATCAGTGAGAGATGTCGCTATGCGGTTGACGATATGTTCGATTGTTGGGGATTGTAGAGGGGTCACAGACCGGTAATACCTTATTCTTTCAACGCTATATTTTACTGAGGTTTAATTTTGTATTTGGCTAAGCACTGGCTTTCTAATAACACACTTTCTAATAAGACACTTTTTAATAAGACAAAGGGGTTGGTTACCTTTGGTAAACAACCCCCTTGTTCGTATACGACATTACATGACCGACATGAATTAAGCCGCCGCTCGCTAGATTTTATATCAAGCGTCTAAACTGATAGAGCGCAGGTGTACATAGCGGCTAAATGCAATTTTATGCTAGTTTTCTTAATGAAATTAGCAATAACCGAACGACAGTAAACGCTGGTAACGCTCTTCCATCAATTTAGTTTTATCTAGTTCTTTAAGCTGGTTAAGCTGCTGCTTAATCACGGCCTTCAAATTAGCCGCCATACCATTATGGTCGCGATGGGCGCCACCTAGAGGCTCTTCAACAATACTGTTAATCAGGCCTAGCTCTTTAATTTGTGGTGCACTTACACCCATGGCTTCAGCAGCGAGTGGTGCTTTTTCTGCGCTTTTCCACAAAATAGACGCACAACCTTCTGGTGAAATAACCGAGTACGTAGAATATTGAAGCATATTAACGCGATCGCCAACACCAATCGCTAGTGCACCACCTGAACCACCTTCACCGATTACGGTACACACGATTGGAACAGTAAGCTCAGCCATTTCGAATAAATTTTTCGCGATTGCTTCACTTTGGCCGCGCTCTTCAGCACCAACACCTGGATACGCTCCGGGCGTATCGATAAAAGTGATGATAGGCATGTTAAAGCGCTCAGCCATCTTCATAAGACGCAAGGCTTTACGGTAGCCTTCTGGTTTAGGCATACCGAAGTTACGCTTAATTTTTTCGTTGGTGTCACGCCCTTTCTGATGACCAATAATCATCACCGGCTGATCATCTAGCATTGCTGGGCCACCAACAATCGCTTTATCGTCAGCAAATGCGCGATCACCAGCAAGCTCGTCGAATTCTGTAAAAATACGAGGAATGTAATCTAACGTGTATGGACGCATTGGGTGACGTGCAAGTTGGGAAACTTGCCATGCGCCAAGATCAGAAAAGATCTTTTTGGTCAGCTCTGCGCTTTTACCGCGAAGCTTATTGATTTCTTCTTCAATACCAACGTCAAACTCGCCACCTTGATTCACCAACCTAAGCTCTTCAATTTTTGCTTCTAGTTCGGCTATTGGCTGTTCAAAGTCCAAAAACTGTATACTCATTTCATGTCCTATTCGTACTACGCTCGTCTATGCAAACGCGAGATGTCCAATCTATCGAACTCTTACCCTTAATGGTAGAGAATTGAAACGGCTTTGTCTCCCAAACATTGTTTGAGATCGTGCAAAAGTTGGTCTTCAGGGGTAACGTACCATCTTGCACCACACGCTAAGATTACTTCAGCGTCTGGATGGGTTACCGCTAACTGAACAGGACAACTTCCACCGTTAAATGCCTGCAGGATAGATTGCATCTGACTCATTTTCTTCGGTTCAAGCAGCTGGGTATCAATATTAAGTGCCAGCGCTCTCGCGTTTTTCTCTCGTGCCTGAACAATGTCCATTACATCACGGGCGGTGATTGTATTGCCCCCAGAGAAATCATCAAAGCTGACCTGTCCCTTTATAAGCAATATTCTGTCAGTTTCTAACACACTTTCGAACTGTTCGTACATATCGGGGAAGAAACGTACGTCTATTCTGGCACTCTTATCATCCAGTGTCACTATGGCCCAGCGACGCCCCCGCTTGTTCGTCATAACACGCACGCCAAGCACCAGTCCTACTGCACTGGCCATTTGGTCTTTGTTGGTTGGTTTTAAATCAACTAATCGACCGTCGGTGTAGTAACGCAGTTCTTCCGCGTACTGATTGATGGGGTGGCCGGTTAAGTACAAGCCTAGCGTGTCTTTTTCACCTTCTAGCCATACTTTTTCAGGCCACTCAGGGACATCGGCAAACGCTTGCTTCACGTCTTCTGGCTCGGTAGTCAGTAGGCCAAACATGTCTGACTGACCAAAAGACTCGGCTTTTGCGTGCTGTCCAGCGGCGGCAAGGGCTTCGGGTAAGCTCGCCATAAGGCTGGCGCGATGCGGACCTAAGTTGTCCATTGCCCCCGCTAGTACTAGCTTTTCTAGCACTCGCTTGTTTACCCGTTTAATGTCTATCTTGGCGCAGAAATCAAAAAGATCTTTAAATGCCCCTTGGGTCTCCCGCGCTTCAATAATCGCTTCAATCGGGCCTTCACCTACCCCTTTAATCGCACCGATACCGTAAACAATGCGACCTTCGCTATCAACGGTAAATTTGTATTTACCCGCATTTAAATCTGGCGGCAGTATTTCGATGCCCATGCGCTCACATTCATCGACAAGCGTCACGATTTTATCGGTGTTATCCATATCCGCCGACATTACCGCAGCCATGAATTCCGCAGGATAATGCACTTTCAGCCACAGGGTTTGGTAAGACACCAAGGCATAAGCGGCAGAGTGAGATTTGTTAAAACCGTAACCCGCGAACTTTTCTACCAAGTCGAAGATTTTCATCGCAAGGTCCGGGTCAATATTATTGCCCTTCGCACCCTCGGCGAACGTGCCGCGCTGCTTCGCCATTTCTTCAGGCTTTTTCTTACCCATAGCACGACGAAGCAAGTCAGCGCCGCCCAGTGAGTAGCCCGCCATTTCCTGGGCTATCTGCATTACCTGTTCCTGATACAAGATAATGCCATAGGTAGGCTCTAGAATTTCTTTCAAGCACTCGTGCTGATATTCAGCATCGGGGTAGGAAATTTCTTCACGTCCGTGCTTACGATCAATAAAGTTATCTACCATGCCTGATTGCAGCGGGCCCGGACGGAACAGGGCCACCAGTGCGATAATATCTTCGAAGCAGTCAGGTTTAAGGCGCTTAATTAGTTCTTTCATACCGCGAGATTCCAGCTGGAATACCGCAGTTGTCTCGGCGTTTTGAAGGGTTCTGAAACTCTTAGGATCTTCAAGAGGAATAGCGCTGATATCGACATCAACGTTTTTCCCTTCTTTGATCATATCTATTGCCCACTGAATAATAGTCAGCGTACGAAGACCTAAGAAGTCGAATTTTACCAAGCCCGCCGTTTCAACGTCGTTTTTGTCGAACTGGGTTACGGGGTTTTTACCTTCGTCATCACAATACAAAGGCGAGAAATCTGTGATTGTGGTTGGCGCAATAACAACACCACCGGCGTGTTTACCAGCGTTTCTGGTAACCCCTTCAAGTATTCGCGCCATATCGATAAGGTCTTTCACTTCCTCATCGCTTTCATACACTTCTGGTAGCTGTGGCTCTGCTTTAAACGCCTTTTCAAGCGTCATGCCTGGATCTGGTGGAATAAGCTTTGAGATCCTGTCTACAAAGCCGTATGGGTGACCAAGTACGCGGCCTACGTCGCGCACTACCGCTTTTGCCGCCATAGTACCAAACGTAATGATCTGCGATACCGCCTGACGCCCGTAAAGCTCAGCAACGTGATCGATTACCTCGTCTCGTCTATCCATACAGAAGTCGACGTCGAAGTCGGGCATGGATACACGCTCTGGGTTCAAGAAACGTTCGAATAGCAAGTCGAATTCAAGCGGGTCTAGGTCGGTAATTTTTAGGGCATAGGCCACTAATGAGCCCGCACCAGAACCCCGCCCTGGCCCTACCGGAATTCCGTTATCCTTACTCCACTGAATGAACTCCATTACAATAAGGAAGTAGCCTGGGAAACCCATTTGGTTGATAACTTCAAGCTCAATGCGAAGTCGGTCATCGTACTCTGGACGTTTCGCTTTGCGCACTTCTTCATCGGGAAATAGAAATTCTAGACGTTCTTCCAACCCCTCTTCTGACACCTTAACCAAGAAGTCTTCGGTGGTCATGCCGCCGGTTGGAAATTGCGGCAAGAAGTACTCGTTTAACCGTACGGTAACGTTACAGCGCTTGGCAATTTCAACCGTATTTTCTATGGCTTCAGGAATATCGCTAAATAACTCAACCATTTCCTCCGCAGTGCGCAGATATTGCTGGTCACTGTATCGTTTAGGGCGGCGGTTATCATCAAGCGTGTAGCCATCGTGAATACATACACGAATTTCGTGAGCATCAAAGCCTTCACGGTCAATAAAGCACACTTCATTGGTGGCAACCACGGGTAAGCCGCGCTGCTCAGCAAGCTCCACGGCAAGGTGCAAGTAATCTTCCTCACCTTGCCTACCGGTTCTGATAAGCTCTAAATAAAAGCGGTCGGGAAAATGAGTTTGATAAAACTCAAGGGCACTATCGAGAATTTTGGCGTTGTTTTTCATTAAACCCACACCAACATCACCATGCTGTGCACCCGATAACGCAATCACACCTTCGCTGTGCTCTGCCAACCATTCTTGATCAATGACCGCTCGGTGTGAGAGGTGCCCGCGAAGATAGGCCTTGGAGATAAGAATAGTAATGTTCTTATATCCCTCATTGTTCATTGCAATAAGGGTTAGTCTGAAAGGTTCATCTCCAAAGACTTCATTAGTAACCCAAAAATCAGTGCCGATGATGGGCTTAATACCTAAGTTATGTGCCTCGGAATAAAACTTTACCAAGCCACACATATTCATTTGGTCGGTGATCGCCACGGCAGGCATGCCAAGCGCGGCCACTTTACCTAGAATAGGTTTAACCTTATTCAGGCCGTCCATCATCGAAAAGTCGCTGTGAACACGTAAATGAATAAATGGCGATGACATGATGTTATTTCTCTTCGAGTAGCGCTTTTACAGGTTTAAAACTTTTTCGATAGCAATCTAAGATGCCATATTCAGCGATGGCTTCAAAGTGTGCTTTTGTGGGGTAACCTTTGTGCCCGGCAAAGTTATATTGCGGGTAGACCTCGTGAAGCAAAATCATATCGTTATCTCGCTCTACTTTGGCAATAATGGAAGCCGCGGAAATTTCTGCGTGCAGGCTATCGCCTTTCACTACCGCTTCAGACTCAAAATTCCACGCCGGAACCCGGTTGCCGTCTACACGCACAAAGTCAGGCTTTACAGGTAAACCTTCCACTGCGCGGATCATGGCGAGCATGGTAGCGTGCAGTATATTAAGCTTGTCTATTTCTTCTGGGCTCGCTCTGCCAATATTCCAGTAGAGTGCTTTTTCACGAATTTCTTGGGCAAGCGCTACGCGCTTTTTTTCACTCAGTTTTTTAGAGTCGGTTAGCCCTTCAATGGGATTTTCAGGGTCGAGAATGACCGCGGCGGTGACCACATCACCGACTAACGGGCCACGACCTACTTCATCAACGCCGGCAATTAACTTATGCAAACAATTCCTCCACGACAGCTTTTGCTGCTGTTTTATCAGCGTTGCATTTTAGCGTATGGTGGAGGTCGGTGAAACGGGAAATAAGGGTTGAATTATCACTTTCGAAGAAGTTGAGTAGCTGATTGCTCATATTCTCTGCATTTACTTCTTCTTGCAGTAATTCAGGAATAATAGCTTCATTAGCCAATAGATTTGGCAACGTGAAGAAAGGCGCTTTATACAGGCGCTGCATAATTTTATACGTGAGTGGTGCAAGTAAATAAGCGGCCACCATGGGGCGCTTACATAACATGGCCTCTAAGGTAGCCGTGCCTGAAGCAAGTAAGATAACATCGCTAGCTATCATCGCATCTCGCGATGTGCCTTGCGTTACCTGAATGGGTAAGCGTTCTTCTGCATTATCAGCTTCAAGCAATATCCCTTTTATTTGTGCAAGACGATGTTCATTAGCAGCCGGGATAAGAAATTGAATGTCACTGCGTTTAGCATGAATAGCTTCTATGGTCTCCAGAAATACTGGAAGTAGCGTTTCTACTTCGCCTCTGCGTGAGCCGGGAAGTACAGCCAATACGGAAGCATTACCATCTACACCTAATTCTTGGCGCGCCGCGTTTTGGTCGGGCTCAATTGCTATAGCATCAGCCATTGTGTGTCCCACAAAGGTATAGGGAACGTGGTATTTATCGTAAACCTGCTGCTCGAAAGGAAATAAACCCAACACGCGATTAGTCGCTTTCGCTATTTTATGGATGCGCTTTTCACGCCACGCCCACACAGTAGGACTCACATAGTGCATGGTTTTGATACCGCGTGCTTTAAGCGCTTTTTCTACTCTTAGATTAAAATCAGGCGCATCAATACCCACAAAAATATCTGGCGGATTTTGCTCAAAGTGAGCAAGAAGCTGCTTTTTAACTTTCAAGATGGCAGGTAGATGGGAGAGGACTTCGACAAGTCCCATAACCGACAAGGTTTCCATATCGAAAAGACTATGAAAACCCGCGTTTATCATATTTGGACCGCCAATCCCTTCAATAACAGCATCAGGGTATTGGCGTTTTAACTCTGCAACCATTCCGGCGGCAAGCACGTCACCAGAGGGCTCTCCGGCAACCATGCCGATACGGATAGGCGTAGACATAATTAGCGAATAATGCCTCGCTTAGAGTCTTGTAAGAACTTCACCATAAGGGCCACACCAGGGAACTCCTGTGCGGGTTCGGCAAGTTTTTCAATGGCTTCGTCGACGGTATTGCCTTCACGGTATATGGCTTTGTAAGCGCGTTTAATGGCCATAACTTCTTCTTTGCTGAAGCCACGACGCTTAAGTCCTTCAGAATTAATACCCTGAGGAATATTTTTCTGACCGCTGACCATAACAAAAGGAGGCACGTCGCGCAGAATAATGCCGCCAGCCCCCAAGAACGAATGGGCACCAATCTTACAGAACTGGTGAATACCTGCGGCACCGCCAACAATGACGTGGTCGTCCATGTGAACATGGCCAGCAATCGCAACACTGTTTGCAATAATAATGTCGTTGCCAAGAACACAATCATGGGCAACATGAGAGTTGGCCATAAATAAACAGCGAGAGCCGATAATAGTAATGCTGTTGTCTTGAATAGTGCCTCGGTGAACGGTTACCCCTTCCCTAAACTCATTATCGTCACCGATGACAAGTTCAGTAGGCTCGCCCGCATACTTCTTATCTTGGCAGTCTTCACCAATTGAAGAAAACTGATAAAATTTATTGTTTTTACCGATACGCGTTGGGCCGCGTACCACCACATGTGATTTCAGAATACAGCCATCACCTATGGTGACGTTGTCGTCTACCACACAAAATGGACCAATGGTGACATTTTCACCAATCGTTGCACTTTCTGAAATTACCGCAGTTGGATGGATCACGTTAAGCTATCTCTCTCATCGCACACATAAACTCTGCAACACAAGCGATATCGCCATCAACGCTTGCAGTGCCTTTAAATTTCCAAATCCCTCTGCGCTCTTTAACTAGAGCAACATCAAACTCAAGCCTGTCACCTGGAACAACAGGACGCTTAAAGCGTGCGTTATCAATCCCTGCATACAAGTATAACTTATCATTGTTACCCATTGTCTTAAATCCTAAAACACCGGCAGCTTGTGCCATTGCTTCAAGAATTAATACCCCTGGGAAAATTGGCTGTTCAGGGAAGTGCCCCATGAAACACGGCTCATTGATAGTGATATTCTTATAAGCCTTTACAGACTCACCCAGAACATAGTCTGTTACACGATCAACAAGTAGGAATGGATACCGATGAGGTAACAGTTCCAATATTTCCTGAATTTCGATGGTATTAAGTGAATTGGCCAAAAACTTTCTCCTGTATACAAGCATGACCTACAACTATTTTATACCAATACAGATGATTGATTGGCATTCTGGTCAAACTCGCCGTAAAAACTAAAAACGGCGGCAACCATACGCTGTTAAGCGCAAAAAACAAATCAGACCAACACCTTTGGGGAGTTGGTCTGATAAATTTTACAACTGACTAGTGCAGTTATTAGTTAGTTTTGCTTACTTGCTGAAGAACTTGCTCAGATAAGTCGTGCTCTTCTTTTGCAAACGCAACCGCACCAGCGTTAAGCACTAGGTCATAACCTTGCTTTGCTGCAACAGAGTCAATAGCTTGCTTGATTAGTCCAAGAAGCTTGTTGCGCTCTTCGTTGCTGCGACGTTGAATGTTTTGCTGCAAAGGTTGACCTTTCTTAGCTAGCTCTTCACGTACTGACAAGATTTTTTGTTCTAGTTCTTTCTTCTCTGCATCGCTCATTGTCGCTGCGTCGCGCTGAAGACGTTCTGCGTAGAACTGACCATCACGCTGCAGTTGATTCACTTCTTCAAGCTGATCTTTAAATTCAGCCTGAATAGCGTTTTGAATTTCAGCCGCTTGAGGCATCGCTTGGAAAATACCTTGCACATCGACAACTGCAACTTTCTGCTCAGCCATTACAGATGTACTAACTAAAGCGCTACCCAACATTGCTCCTGCAACGATATGTTTAACCAACTGTTTCAAAGGGAACTCCTTTTGTGAATCTTATTATAGAGCGCGCCTAAAAACGCGCTCGCTTTAATGTCTTAGAAAGTTTGACCAATGTTGAAAGTGAAGAATCTCGCATCGTCACCATCACGTTGCTGTATCGCTTTCGAGAAGCTGAATACCATCGGTCCCATTGGTGATACCCATTGGACCGATATACCTGCCGAGCTACGATACAGGCTCCAATCAGAATAGTCCAATAGCTCACCGCGTTGTGTAGATGCTATGTCAAACTGACGGTAATAGTCATAGTCGAACTCAGTATCCCACACGTTACCCACATCCACAAACAAACTTGTACGAACTGAGTTATCCATTTCTTCTTCAACAAATGGCGTAGGAACAATAAGCTCGATACCGCCAAGTGCCATCGCGTTACCACCTAGGCTTCGCGTTGACCAAGACAGCTGCGCATCAGCTGGATCGCCTGGGAACACTTCACCATCAGGCCCAACTATAGTACCCGTATTGCCTAGGAATACACCGCGAGGACCTACCGTGTTATTCTCGAATCCTCGTAGTGAATCAGAACCACCTGCTGTAAAGTTCTCTGTAAACGGTAATATTTGCTCATTGCCGTTAATATCACCGTAACCATTCCCGTAGCCAAGACGTACGCGCGCTAGGAAAGACCAGCGCTGGTTACGAGATAATGGGAAGTACCACTTACCGTCAAATACCGTTTTAAAATAGTTAACATCTGAGTTTGGTGTGGTAATGCTAAATGACGCTCGTTGAGATGAACCCGCCGTTGGGAACAAACCACGGTTTAGCGTACTTCGACTCCAGCTTATGCTTGCCAGGTAACTATCGTATTTAATCGCTGCATCTGGGTCTTCACCGTTCGTAAACTGGTTATAAAACTGCTCAGTTTGCTCGTAGTAACCACGGTTGTATAGCTCAACGTTACTATAGGTTAAGCCAAAATTAATGCGGTTGAATTCGTTTATTGGATAACCAACATTCGCACCAATTGACCAACGCTTAGAATTGTACTGGATAACGTTAAAGTCTGAGCCGTCAAACTCACTGTAACCTAAACTACCACCCAAGCTAATCCCGTCAATCGTGAAGTAAGGATCGTTATAAGTAATCTGTGCGCTGCGCTGATATGAAACTGTGCTTAGGTTAAGGCCAACTCGTTTACCTGTACCCAAGAAGTTATCTTGCTGGATACCCGCCTGTAGGCTTAACTTGGTTCTGTCACCATAGCCGATACCCGCATTAAATGAGCCAGAAGGCTGCTCTTTAACGTTATAATTAACGTCAACCTTATCTTCAGAGCCAGGAATACGTACAGTTTCATACTCTACTTCTTCCATATAAGTAAGTCGAGAAAGCTGGTTCTTGGAAGACTCTAGCAAGTTATTTGAAAGCCACGTGCCTTCCATCTGGCTGACATTTTGACGCAGAACACTATCGGCAGTTACTACGTTGCCGTTAAATTTAATGCGGTTAACATAAATACGCTTGCCCGGATCAACAGATAACGTCAACTTAACTGTTTTGTCTTCGTCATTAATTTCAGGAACGGTAGTAACCGTTGGATAAGCATATCCGAAACGACCAAGATATTTACTGATGAACTCTTCTGTATAGGTTACTTCGGCTTGGTTATATAGCTCACCTTCTGTCAGCGGAAGCACGCGCTCAATATATTCTTCATGGCCAAGTACATCACCTACTAATTCAACTTCTGAAATAGTGTACTGCTCACCTTCGGTTACGTTCATGGCAATGTAGATACCTGACTTTTCAGGTGTCATTGAAACTTGTGTAGAGTCAACGTTAAAGCGAAGGTAACCACGGTTTAAGTAATGGTTACGCAGCGTTTCCATATCCCCTTGCAACGTTTGCTGCTGGTAGCGAGTTTCCGACAGGAAATCCCACCAAGGCGTGTCGTATTGTAGCTCGAAAGCCTCCATCAGCTCTTCGTCTGAGAAGATTTCGTTACCTACAATATTGATTTGTTCAATTTCAGCCGCGTCGCCCTCTTCGAAAAGTAATTTCAAGTCAACACGGTTACGCGGTAGCGGCGTTATAATAGCCGTCACGTCAGCATTATATTTACCTATGCTGTAAAAGAAGTCTTTCAGGCCATTCTCGATAGAGGTTAGTACGGTCTTATCGAGCGGCTCACCAATACGAACGCCGTTTCCGTCTAAGCTTTCCTGAAGTTGCTCATCTTTAATATCATCGTTGCCTTCAAAGATGATATTACTAATGGTAGGACGCTCAGCGACACGCACGACAAGCGTATTGCCATCACGAAGAATTTCAACATTTTCAAAGTGAGTTGAAGAGTACAACGAGCGAATAAGCTGCGTTACCCTGAATGTATTAAGCTCGTCGCCAACTTGAACGGGCAAGTAGGTTAAGGCTGCACCAAGTGCAACTCGTTGCAAACCTTCTACGCGAATGTCTTCAACGACAAATTCACTGTCTTGCGCCGCAGCATTGGCAAAGCTAGCACTGGAAAGAATGGCTCCGGCTGCTACTAACTGTTTTAACTTCATCTATTTTTCTTTTCCTGGCCGCGTTTTGTATTAGCTGTTTTGTACTTCCTGATTTGTATCAGGTTATGCGAGCGATATCGTTAAAAATTGCGATACCCATGATCATAAACAGAAGCACGCCACCTATTCTGTAACCCCATTCCTGCACCGCTTCAGGCACAGGTTTGCCTGTGATCCACTCCACGATAAAAAACATGAGGTGACCACCGTCAAGCATGGGCAAGGGTAATAAATTTATTATGCCTAAATTTACGCTTATTAAGGCAAGAAAACTCAAAAAGTACGCAAGTCCATACCCAGCACTTGTTCCCGCACCTTGAGCAATTGAGATAGGCCCACTCAAATTCTTCACTGACACGTCGCCCGTGATGAGCTTACCTATCATTTCGACACTGAGTGTCATAAGACGCCATGTTTTATCTAGCGCCTTCCCAATAGCCTCTATAATGCCATATTGATGCGTAAACACATACCCTTCTGGCCAAGGCTCAAATGTTGGGCTTACACCGAGATATCCACTTTGCCCTTGTGGTGTATCGCGGCGCGCTATCGTGGCATCTAACGTCAGTTGTTGTCCATCCCTTTGTATATCAAGCGAGATATTCTCGCCGGGACTTTCAACAATAACGTCAACTAATCGCTCCCACGATGACAACTTAGCGCCATTTAATGCAAGAAGCTCATCACCGGGTTTTAAACCCGCTTGCTGAGCCGCGCTTCCTTCACCTACAAACCCAACGGTTAACGTTGCATCTGGACGATAAGGGGTTAACCCTAAGCTGCTTAAAGGAGACTCACTATCTGGGTCAAAGTTCCAAGAACCCAGTGTAAAAGTCAGTTCTTTTTCAACATTTGACGAATTTTTAACCGTGACATTGGCTTTTTCGGCACCAATATTAGAAACTATTTCCAGATTTACCGCTTCCCAATCAGGCGTATTCCTGTCGCCTACTTTGATAATTTCATCGCCAGGTTGTACACCAGCAATGGCTGCGATGCTCTCTGGTTCAACGCTTTTAACCACAGGTTTCACGGTTTCTAAGCCTACTAAATACATCAACCACAATGCGAAAAACGCAAAAATAAAGTTAACGCCAGGGCCAGCAGCAATAACCGCCATGCGCTGCAAAACGGGTTTATTGTTAAACGCTTTGTCTTCTAACTCAGGCGGTACGTCATCAATGCGTCCATCGAGCATGCGAACGTATCCACCTAATGGGATCATAGCGATGACATATTCTGTGCCTGATTTACTTGTTTTACGCCATATAGGCTTTCCAAAACCAATTGAGAAGCGCTCTACCTGCACACCGCATTTACGAGCCACATAAAAGTGCCCCCATTCATGTACAGCAACCAAAATACCTAAGGCTACAATGAATGCACCAAGGCTCCATAAAAATGCTAGCACTGGAATTTACCTCGAATAATCTCGTTAGCTTTTGCTCTTGCAAGGCTGTCTTGCTCTAGTATTTGCTGAATAGAATTCACCGACACATTGGGCATAGCATTAAGCGTGGCGTCATTTACTTTAGCAATATCGCAAAACTCAATCTTGCCTTCTAGAAAGGCTTCGACAGCCACTTCATTTGACGCATTCACTCGCGTTGTTGCACATTGCCCTTCTTTACACGCATCAATAGCCAGCTTCAAATTCGGATAACGCTCAAAACAAGGGGTTTGAAAACTGAAATTGCCAATGTCAGAAAAGTCGAGCGGCGTCACGCCAGCTTCGATTCGCTTAGGATGCGCCAAACCATAGGCAATAGGGGTACGCATATCAGGATTACCCATTTGTGCGATCACCGAGCCATCAATATATTGCACCATGGAATGAATAATACTTTGCGGGTGAATAACCACATCAATATCATCTGCGCCAGCACCGAACAGCCAACAGGCTTCAATAAACTCCAGCCCCTTGTTCATCATAGTTGCAGAGTCGATTGTAATTTTTCTGCCCATCGACCAGTTAGGGTGTGTACTGGCTTCATCGATTGTAATTGATGAGAAGCTATCAAGTGGCCTTTCTCTAAACGGACCACCAGAACCGGTTAAGAGAATTTTACGAATGCCGGATGCAGCAAAGTTACCGTATTCATAATCGTGCGGGAGGCACTGGAATATGGCGTTGTGTTCGCTGTCAATAGGAAGAATTTCAGCGCCGCTTTGGTTCGCAGCCTCGATAAATAAAGCACCAGACATGACTAACGCTTCTTTATTGGCAAGCAAAACCCTTTTACCCGCTTTTACTGCTGCCATTGTGGGTAAAAGCCCTGCTGCACCCACAATGGCTGCCATTACAGCATCAACTTCAGGCGCGCTGGATACTTCTTCCAGCGCCTTAACACCAGCGAGAATTTCTGCATCCACACCGTACTGGGATGCTAACTCACAGGCTAGTTTGTAGTTTGCGTCATCAGCAATTACCACATAGCGCGGCGCGCATTTTTGGGCCTGCTCCATAAGCAATTCAAGCTGTGAGTTGCCAGTAATAGCAAATACACGATACTTGTCTGGGTGGCGGTTTATTACGTCGAGTGTATTACAACCAATGGAGCCTGTGGCCCCTAACACTGTTACTGTTTGCATTACGCCATCCAGGTTACATAGCAGAACGCAAAAACAGGGAATGCCGCGGTTAAGCTGTCGATTCTATCGAGTACACCACCGTGCCCAGGGAGAATTTTGCCGCTGTCTTTAATGCCCGCACAACGCTTAAGCATGCTTTCGTTTAAATCGCCAAGGGCGGAAACAGCCACCGTAATACCGCCGATAGCAAGGTGAAGCCAAATACGCGAAGGCTCTACCTGATAGTGAAGGGCCGCAAAAGCGATAATAGCGAATGAAGCTGCAATACCGCCTAACAAGCCTTCTAAACTTTTACCTGGCGATACGTTAGGGCGTAACTTGTGGCGTCCGAATTTTACGCCAACAAAGAATGCACCAATATCTGCAGCCCAAACAATCCCCAGCACATAGAAGATGAGTGAAGCGCCGTAGAAAGGATCAACATCGTGCAAGCTCGTGCGAAGCGCAACAACCGCTACCCATGTGGGTATAAGCGTAAGTGCCCCAAATAGGGTTCTAACGCTGCGACTGTCTTTCCAGAACTTGGAATATTTGGGATAGGCTAGCACCATAAATAAAGACGCTATCCACCATAATACGGCAACCGTTAATATGGCACGGTATAAACCATGTAATTGGCCTTGATACCAAATCGTGCTGGCATCAACAATAAGAGACAAGGCTATACATATGGCAAAGGCACCTGCCATATAAATGAGCTTTTTAGGACGTTCACATACGCCCGACATATTCGCCCATTCATAAGCGCCAATCCCGACAACACCAGCAATGGCTATTTCAAACCAAAAAATAGGAAGAAAAAGAATAGCGTAAAGCGCCAGTGGCGCGAGGATTAATGCAGTTATTATTCGTTGTTTTAGCATAATTTGCCTTTGGCTATCGTTACCAGGGCAAGCCTGATAATTGCCTGTATGGTGTTAACCATCGGCTGTGACTACCTGTTCACCGGTTAAACCGAAGCGACGTTGGCGAACGTTAAAATCGTCTACGGCCAATTGAAACACGTCTTCGTTGAAGTCGGGCCATAGTACGTCGGTAAAGTACAACTCTGCATAGGCACATTGCCACAGCAAGAAGTTGCTAATACGGTGTTCGCCACCTGTGCGAATAAGAAGGTCTAACTCAGGAAGGTTAGCTGTTGAAATGTGCGCATTCAGTGCGTCTTCACAGATGCTTTCCACATCAAGTTCGCCGCTTTTCACTTGCGTAGCAAGCTGCTTAGCCGCGTTTACAATGTCCCATCTACCACCGTAATTTGCGGCGATATTCAAGACCAAATCTTTGTTGTCTTTGGTCATGTCTTCAGCTTTACGAATTTTTTCGACAAGCTTGGCATCAAACGCCTCAACATCACCAATAACCTGTAGACGTACACCATTTTTGTGTAGTCTTTTTGCTTCGCTATTGAGGACAAGATTGAACAGCTCCATTAAGACACTGACTTCTTCCTCAGGACGTTTCCAGTTCTCACTTGAAAACGCGAATAGCGTAAGTGATTCAATACCGTTTTGACGTGCAAAGCGCACAACAGAACGAACAGACTCTACCCCGGCTTTATGACCAAAGGTACGAATTTTCCCTTTCTTTTGCGCCCATCGACCATTGCCATCCATAATGATTGCAACATGCTTCGGGCCAGCAGATTCTGCTGGCACCTCTGCTTTTGTCGATTTGGCTGCGCTTAAACGCTTTCCAATCATAATACTTACTTATACTTCCATTAGTTCTTTTTCTTTGTCAGCAAGCATGCTGTCAACTTTCTTAATGAAATCGTTAGTAATAGATTGAATGTTCTCTTCAGCAGCGCGGCTCTCATCTTCACTGATTTCTTTTTCTTTAAGAAGATCTTTGATGTCACCGTTCGCGTCACGACGGATGTTACGGATAGCGACACGACCACCTTCCGCTTCATTGCGAACAACGCGGATAAGGTCTTTACGACGCTCTTCAGTAAGAGGAGGAAGTGGAATACGAATTGAACCACCTGCACTCATTGGGTTTAAACCCAAATCAGACTGCATAATGGCTTTTTCTACCGCTTGAATGGCGCTTTTATCAAACACAGTTAACGCTAGGGTACGACTGTCTTCTGCTACGACGTTAGCCACTTGCTTTAGCGGCGTGTCTACGCCGTAATAAGGTACCATGATGCCATCTAGAAGTCTTGGATGCGCACGACCTGTGCGGATTTTGCTGAATTGGCCCTTAAGAGAAACTAGGCTTTTTTCCATGCGCTCTTGCGCATCTAATTCAATTTCATCAATCACGATTTGTATCCTATTGTTCTTAATTAATCGTTGTCAGCGTGGCGAATAACAGTACCTTCTTTTTCGCCCATCACAACACGCTTCAGGCAACCTGGCTTATTCATGTTGAATACGCGAATTGGCAAGCTGTGATCGCGCGCCAAAGTAAACGCTGACAAGTCCATCACTTTAAGTTCTTTTTCTAGTACTTCTTGATAAGTCAGTTCTTCGTAAAGCGTTGCTTCTGGGTTTTTCACCGGATCATCACTATAAACACCATCAACTTTTGTCGCTTTCAATACCGCATCGGCTTCAATTTCGATACCGCGTAAACAAGCCGCTGAGTCTGTGGTGAAGAAAGGGTTGCCTGTACCGGCAGAGAAGATAACAACACGGCCTGACTTAAGAAGGCTAATGGCTTCTGCCCAGTTGTAGGCATCGCAAACACCGTTTAGCGGTATTGCTGACATCATTCGCGCATTTACAAATGCACGATGAAGCGCATCGCGCATGGCTAAGCCATTCATTACGGTAGCCAGCATTCCCATGTGATCGCCAACAACGCGGTTCATTCCCGCTTTTGCTAAGCCTTCGCCACGGAACAAGTTACCACCACCGATAACAAGACCAACTTGAACACCAAGTTCAACCAGCTCTTTAATTTCTTGCGCCATTCTATCTAGCACTTTAGGGTCTATGCCAAAGCCTTCCGCCCCCATTAGGGCTTCACCACTAAGCTTTAACAAAATGCGTCGGTATGCTGATTTTGGTGTGATACTCATAGTTTGAATTGTCCTCGTAAACCCGTTTTGTCCTATGTCTTTCAACAAGCCACTGATGTAAAAAACATAGGACAAAGCGCTTTCGTTTGTCAGGCAGGCGCGTACTTAATCTCGCCTAGCTTCACACTTACGCATTGCAATGGCAACACTAAAGACGTTCAGCTATAAAAAAGCACCTCCTAAGAGGTGCTTTGTAGTTTATCTAACTATTGCTTAATGCAAAAGATAAACACTCAATTATTTCTTAGCAGCAGCCATTTGAGCAGCTACTTCAGCAGCGAAGTCTTCAGTCTTCTTCTCGATACCTTCACCAACTTCGAAACGTACGAAGTTGATTACGTCTGCGCTGTTGTTCTTAAGAAGCTCAGCAACAGAGATTGAAGGATCTTTAACGAAAGGCTGACCAGTCAAGCTCACTTCGCCAGTGAACTTCTTCATGCGGCCTGCAACCATTTTCTCAGCGATATCAGCTGGCTTACCAGACTGGATAGCGATTTCGATTTGGATTTCTTTCTCTTTCTCAACAACTTCTGCTGGAACGTTTTCAGGCTTAACGAACTGCGGGCTTGCAGCTGCAACGTGCATTGCAACGTCTTTCGCTAGCTCTTCGTCACCGCCAGTAAGAATAGAGATAACACCAATACGGCCGCCGTGTACATACGCGCCTAGTGTATCGCCTTCAACGTTGATAACGCGACGAGGAGAGATGTTTTCGCCGATTTTAGCAACAAGTGCGTCACGAACTTCGCTTACTTTAGAACCGTTAAGTTCTGCATCGTTAAGCGCGTCGATGTCGTTGATGTTGTTAGCAGCAGCTACTTCTAGTAGCTCGTTACCAAACTTAAGGAAACCTTCGTCACGTGCTACGAAGTCAGTTTCACAGTTAAGTTCAAGCATAGTCGCACGACCTGCTTCAACCTTAGTAAGGATTACACCTTCAGCTGCGATACGGCCTGCTTTTTTAGCCGCTTTCGCTTGGCCTGATTTACGCATGTTTTCAATGGCTAACTCAATGTCACCATCCGTTTCAACCAGGGCTTTTTTACAATCCAGCATACCTGCGCCAGTACGTTCGCGCAGTTCTTTAACTAGTGCTGCAGTCACTGCCATTTTTCAATTCCTCAGCATTAAATATAAATTCGTTAGGTAAAAGGGGCGATGTCGCCCCTCTCAATACGTTTCGTATTGTAGTACTGCCATATTATTAAGATATGACAGTAAGCAATCAGAATTACTCTGCTGCTTCTACGAAGTCGTCTTGCTCAGCTTGTACTTCAAGGTTGCTTTCGCGACCTGAGTTGATAGCGTTTGCAGCAGCATCCAAGTAAAGTTGGATAGCGCGGATAGCATCGTCGTTACCAGGGATGATGTAATCAACACCGTCTGGGTTAGAGTTAGTATCAACAACACCAACAACAGGAATACCTAGGTTACGAGCTTCTGTTACAGCAATGTGCTCGTGATCTGCGTCGATAACAAAGATCGCGTCTGGAAGACCGCCCATGTCTTTGATACCGCCAAGGCTGTTTTCAAGCTTGTCCATTTCGCGCTGAAGCATAAGTGCTTCTTTCTTAGTTAGCTTCTCAAACGTACCGTCTTGGCTTTGCTGCTCAAGATCTTTAAGACGCTTGATTGACTGACGTACTGTTTTCCAGTTAGTCAGCATACCACCTAACCAACGCTTGTTTACGTAGTACTGGTCGCACTTAAGAGCAGCATCTTTAACTGCTTCGCCAGCTGCGCGCTTAGTACCAACGAAAAGGATTTTACCTTTCTTAGACGCAACACCTGAAAGGTAGTTAAGTGCGTTGTTGAAAAGTGGAACCGTTTTTTCAAGGTTGATGATATGAACTTTGTTACGAGCGCCGAAGATGAAAGGCTTCATCTTTGGGTTCCAGTAACGAGTTTGGTGACCGAAATGCACACCTGCTTTCAGCATGTCACGCATAGAAACATTAGCCATTTTATTTTCCTCTTGGGGTTAGGCCTCCATATACCCCTTGTATCGATTCAGACCAACCTAAATTGAACTGAACACCCCGATACGAAGTGTCGGTATATGTGTGTTTTAATAAAATAAATTTACCCTCTAAAACGGTGCCAAATGCACGTGGCAAAATGAGCTTTCCGTCAGGGCGCGCGCTTTATACCACAATCCCACCTAACCCTCAAGTTTTGAGGGTAAAAAGCGACAATTTGAAGTATTTAGGTTAAAGAAAGTATAGAACCCTTAATGAACTCGCTTTCCACCTCTGCCTTTTGCAGATAAAAGCCAACAATATCACCACCTTACTAAGAATGACCTGAATAGTGTTATAATGCGTAAGTAATCAAAATTCTTCATCAAACTAGTTTCAAACGATTTGAGAGGCGCTGTGACAGCTATTATCAAAACCCCAGAAGAAATCGAAAAAATGCGCGTAGCCGGTAAATTGGCAGCCGAAGTGCTTACTATGATAGGGCCTTACGTAAAGAAAGGCGTTACCACTGATGAGCTAAATACTATTTGCCACGACTATATTGTAAATGAGCAAAAAGCGGTACCTGCGCCTTTAAACTACGGCCACCCGCCTTTTCCTAAATCTATCTGCACGTCAGTAAACCACTGTATTTGCCACGGTATTCCTTCTGATAAGAAACTGAAAGACGGCGACATCATTAATATCGACGTCACAGTTATTAAAGATGGCTATCATGGCGATACGTCAAAGATGTTTGTGGTGGGTAAGCCTTCTATCCTTGCAGAGCGCCTAATTCGCGTTACCCAAGAATGCTTATATAAAGCTATTGAGCAAGTGAAACCGGGTATGCGCCTTGGCGATATCGGTCATATTTGTCAAACCCACGCAGAAGCGCATAACTATTCAATAGTTCGTGAATACTGCGGCCACGGTATTGGCGCTAGTTTCCACGAAGAACCACAAATTGTTCACTACGGTAAGCCAGGTACAGGTGATGTGTTAGAGCCAGGTATGTGCTTTACCATCGAGCCTATGGTCAACGCAGGCAAGCGCTACTCAAAAGTGCTACCAGACCAATGGACTGTGGTAACTAAAGACAGAAGTTTAAGCGCCCAATGGGAGCACACCCTATTGGTCACTGAAACCGGCGTTGAGATTCTTACGCTTCGCGAAGAAGAAACCTTGGAACGCATCATTTCTCACGGATAAATCGACTTCGACAATATTGATAACGTTTTGAATAATCGCGTTAAAAATATGATTTCAGAAGATTGAGTCTATCGAATTATGCAAAGCAGCCGTTGAATTCGCGGCTGCTTTTTTATTGGCTCGTTAGCTCAAATTCCAACTATCAAAGTTCGGCATCGTGTGCCCACTCCCCTCATATTTACTGCGCTACACACCTATAACAAAAAACCATAAATATTCACAATTCAACCTAACTTATGCATTAATTTGCTACTGCGAACTACTAGCAATTCATGCTATTGTTCTTAGCGTCTAAAAAGAAGGCTATTTCAAAGGTGTATTTTGACGCTGCAATCACTGATAAAGAATATCGACACAATTAGCTCTGTTGATGAAATTCCCGCCATTAAATCGTGCGTGGAAGCCAGTTATGCCTGGATAACGGAGTCCTTCGACGCTACGCCGGTTAATCAACTCGTTACCGGTCGTGCACAGTTCGTCGATGCATTGCTTTGTCATCTTTGGCAACTTTATGGTTTAGATACCGTCGATGAATTATCGCTTTGCGCCGTTGGTGGTTACGGCCGTGGTCATCTGCAACCTCATTCAGACATCGATTTACTCATAGTTAGTAAAAAGAAACTTAAGCCCGATGTACAAGAAAAAATTGGCATGTTCATCACCCTTTTATGGGATATCAAATTAGATGTTGGCCAGTCAGTTCGCACTATCAAAGAAACGGTTAAGCTAGCAAAAGACGATATTACGATTGCGACCAATTTAGTGGAAAGCCGATTACTTTGCGGCAGTGAAGCCACCTTTGATAAATTGTGGGATGAAGTTAACGGTCGAAACTCATGGTCGAGCAAAGCGTTTTTCTCAGCCAAGTATGACGAGCAGAAAAAACGCCACGCCAAATTCAACGGTACCGCATATAACCTTGAACCTAACATCAAAGAAAACCCCGGGTGTTTGCGTGATATTCAATCTATTGGCTGGGTCGCCAAAAAGCATTTTAAAGAATATGACGGCTGGAATTTAGTTGGTCACGGCTACTTTACAGAACAAGAGCACAGTGAATTAATTGCTTGTCGCATGCACCTTTGGAAAATGCGTTGTGCACTGCACCTGGTTGCAGGCAGAAGCGAAAACCGACTGCTGTTTGATTACCAACCTGACGTTGCAAAAATGATGGGGTATGGTGAAGAAGGTAAATCGTCTGTCGAAAAAATGATGCGGGACTTTTTCCGCACCGTAGCGCGGGTGTCTGAACTGAATCAAATGCTGCTTCAGCGCTTCAAGTACGACATGCTGAACCAAAGCGTTCAGAAAAGCGTGATCATAAACGAAGATTTCGAGCTGCTCGACAATATGATATCGCCACGACACGAAACCGTGTTCTCCTCTCCCGAAGCAATCTTGGACTTTCTGCATTTGGTGGCCAACACGCCAGAAGTACAAGGCCTCAGTACGATTTGCATACGTCAGCTTCGCAACGCTCACCGCGCTTTTGAAGCAGAATACTATGTTGAGCGCCCGCTGTGCCGCGAAAAATTCATGCGCTTAATGAAACAGCCTGAGTTCTTTGATTTTGCATGGGACATCATGCATCAATACGGCATTTTACAAGCTTATCTTCCTGAATGGGATGCGATTGTAGGTATGATGCAGTTCGACTTGTTTCACGCCTACACGGTGGACGAGCACACTCACCGATTAGTGAAGCATGTTAACTACTTTTTCTCAAAGGCAAATAAAGACTTCCCGCGCTGCGGCAGAATTTGCAGAAACCTCGATAAACCAGAAGTGCTTTATATCGCTGCTATTTTCCACGACATCGCCAAAGGTAGAAATGGCGATCATTCCACGCTAGGGGCCCAGGATGTAGCAAAGTTCTGTCAGCAACACGATGTTCCTGGCGACGATGCTGAAATGATTGCATGGCTTGTAGAAAACCACCTACTGATGTCAGTGGTAGCCCAACGCCGCGATATTTATGACCCTGACGTTATAAGCGAGTTTGCTGGCGCGGTAAGAAGCCACAATCACCTTAATTTGCTTTATACGCTCACCCTTGCCGATATTCGTGCCACCAATGACAATCTTTGGAACGACTGGAAAGCATCTTTACTTCGCGAGTTATATTTAATGACGCAAAAGGCATTGGACAACGGTCTTCAATGCCAGGTAACACTTAACGAGCGAGTAACCACTCACAAACATCAGGCAAGACAGATATTACAAGAGCGTGCCATTGACCCCGTTGCCATAGATGCGCTGTGGGCCCGCCTGGACGACGATTACTTTGTTCGCTTTAAGCCTACGCAAATCGCGTGGCATACTGACGAAATTATTAAAGCTCAGAATGAATGGCTTACACCAGAGCACGATGGTCTGTTAGTAAAGGCAAATGACAACAGTGCGAAAGGTGGCACTGAGGTGTTTGTTTACGGCAAAGATAGAAAAGCATTGTTTGCGCAAGTTGCGTCAGTACTGGACAGTCGCAACTGTTCAATTCACGACGCCCACGTTACCGTGACTAGAGATGGCTATGTGTTCGATAGCATGCTTATTCTTGAAAATGACGGCAGTCGAATAAGCTCAGAGTCTCGCATTGCGTCCATTGAAAATGCTATTTCTGCCCAGCTTGAAAAGCCGGGGCGTTCGCACGAAAATAAGCGTAAATTGCCACGGCAAATGAAACAACTGGACGTGCCTACTAAGGTACGCTTTTTTAATATCAACGATGAAGCCACGCTTATTGAGTTAGAAGCCCTAGACGCACCGGGCATTTTAGCTAAAATTGGTCACGCATTCGTTGATACTAATATGACGCTTAAGCTTGCGAAAATTGCCACCATTGGCGAGCGAGCCGAAGATATTTTTATCGTCAGCAATGAGGCTGGCAAAGCATTAACCCAAGAACAACAGGTGAACCTTAAAAAGCGTATCCTGTTCAAACTCGACCAACTTGAAGATATCACAATACCATGAATGAATTGAAAGCCATCATTGAAGACGCCTTCGAAAATCGCGATAGCATTAGCCCTTCATCTGCACCTGATGAAGTAAGAGATGCAGTAGCACAAGCTATTGACCTTTTGAACAAAGGTAAAGCGCGCGTTGCAGAAAAAATTGCTGGCGAATGGGTAGTCCATCAATGGCTTAAAAAAGCTGTTCTACTTTTCTTCCGTCTTCACAACAACGATGTGATTGAAGGCGCCGAAAGTAAGTTTTATGACAAAGTACCGCTTAAGTATACAAACTATACTGCTGAACAGTTTGCGGCTGACGGCGCGCGTATTGTTCCACCAGCAGCGGTACGTACGGGTACATTCGTAGGTAAGAATGCGGTTGTTATGCCTTCTTATGTAAACATTGGTGCATTTGTTGACGAAGGCACCATGGTTGATACGTGGGCGACGGTAGGCTCGTGTGCGCAAATTGGTAAGAATGTTCACCTTTCAGGTGGCGTGGGTATTGGCGGCGTATTAGAACCACTTCAGGCTAACCCCACCATTATCGAAGATAACTGCTTTATCGGCGCGCGTTCTGAGATCGTAGAAGGCGTGATTGTTGAAGAAGGTTCTGTTATCTCAATGGGCGTTTACATCGGTCAGAGCACTCGTATTTATGACCGCGAAACCGGTGAAGTTCACTATGGCCGTGTACCAGCAGGTTCAGTAGTAGTGTCGGGTAACCTGCCAAGCGCAGATGGTAAATACAGCCTTTACGCCGCTATCATCGTGAAGAAAGTAGATGCTAAGACCCGCGCGAAAGTAGGTATCAACGCGCTACTTCGCGGCGTAGAATAAGCAGTATTTCTGGCTTATCGCTAATGGCTCGGGTTAAGCTCAATTAGCCAAGCCACATGCTAAAAGACTCACAAATTAAAAGAGGCGCGTATGCGCCTCTTTCTTTTCGTAATCAGGACACTCCTAAGACTTAAGCCAACAGCTTATCTTTAATGGTGTTAACCCACTCTACTACGTCTTTTTCGGGCTCTAGGGTTTCAATCGCGTCAACCTCTAACATATCGGCAACTGCGTTACCTTGTAGCTCGGTCAATAACGCATGAAACTGTTTACCCGCACCACAGTAACTATCGCCATAGCTGCTATCGCCTAGCGCTGCTACCGCGAATGGCTTGCCGGTTAACATAGGCGATTCGTCTTTCAAATCTGAAAACACAAACTCAAGGTTTGGTGGTACATCGCCCTGCCCTGTTGTAGAGGTAATGATCAAAAGTGCGTCAGCTTCAGTGAAATCTGCAACCGACGGGTCGCTTTCTAGTGAGCAATCCACGCCCTGTTCAGCTAAGTTCTCTTCCACCTGCTCAGCTACGTGTTGCGCATTGCCGTAAACTGTACCAGCAATAATTTTCAATGTTGCCATTTTTACCTCTTAAACCAATGATCGTCGCCTTTGTCGACAGGCGGAAATTCTTACTATTTTATCAACCTAAACGCAAAACGGCGCTAATTTTTCGAGCCATAGTCGCATTTCACCGTGCATCTGTGAATTAATCGTTACCCACTTTCCAGTGATAGGATGAGAAAAGCCCATTTGAGTACAACTTAAGGCCAAATTGTTAAAATTAAAGTGCTGCTTGGCGAATTTGTTTTGTTTTCCGTCTCCATGGGTAGTATCGCCGATAATGGGGTGACGAATATGAACCATGTGCCGACGAAGCTGATGTTTACGACCGGTACTAGGAGAAAGCTTAACTAGCGAATATCGTGCACTTTGGTATTTGCCCACAGGCTCAGGCACTTCGAATTTTGCCACTGACTGATACATAGTTGATGCTGGTTGTGGCGGCTGCTGCGGGCGCTTATGCTTGTCGGCTATTTTGTCGTAGCGGTATTTTAGGGCGTAATCGATATACCCTGTGTGATGCACGAAACCGCGAACTATAGCGTGATACGTTTTTACTACCTGCTTGTCCATCATCTGCTGTCCAAGCTTTGCCGCAATATCTGAGCTAAAGCTAAACACCAGCACACCTGAAGTGGGTCGGTCTAAACGATGAGCAGGATAGACGTGCTGGCCTATTTGGTCTCTAAGTGTCTGTACTGCGAACACCGTTTCATGTCTATCAATCGGGCTTCTGTGTACTAGTAGGCCTGGCGGCTTCTCAATCGCGATGATATGTTCATCTTGGTACAACACAGGTAAATGAAGAGCGTCAACACTATCTTCCTCACCAACGTCTACCTTTCCTATTGTTTGCTCATCTGAATGCACAGTTAATTGGCCTTTTAAATCGTTCTGCATAGTGCGTTGTGTTTGCTCACCCAACGTCTCCATTGGCAATATTATCAATAACTTGAAGCTGGGACAGAGTGCGCTGATGCGCCGATGACAGATATATTTCTGCTGCAGGCGTAATTTGCATGGGTGGTAAAGGCATTTCCTGTTTCAACAAAATGCGCATTTTGGGAATAAAAATAAAAGCCAACCAACTCTCAAACGCTAAACAGTCGACCGCAAAAGGAACTGCACTTTCCATAGCATTTTTTAAATCTTGTTCCGCAGGCTCTTCATTTGGCCAAATATCATCCTGATACATGTCTGTTTCTAATTGTATCAATGCTTTACTTAATGCTATGTGATGAGTGCTATTCGTTTTAATCACATCCTCTCCGCGATTCAAAAACGCTTTAATTTCGAAGTGCGCAGTATATCAGGGGCTTAAGGTCAACATAAGTCTGCGTGTCTTATCGTTGAATTTCTTCTGCTGTGATACCATTACCCGTCTTTGTTGGCGGTATCTCATCGATGTGCCCCTTTGAATAGATGTGACAGCCTGGCAAATTTTGATTAAAGCAGTATTTTGGAACGAGTTATGAGCGCTAACGGTATTAATTCTATCAGCGAGTTTTTGTTACATGCAGGCACTGAATATAAGGTTTTTGATTTAGGTCGTCGCCTTGAACCCACCGATAGTCAAACCTTTCTAGAAATAGAAAACGGCAGTGCTTACGCGCCCTACCCTCGTCAGCAGCATGCGTGGTTCGGCATCGTCTTTTGGAATAAAAATGCCTCCACGCAACACTATATTTGGTTTGTGAAACTGCCGCTTGATGAGCAAGGCTTAGTGGTGGCCGCAGCAAGAAATCATTTTCTAGAGATCATAGTTGATGCACTTGGTCAGTCTGTTGCTGAAGATACTGAAAACGCGCAAACTTTGCCTGATAATCCTTATTCGTTTGTTCCCAATCAATCGCAGCTCGCTCAATTTAACGCATTAGTTAAACGCACCCTAAACCAACCTTTAAGTGAAGAGTCGCAGAAAGTTGAGGCCTACATTCAAGCCCCGCAACTTGTTGATTGGCAGCAAATATCCATGCAGAGCGTGGCCGACTTTGTACATAGCCTAAGCCATCACCCCAAACAAGATGTATTAACGCAAGCAATTGAAACCAACACTTCACTCTACTCACAGGTTTTTCTTAACACATTGATGGAAATGAGCGAAAGCGTTTCTCTACCTGAAAATCTATTAGCGGCGTACTTAATTGAGATAGATAAAAGTGACGACATCAATTTAGCGGCGCTGAGGGGCACGTCAGAAGGTAGTTTCCACCCGACCATCAACAACAAACTACTCGAATTATTAAAAAGCGAAAAGTCGCAGAGACTTGATATTTTAAGCGTTATTGCAGCACGTCATTTCGAGCAAATGGAACCACTACTGCTTAGTGCCTTTTTAGAGCAGGCGGCAAACGTTGATGAAAAAGAGGGTCATAAGGGCGCCTTATTCGCAGGCTTCTTTTCAGATTTAGTACAAGTCCCGAAGTTACGCAGACAAGTGCTAACACTCCTGCATTCCAAAGCCAACCCTCAGATTCTCAGCAATGCATTTCAACAATTGTTTGCACAAGCGAGAAAGTAAATGACGTTACTTGAGTTAGTGGTGTGGATGGTTATTGGGTTTACTGGCTATCAGTTTTGGCGCATTCGAGCCATTTCTGAGCAAACAAACACTTACCTAAAGCAATACTGCGATAAACACGGTTTACAATTGCTGAGTGTGGCAAGAGCTAAAACACGATTTTCATTCAAATATGGAAAGCCTGACTGGCACAGTGTATTCAACTTTGAGTTTTCGAGTAATGGTGAGGATCGATATACTGGGGAAGTTGAATTGATAGGTGTAAGGGTTATGCGAACAGAGGTGCCGCCGCATAGAGTTTAAGCTTCTATGTCAAAAAGCGTGAGCGGTTCTTAATTCACCATTCAGGTCAGGTTTTACATAACAAATGCATACGGATTGGTAATAAACAACGCAAAAAAAGGGGAACCTAGCGGCTCCCCTTTTTCCTGGAATTTTGAGTATCCTTCTCCGCGATCCTTTGCGACTAAAATCTTCCCGATTAAAATCCGTATACGCCCCTTTCCATCTACTCTCGCGCCTTCCTGTGCGAGCTACACTTCCATGCGTAGGTCCCTTTCCTTTTTTCCTAAATTACTGCACATCCTACATGCAGTGTTCCTCATCCTGAGGCTGTCCTTGTCAGGCTCCGCTGACGATCCCTTCCTTCGTTCCATTTTTCGCTGCACATCCTGCTACAGCTTTGCTAATCCTTTAGCATGTCCTTCTTTCATCCTTGGTTTGATCGTCCATGCAAACTAGAAATTCCTTGATGGCTCTCCTGCCGTTGGCTCCTTGCCTCTAGCTCCTTGCTAGCTTTAGTCCCTTTATCCCTGCAACGTCCTGTTTGTGATGTCCTATCACGTTTCTCGTCCTTGAATTCCTTTATTCCCTATCAAATCCGTTTTCAACGTCCGTTTAATGCAGCATCCTATCTGCTTTCTCTTCCCTTTACTCACTGCCTTGTGAGAGTCTCATCCTTAAGTTGTCCTAACTTATTCCGTTGATGATTCCTTACTCAATCCGTGACTCGTCGTGTTTCCTTGTGACATGTTCATAGTATCCCTTCCAATTATTACCGCCATATTGAATTACAGGGATTTAAGAAAGTTTTTTGTACGACTTTCGACTACTTTTAAAAATATGCAATAGAATCAAAGACTTTATACTTTAGTATAATTTTTTATTTCAGAATTTAGGTAAGATCACTCACAGCGTTTGTAGGAAATGTCTTACAAGCGAATGAGGCAAAAATGCATTTTTGTAAATATGCTAGGAAACGAGAGGACAACCAAGAAAGCGTTAGCAAAGTTTACCTACATCTTGAGTTACTTTGAAAGCTAAGCTTGTGACTACAAGTTTAATGGACGGTACTTTTCCTCAATGGCATAGCAATGCAGACGACATATTAGTTATAAGCATATAAGAGCGAATATCTAATCGTGCTCCGTTTACGCTTGTCTAAAGCGCGGTGAAAATTTGCAATACCTTTTCCACTATCGATTAAAAAATAAACTATTCTTATATTGACTGGGATCAATATCATTAGCGATTAAATCTTGTTAACTATTAGCAGCTGATAAGTCAAAGCTTAGGTAGTTCGGCTCACCATAATCTACTTATTATTGCGATAGGAGACTTATTATGAGTAATTTACCCATAACTAATCGTTCCAGTGACAGTAAATCAAACAGCTTCTTGTCTAGCTTCTTTGGACAAAAGGCCCTTGATAACTTCTTTCAAGATTTTTCTAGTCATTTTCCCTTTTCAAAAGAGTCCTCCGGTCTTATAGACACCAAACTAGATTTCGTTACGCCCAAGGTCGATATTGTTGAGCGTAAAAAAAGCTATGAATTGACTGCGGAATTACCGGGGTTAGAGAGTAAGGACATAAAACTATCGCTGTCAGACGACATTCTCACTATAAGCGGGGAGAAGAAGTATGAAAGCGATGAAGATAAAGAAGACAACATACACGTGATGGAACGTAGTTACGGCAGTTTTCAGCGTAGTTTCAGGTTACCTGTGAGCGTAGAGCAAGATGCTATTAACGCAAATTTTAAGAAAGGAGTACTCAAGATACTTCTTCCTAAATCGGCTAAAGCACAGGAATTACAGCGTAAGATTGAGATAACAGACTAGATACAAATAGCGCCAGGGACGGCTGAATTCGGAGCCTGATATGAATGCTGAAACAGATATTTACCAGATAATGAAAGATACCTTAGTTTTAGTCTTGGCCGGTGGCCAGGGCTCAAGGTTGAAAGAATTAACCAAAATGCGCGCTAAGCCTGTACTAGAGTTTGGGAGCCACTGTCGTATTATAGATTTTCCATTATCGAACTGTGTTAATTCAGGTCTAAAGCAAATTGCCGTGCTGACTCAGTATAAGTCACAGTGTTTAATTCGCCATTTGATGCAGCATTGGAGCCCGTTGAACAACAGCTTTGGCGGTCGATTGGATATTTTAGCGGCATCACAACAACGGTCTGAAAGCTGGTATCAGGGAACGGCAGACGCGTGCTATCAGAACATGGGTTATATTAAGTCGGTGGCTCCGAAATACGTTTTGATTCTTTCAGGAGATCATGTCTATAACATGGACTACCGTAAACTCTTAACTACCCATGTGAAGAGTAATGCTGAAATGACAGTGTCATGCATCGAAGTGCCTACTGAGTTAGCCGCGAATCAGTTGGGGGTGTTAAAGGTTGATTGCAATAGTCAAATTACCGCATTTGATGAGAAGCCCCGCGTTCCCCATGCACTGGTCGATGCTCCTGACTATTGTTTGGCTTCCATGGGTAATTATGTAGTTAACGCTGATGTATTGTTCAAATTACTCACCGAAGATGCTGGCTCGCTTAACTCTGAGCATGATTTCGGCAAAGACGTCATCCCTTCAATTATTGCTCAGCATCGAGTTTTCGCTCATCGCTTTCGTAGCCCCAATGGTGCGCAAATTCCCTATTGGCGAGATGTGGGCACCTTGGACAGCTATTGGCAAGCTCATATGGACTTGCTGAATAACTCAAGTTTATTAAACCTATCCGATCCCACGTGGCCTATTTGGGGAAGCTCTTTTTCACGGGCGCCCACCGAAATTACTAATGGTAACCACTCGACCTGCTGTGAACTTAAACAAGTATTAGTGGGTTCAGGCTGTAAGTTAAACAGTTGCTCTGTGAGTCAGTCAGTTTTGTCATCAAATGTTAGTATTGGCACAGGGTCAATAATAGATAAAAGCGTGTTGCTACCCGAGGTAAATGTAGGCAGTGAAGCCAAGTTAGCTAATGTAATTGTTGATAAAGGGGTAAACATCCCGCCTAACTTCGTAATTGCTGATACCGCTATAGCAAAACAACAAGGCTTCACAGTTACCCGAGAAGGTGTCATTTTAGTCACTCAAAAAGTTATCGATCGAATCAACGGCTCGTTAGCGGATATCGATAATATACAAAGATTTATGAAATCGAGTTATACCGGCCCTTTACCGGCGAGAATTGTAACTCCGAAAAGTCACGAGTTCCGCGATTACGTACTGTCCGAAAGGTAAACAGTGTTTTGTTTAATGCGTTCAATTCTGAACGCATTAAATTAGAACCCATTTTAGAACCTCAGTATAGGTGTCCTGGCAATATACTAGTTTTGTTTTTTCCTAAACATTATATCGCCGTCTATATGTGACAAATGAAGTTGACTAACGATTTGATAATTGTCGTCGTTAAAGAAGTGACGATGGGAAGGCACGGTGACAAAAACCGCGATGCCTTCGCTTTTGGCGTCTTCTTCTACAACGCTGTCAATTGCACCTAATAAAATATGTCCAAGACCATGGTGCTGATAATCAGGATGTACTGCGATAAAGCTCAACATATGGAAATTGTCGGCGGGTACTAAGGCGCGTACTTTTTCTTCTTTTTCTAACATTTGCTTAGTACCAAATAATCCGGCCGTCAAAAGCATCCGCAATCTCCAATGCCAGTAACGTCCTGAACCAAATGCCGCATCGGGTGCGGTTAAACACGCCACAGCGATAAGCCTGTCGTCATCAAACAGACCTATCATGGGTTGTTCTGCAACCCAGAATGCGTTGAGTTCTTCGCGAATCGCGGAACGAAGGCGGCTTTCATAGCCTTCTTTCTCTGCTTGAAAAATGTCGATGAAAAGGGGGTCGTCTACGTATGCATTGTAAAGAATGGAGGCAGCAACTTTCAGGTCATCAACAGATAAGTAGATAGCTTTAACCGTATCTTGCAAGGGGGCTATTGCGTTATTAATCGCATCGGTATTCATCAGGGGCTCCTTGTACGCAAAGTTGTTAGTTGCAAATGCCCATTCAAATAAGATGGGCAAGGTGGATAAAAATGCGGCCGCATTTAACATTGCGCCAACCACCTCACAAGCTGTTCAAACTTTAGCCTACTCGAAAACCCCTCACATGTTAACTTTTTATTAACATTTAAAAGTAAAGATAAATTCTGCTTTTATATTTAGTCACTAAAATTGAAGCGTGTTTAGTGCATCAAGCTATAGGCGCTGTCACCCCAACCTACCAAATTGCCGTTTCTGAAAACTAATGGGGTGCACTCGTCTTTTGTAGTTATACCGTCGCCCATTGTTTTTTGAGTACGGTAGTAAAGTACGCGATAAGTGCCGTCTTGCTTTTCGAACAATTCGTTAAAGTCAGCAACACCCATTTTTCTCAGCACAGTTTCGTAGCTTGTCCCTGTCTCAAGATTCGCAATGTGTTTGCGATTATTAAACTCTCTATCTTCCCAATCGGCACCATAGTGACTATCTGACCCTCCACCTACAGATACCACACAGCCTGAAAGTAAAACTGAAGATGCTAAAGCTAAAGAAAGAAGAACCGTTTTCATGTGTATTCCTTAAATTATGTGTGTTGTTTTTATTTGATACTACGTCTACTTTGTGAACCGACACTGAATAGACATAAATACGCGAGAAAAGTAACCATTGTATGCACAAGTGATAACGTAATTTAGGACTGAATAAACAAGAATAAGGCCAAAATATAAGATACTGATATTTATATAAATTATAGTTTCACCAGTATTGAACTCTTAAAAAAAAGTAGTGAGATAAGTAACTTATTAGTGAAATTGACTATACACACAAGCTACACTGCTAATTTTGACGACATTGAATCATTTTCGAATTATGAGTAATTCTAATTTACAGCAGCTCCATATTTTATGCCTTCAAATGCATAAAGAAGGTAAAACACCGTCGGTGGGGATTTTACGTGCTAGGGCTCCTTTTAAAGTATCGGTAACCGAAGCCATTGAGGCAATTAAGCGATTTAACGCGCATAAACCTAAATTAGATGTGCCAAGCGAAAAAGAAGACTCGCAACAAAATTCAACTAATAGCGCGGGGCAAGTTAGTAGTCTGCAAGCACGAGTAGAGACGTTAGAAAAAGAAGTGGCAGAACTAAAACGTGTGCTAAATGAGGTAATTAGCGCAAAGTAGTAATGACTTTTGCCGGCAGGCTACTTTATACCTGCCAGACAATGTAATTAAATAAACAGCTTACATAGTGGGCGTAAGTTGCTCCAAAAATGCCGCAAGAGACGGAGCAAGAATTTGAGAAGGCTCTTTACCTACCTGCTCGAGTGCAACTTCACCGCTTTCATTGACAACCGTTAAGATAAAATCTTCTTCATCAGTCAACCCAAAGAACAACGTTGGCGCTTGCCCCAGCCTCTGCTTCATTAGCAAATGGCCAATCAAGTTCTGTTGTAGTCGCTCAAAGTCTTCGCTATTGAAAACTTGTAGAAGCTCGCAGCGACCTTGAGGGGCGGCAGCCCTTAAATTATCGCTGTAGTAACGAGTGAAGTATTCACAGTATTCTGGATTTAGCTTTAGCGATAGCGCCTCTTCAACGTTATTGAAAGACTGCGGGGGCGACTGCAGTGTTGGTGTCCATCTAACAAACTCCCCATCTTGCGCCGTCTTTTCATAGCACGGCGAGGGCCACTCGCTATCATATACGATCTTTAACCCTTCTCCCTTGGTGTGTTCGACATAAGATGATACAAATTTATCTAATTGTGCGGAAATTGTTAGAGCCATTATGACGTTACCTGCGTATTTTTGGGGTACACTATACAACTAAACAGTTAAGTCAATACTGGGGTTGTTTCGACTATACTGCACGACATTAGTTCGCCACTGCAGTTCTCTTATTCAAACCCCACGTAGATGGATAAAAGGTTCACATGTCGACTGACAATTCACCTCAAAAAATTACTATCACTGCACCTGATGACCTCTCTTTGGGTAAACAGGTTGACTACGAATTTGAATATAACCCCGGCTTGTTGCAAGGCGTCCCGCGCAGTTTAAGCCGCGACACATTGGATCTCGCTAACTCTAGTCTACCTTTCGACGGTATAGATACCTGGACTGGATACGAACTTTCTTGGCTTAATTTAAAAGGTAAGCCCAATGTTGCTATTTTAGAATGCCATGTCCCTATCACCTCAGAAAACTTAATTGAATCAAAATCATTTAAGCTCTATTTAAATAGCTTCAATCAGACAAAGTTTGCCTCGGCAGAGGACGTACGACAGGTGCTACAGGCTGATTTATCAGCATGTGCAGGCGAGACTGTTGAGGTAAAGCTAATTCTTCCCGAGCAGTTTACCTCTTTGCAATTTAAAGAATTTGAAGGGACATTGTTAGATAGTCTTGATGTAGAAATCGAACAATACTCCCCCAACACCCAGTTTTTAGCTCTGGCTAAGAGTGGTGCAGAAGTAAAAGAGACGCTTATTTCCCACTTACTTAAATCTAATTGTTTAATCACAAGTCAGCCAGATTGGGCTAGTATTCAAATTAGGTATGAAGGAAAAGCTATTGAACATGAAGGGCTTTTGAAATATCTGATTAGCTTTAGGCAACACAATGAGTTCCATGAGCAGTGTGTTGAGCGCATCTACAACGACATAATGCAACATTGTCAGCCAGATAAGTTAACGGTGTGCGCTCGTTATACACGAAGAGGCGGTTTAGACATCAACCCCTTCCGTTCGAATTATGAAGCGCCTTATGCCAATCATCGTCAAGCACGTCAGTAATATTACGGTGAAGTACACCCCTAAAGCTAACACAGCCGCGGCGGTAACAGTGAATTAGAACTAAGACGAGATTATGGAAGCAAAACAACTACAAACTTTAAAACAAAATAATGCGCTTCTTTGCCAGTTTATTGTGAAGCTCTCAGCATTTTACGAGGGCTTCTCCGATAAAATAGATACTGAACTCAAGGTATTGCGTGGCCATCTATCTGGCACACCAAATTTCAGCCTAGCGGCGGTCAGTATTGAAAAGCTTAATAAATCTCTACAGCACCAAGAAATAACTCTGAGAAAATACAGCGTTGATACTGTATCTTCGCTAGAAGATGCGATGAAACAGCTGCAGAAAATTGTTTTTCAAGACAGTGAGTTGAAAGGGCTGACAACACAAGAGTTGATTAAATTGAATCAGCCTGTGGGCGATATATTTAGTATTTATAAACTATACGCAAAAGCCATTGCCCTTCACCGCATTGCACTTAACAAGAAAATGGTAGGCCTCGAACCAACCGGGTCGGTTGAAGCGCCATCGAACAAGCAAGAAAATTCGACCACTCGCTCGCTTAAAGATGACAATCCTCACTACCGCTCTATATTAGTTGAACTTAATCATTTGATTACTTCATACGCGCAGAAAAAACCGAATGATCCTCAGCTCAATGACATAAAGCAACGTCTCGATGACGGCATGGATGAAGACCAGTTACTGAAAAGCTGCGTTGTAATTTTGCGGATGATTGTGCAAGACGCCATGTCAGAGGCTAGCCTGACAGGGAAAGTCATTCAGAGCCTACACCGTTCGCTAGGTGAAGTAAGCAACGATGTAAACAATACCATTCAGGGGAGTCAAGCCCAATTCGAGCAACGCCAAGCGGGCAATGAACAGCTTAAGCGTGAGATTAGCCACATAGAAGAAGCTGTATCAGAAAGCAGCTCCTTAGAAGCCCTTAAAGAGCAGACCCAGTTTCGGGTTGAAAAGCTTGTAAGCACCTTAAGCGAGCAGCAAAGCAACGATCAGCAAGGCCAAGAAGCGCTAATGGCATTGCTGTCTTCAATGCAGTCGCGCATAGATACGCTTCAGCAACAAACCAGCGTTTATAAAAAGAAACTCGCCGAGCAAGCAATGCAGAGTCGAACCGATCCGCTAACACGCCTTCCTAATAGACAAGCATATAACGAAAAATTAGACGCAGCGTATGCTCACTTTAAATCTAGTGGGGATACTCTGGCAGTTGCCGTTGTTGATATTGATCATTTTAAATCGATCAACGATAGGTTTGGTCACGCTGCAGGAGACAAAACTCTGCAAGTGGTGAGCAAGTTTCTGAAACAAAGCCTGTCAGAAAATGATTTTGTTGCCAGATGGGGGGGAGAAGAGTTCGTTATGCTGCTGCCTAACACGCAGATGGCAGATATTGATAAAAAGCTTAATGAAGTTAGAACAAAGCTCGCTGCTATGCCGTTCAAATTTAAGCAAGAAAAAGTAAAAATTACCGCTTCTTTCGGCGCAACCTGTTTCGGTGAAAATGATACTACAGAAACGGTTTTCGAGCGCGCCGATGAATACCTTTATAAAGCGAAACGTAACGGCCGCAATCTCGTAGTCACTGATTTAAGCACTGACTTATAGGAAGTAAAGTATGAAGAAAGTGCAGCTTAACCCTGTTGGCTGGATGAGCCAACTGTCGCAAGTAGAAGTTTCTCGCCTTCAAGATGCCACTAATAGCGAGCTTTTCGCTATGTTCAGAAACTGCTGCCTTGCTGTATTGAACAGCGGCGTTGATGAAGACAATTTCGAAGCGCTATTCGCCCCCTATGAGAATTTTGAAATTAAGCTCATACGTCGTGAACGAGGCGTAAAAATTGAGCTCGTCAATCCGCCCGAGGTAGCGTTCGTAGATGAGCAACTCGTACGTGGTGTACACGAACATCTTTTCGCTGTACTGCGCGACTTGCTTTACATGGGTAATAAGTATGCATTTCTTCACCAAACCGCTCCAGCGGAAGGTAACGACATTACCGATATGGTTTTTGACATGCTACGCCATGCCAAAGCACTTGAGGGTAACGACGGCGTAAACACTATTGTTTGCTGGGGTGGCCACTCTATAAATCAGGTTGAGTATAAATACACTAAAGAAGTAGGCTATCAACTTGGCTTACGTGATATGAATATTTGTACCGGATGCGGCCCTGGGGCAATGAAAGGCCCAATGAAAGGCGCTACCATTGGTCATGCTAAGCAGCGCCATAAAACCGGGCGTTACATTGGTATATCAGAGCCGAGTATCATTGCTGCTGAGCCACCGAATGCCATAGTAAACGAGCTCATTATCATGCCGGATATCGAAAAACGCCTAGAAGCGTTCGTTAGATTGGGCCATGGTATCGTCGTGTTCCCAGGAGGTGTTGGTACAGCAGAAGAACTGCTTTACCTGCTTGGCATCTTGATGAATGAACGAAATGCACAGCAGCCCTTCCCTTTTATATTGACTGGCCCTGCTGGTAGCGAAGAGTATTTCGAGGCTATTGACGCCTTTGTCGGTGCAACGCTTGGTTCACAAGCGCAATCAAAATATCAAATTATTGTGAACGACCCGGAAGAAGTTGCCCGCACTATGAAGAAGCAGCTTGAAAAAGTGAAGCAGTTTAGAGGTGCCATGGGTGACGCTTTTAGCTTCAACTGGTCGTTAAAGATAGAGCAAGATTTTCAACAACCCTTCATTCCAACTCATGAAAGCATGGCTGCACTTCAGCTTCATTTGGATCAAAGCAAAAGTGACCTTGCCGCTAATTTGCGAAAAGCGTTTTCGGGTATTGTCGCAGGAAACGTTAAAGCAGAGGGTATTGCCCAAATTAAAAAACATGGTCCGTTTGAACTTACTGGTGACAGTGCACTGATGGAAAAAGTCGATACGCTGCTAGAATCCTTTGTAAAACAGCACCGAATGAAGCTCCCGGGGACGGCATATGAACCGTGTTACGTTGTGAAGAATGAAAAATAAGGTAATGAATAACCGATAACCGTGATAAGACGCATTTGCTTACGTTTACTACTTATGCTTGGCAGACGTTTTGCGTTACACTACTAAAGAGTATTGTTTTACGCATTAAAGCATCAAGCTTTCTCTCAACGTGATGGAAATGCGTCCCACTCGTGATTAACACTAACATTAAAGTAAAGAAAAACGAGAAGTAACGGTCATGAATACCAAGGTTATTCGTCTAATTTTAGCTGGCATCGCCCTTTATGCGGTGTTTGTTTTTATGGTTATCGCGTTCTATCCCGATAAGCCAGAAAATATGGATTGGAAAGACCGTGAAGAATATAACCGTGTGCAAATTACCAAGTTGAAGTTGGGCAGTACAAGAGAAGAGGTTTTGGCTTTGTTAGGCTCACCTGACATTACAGAAGCTAAGCGACAAGGAGCAACGGCGATACAGGTTATGTTTTTCAGGACACAACATGTGCGCGCTGACGGCTTAACCACGCAAGATGAATGTACACCGTTACTTTTTGAAAACGACAAACTTATTGCATGGGGTGAAGGGGCTTACTCCAGTTACCAAAAAAGTTAGAAGGATGGGGAGTGAGCGACATCATTTCCACGCTTAAACGCCTGGTTCAGTTAGGTAACACTGAACTTTCTGTCGAGCAGCGTATAAACCATTGGTTGAAAATCGCTAAACGGATCCTGACCTTAGTAAACGCCAATCCAGCGCTTGCTGCAGCAACGTTACACATCGATAATGACCTTCCCAAAGATACTCAACATCTTTTATTATTGGCGCTGTTTGGCAAGCTTTGCCGATTAAACGACCACTATTTACAACATGTGCTTGCGTCTTTACTCGCATCCCTCTGGCTTTCAAGTAAAGGAACACCAAGCGACCAAACGGCCAATATCATTCGCTTTTTGCGTAAACACAATCTCTCGATTTGGCTGGATATCATTAAACTTCAAAAAGCATTTCGGTCAGACAAGCCCATTAACTACGTTGCAGACATTCGGCTTAATATGGTTCAAAGGCTTTGTCTCCTAGCAAATGTTTTCGCTACTAAAACAAAAAAAGCAGATTATCGTGAGGTTTTCACTCAGATCGTTTTACGCCTTCCAGCACATCATCGTCACCTTATTGCACCACTTATCAACCTATTTAATGGTGTGCTACCTGGCGCAAAGGTTTACGCAAACGGCGTACCGGGCGCGCTAGTCGACATTCAGCAAAATCACGGCTACGTATTTATGCTTAGTCAAGACGATGAAGATGGAAAGTGGCTGCCTCTATCGTCAATACGCTCTCCCATTTCACTATCAATGCCGTTTGAGCACTTTGTTGCTCTTTACACTGATACCGCCACTGCGAGAGTAAATCATGGCGGCACACCATTTTTACCTTCTACATTCGCAATTCAGCATCCCCCTAAAGCTCTTATAACTATTATCGATGAGCTGCAAAAGCGCGATGTAGATATTGAACAACTTTGCGAAAAAATTGAAAGCGTGCCCACGTTTAATCACTTTTTGATGCACACTGCGAGTCAGGACAACCGTCTTCAGCTTCCGGTTAAAAGCATTAAACAGGCGGTTTTGACCTACGGCATTGAACGTGTGGGTGACATGCTTATTCAATTTGCTCTGTTAGAACGGCTAACGCAAAACCAATTTCCACTGATGGGCATGTGCAAGCAATTAACTTTATTGGCTTGTTCATTTGCAAGCTATTTCGCACAACTCGCCGATTCGAAGTTTTCGCCGCAATCTGCCGCATTGACTATGACCTTTGTTTGTACTCCCTTGTTCACGCTACCAGGGTTTAAAGTGTCACGAGCATTACCCGTCGACCTCAGCAAAGCTGTGTCCATTAATAGCGCATTCAAGGTCAAATCTGACACGCCTTGGCTAGCAATCGCTTCTGAACTTGCTGGAAGTTGGCATCAAAGCTCGACGTGGCGTGCCGTTATACACCAATGCAGTAAAGTAAGTACGGACGTTGCTAAATCACTTCAAAAGGAACAAGCAATTCTGGTGTTGAGCTTCGCTCTCGCCAAAGCATGCTTATTTAATCAGGATATTTATCCATTACTTCAGGATATCAATATCAAAACACTTTTAAATATCCTAGGTATTCGACGAGATGATGTGGTAAACGCACTAGACGCTAATGGGTCACTTTTGTTCTGTCCGCTTGCGCAGTAACGCCATTTACTCCAATACATCGTACTCGGCTATTTAATTAATCTTTACGAATGGCTATAACTTGCGCCAGGTATCGTATAAAATACGGCAACTTTTGCAGTGCTTAACCCTTTTTCCCTACATTTTCCATTATAATAATTAAGCAGGCAGAAATTGGCTCATAAACGCCAAGCTACAAATTGAATAAACCTAACGATTTTGACAACAGAATTACCAGAGGATCCCTCCACATGACTCAGCAACGTATTACAGTCATTCGCGGTGACGGCATTGGCCCGGACATTATCGATGCAACCACAAAAATTTTAGATAAGGTTGGCTGTGACTTTGCCTATGACTATGCCGATGCTGGCCTAGTCGCACTGGAAGAACATGGCGAGCTTCTACCTCAAGAAACTTTAGACCTAATCGCAAAAAACAAAGTTGCGCTTAAAGGTCCTTTAACGACCCCCGTTGGTGAAGGTTTTACTTCAATCAACGTTAGTCTTCGCAAGCAGTTCAAACTGTACGCAAACCTTCGTCCTGTGATGTCATTCAAAGGCACAAAAGCACGTTACGAAGACATCGATATCATTACCGTTCGTGAAAACACGCAAGGTATGTACTCTGGTCTTGGCCAAGTTGTATCAGAAGACGGTAACGAAGCTGAAGCAATGAGTAAGATCACTCGTGACGGCGCTGAAAAAATCGTTGTTTTTGCTTATGAATTAGCGCGCCGTGAAGGTCGTAAGAAAGTAACAGCTGTTCACAAAGCTAACATCCTTAAGTCAACATCAGGTCTTTTCCTTAAAGTAGCCCGTGAAGTTGGTGAGCGTTATCCTGACATCGAGTCAGCTGAAATGATCGTTGATAACTGCTGTATGCAGCTTGTGATGAACCCGCATCAGTTTGACGTTATCGTTACGACTAACCTTTTCGGTGACATTCTATCTGACCTATGTGCTGGTCTTGTCGGTGGTCTTGGTATGGCACCAGGTGCAAACATCGGTGAAGATTGTGCAATCTTCGAAGCCGTTCACGGTTCTGCACCAGACATTGCTGGTAAGAACTTAGCTAACCCGACGTCAGTAATCTTGGCAGCAGCGCAAATGCTTGAGTACCTAAACATGGGCGATAAAGCAGAGAAAATTCGCGCAGCACTAAAAGACGTTATCGAGTCTGGCGATCGCACAACACGTGACCTTGGTGGTGAAGCAGGTACAACCGAGTTCACTCAGGCGCTTCTTGACCGCCTATAAGCGTTTGAGCTTACACCTTTCAATTATTTCAAAACGGGCTTAATAGCCCGTTTTTTTATGCCTCTATTAATCACTCCCCTGCTTTAAACTGTACTAAAACTGGACTACCGCTTTTCTCGTTCACCTTTATTATTTCCTTTGTACACGTTGAAGTGTGCTGAGCTTTGTAACTTGGTTACAACAGAAGACAGGAAATTTTTGAAGAGGCCTGCTCCGCTTGCATCTAGGTTACAAAAGTCAGCGCGCTTTGGTACATGACTTAAACCCATTTACTTAAATATTGCGCCGATAACGCTTTATGGCGCGCTTAGCAACATACAAGGAAAGATGATGAAAAAATTAATCTCAGGTTTACTCGTACTATCTGCACTAGCCATTCAAACGCCAGCGGTTCACGCTCAACCAGCGGATAGCGAAAATTCGCAAGCTAATGAAGGTACAAGCCAACAACAACGTATCGATTTAAACTCGGCGACCGTAGAGCAATTAATTACCCTACCCGGCGTTGGACAATCTAAAGCGAAAGCTATTATTAAATATCGTGAAGAAGTAGGCCCGTTTCTTGAGGTCGCACAATTAACTCAAGTGAAAGGTATCGGTGAAAAGATGCTTAATAAAATTGAAGGCTATGTACAGGTAAGATAGAAGGACTAAAGCGAAAAGGCGGTACGCTGGCTCCACACACAAAAAATGCGCCGCAAGGGCGCATTTTTAATCGTTTAAAGCTATTTAATTGCCTTAGGCCTGCTGTTCTTTCATCTACACTAAAGATCAACAAGCCCTAGTAAGACTATTTAACAACAGAAGCTAAGTATTCTTTAAATTCGTCGCCTAACGATGGGTGACGTAACGCATATTCAACGTTAGCTTTCATGTAACCCAACTTACTACCGCAATCGTGACTCTTACCTTTCATGTAGTAAGCATCAACTTGTTCAAGTTTCATCAATGCATCAATAGCATCAGTAAGCTGAACTTCACCACCGGCTCCTGGAGGCGTGAACTCTAACAGATCCCAGATTTTTTCTGACAGAACGTATCGGCCTACAACGGCAAGGTCAGAAGGTGCTTCGTCGCGAGGCGGCTTCTCAACCATTTTGTGAATCTTCGCTGACTCACCTGGCGCAATTGCCGCGCCATCTAGGTCTGCGATACCAAATTTAGAGATATCTTCGTCTGGTACCTGCTCAACCATGACCTGGCTTACTCGGCTGGTGTTAAATTTGGCAACCATGTCTGCAAGGTTATCCTTTTTAGGATTACTTGCTGCATCATCAATAATGACGTCAGGTAATACTACCGCAAATGGCGCATCGCCAATCAGAGGTCGGGCGCAAAGTACTGCGTGACCAAGTCCATTAGCAACGCCTTGGCGAATATGCATGATAGTTACATCTTTTGGACAGATTGACTGAACTTCTTCTAACAGTTGGCGTTTTACACGCTTTTCTAGCGTGGCTTCTAGCTCAAAAGAGGTATCAAAGTGGTTTTCAATGCTGTTTTTACTCGCGTGCGTTACTAGGATAATTTCTTTTAGTCCTGCAGCAACACATTCGCTTACCACGTATTGGATCAATGGCTTATCAACCACTGGCAACATCTCTTTTGGAATAGCTTTCGTTGCTGGGAGCATTCTCGTCCCAAGGCCCGCTACAGGGATTACCGCTTTTTTAACCTGACTCATAGTTAATATCCTTTTTTAAAATCCTAAATACACGCCTAAGTCGACTTTCAGCCGTTTGTTATTCCTTAAGCTGAGATATATTCACTGTTGTTCGCAAGACTAATGCAATCGATGTTCCAATTACCTTTTTAGAGCGTCTGTGTATTGAAAATGGGCAAAACAGCTCAAAACCACCGATAAAAGCACAAAATTAGGGATAAATAATATCTAATGCACCATAATAGTGAAAGCGTTTATGATTTGTCCTTCCTTTCCTACACATCAAGTGTCGCTTTTTTTCACACTACTTTTTGGAATTAGTGCATGCTCTATGGGGCCGGTTTTGCGTTTTAATCCATCTTTGAGTCCTGCCCACATGAAAGCGCCTCGCGTTTTTCCTTGCTCAAAGCAATATCTGTTTACAAGATACCTCAGAGGTATTGCACAAACATGACGAAGTTTCCAATAAAGAGGAACGTAATGGCGGCGCGCTAAAATGAGTACATTACGAAACTGATAGTAGAGCCTTATCGGTGCGCCCTGCTTGAATGTCACACCGCAAACTTTCACTCTATCATCGCCTTGTCGATGAGGCATACATGCACTGAGCGACTGATAGATAACCATGCCCTTGGCTCGAGCACGCCAGCACCACTCGTGATCAACGCCATCGATAAAGAGCTCATTTTCTTTTTCACCCACACGTTCAAAAGCACGTTTGGAAATTAACATGCCTGAGGCAATGATTTGCTTTACTGTTTTTAACTTTTCGGAAACCTGCTTCCCTTTTTGCAGAACACCCTGATCGACACACTCTGAAAATTGGCAATAGATAGAAGGGCCTATGGCTGCAATTGGGGAACGTTGCTCAAGGTCTTGGAATTGCCTCACTAACTCAACAGCAATATCGGGAGAGAACAAGCTATCTTGATCAAGCAAAAAGGCGTAGTCGCTTCCCTCATTAAAGAGCACTTTCAAGCCGACATTCTGAGCGTGGGCGATACCAATATTTGAGGGGTAATGAAGATAAGTAACATCAGTTGTTAAAAGAGCCTGCTGAGGACTTGGAGAATTATCAACTAAGATGACGTTCCAGTCAGGGGCACAAAACGCATCGATGAGACTACGCACGTGCTCAACATCAGGATTAAATAGTATAACAACAACGCCGACGCTCAATGTTTACCAAACCTTTCCAGTAAATGTCTATCAAGTTTATAGGCAAGTTTAACCACTTTTCCAGGCATTAACCTCAATGCTAAAACACCACAAGCGTAAAAAAAGTTATAGAGTGAAAGTTGCTTTAATTTACGTATGGCATATAAACGAGCTCTGAACTCGTTGAGCGACTTACTTAAGCCTCGACGTTTATAAAAGTTATTGACTCGTCTGAACTTCAAAAGTCGATCTTTTAAGTTCCTAAAGATATACCCCTTAGACGCTAAGGTTATCCAGAAAAAATAGTCTTGTGTGTTTAACAAGTCACTGTCGTAACGATGCCCATCATTAAATACATTGTAACGAATAACTACTGTTGGATGGTTTAGCGAGCATCGTCTCGGCAAGATACGAACGATCTGCCTGTGCGAAGCGGGCATTACTCGCGCGCCAACTTTAACACCACTTTCATTAACTTCCGTTAGTGCTGATCCTAGTACAGAAATATTGCTGTGCTTTTTAAGGTAGGTGATTTGACGTAGAAGGCGGTTTTCTTCAGAAATATCATCCGCATCCATTCTTATGAAAAACGATGGGTTAAACTGCATACCGAAGTCAGCAACTGAGTTCATGCTACTTGCTAGCCCCACATTGTGACTATTCGACGCTATTATTACCCTGTCGTCTTTACTTGCTACATCCTCTAGTAGGCGAGTTATTTGTTGAGGTACAGGTCCGTCGGCGACAATAACGAAAAGAAAATCTGTGTAAGACTGCTCAGTCATGCTTTCAATGGCTTCGCGAAGCCACTTCGCATTGTCAGCTTGGTAAACCGCCATAGCAATAATCGATTCGACATGCTGTTTTTTATTGTTATTTTGAAGAATAGAGAATTGATTTATCAAGAAATTTTACCAACGTAAAAAAGTAACAGAGAAAATAAAAGCGCCTTAACTGTGCGCTTTTATTTGTTGGCATGTTACAGAGATTTTACTAAGCCTGCCACGATTTTACTCAAACTATGCGGTTAATCGCTTCACAAAGCGCAGTACACTCCAAATATGTTGGATAACAAGACTGTACACAACGAGTAGCCCAATAAAGCCCCAGAACATGACGGCTTCAGCTACCTGATAGACTTCTCCTAATATACCGATTAAGCAATAACATGCTCCGAGCAAAAGGATAGCAACAAGTGACTTTCTACTGCTAAGCCCTGCACGCATAAAGATATTGTGAAGGTGCTGACGGTCAGGTTTGAGCATTGATTGCCCCTTCCGCGCACGGCGATACATGATCGCGGCCATGTCCATTAATGGAAGGCCGACTAACCACACCGCAGTAATGGGCCTAAATGCAGCAGCTTCACCTTGAGTGTGATCAACAAGCAACCATACGATAGTGAGCCCAACGAACATACTGCCAGCATCACCCATAAATATCTTATTGCCTTTAAACCCTTTCCAACTCAAATTAAAAGCAAGAAAAGGAACAATAGCTGCAACGATGATAAGCGGCTCCATGATGGAGGCTCCGTTACCAGTAAAGATCAAAAAGCCCGCAACTGTTAATAGAATAACAAGGCTCATACCGCCGGCTAATCCATCAATACCGTCTATCATGTTAAACGCATTGATGACACCGACCACACAAATGATCGTAAAGAAATACCCACCTAGGTCGAGAAATACCTCACCTGTTCCGAAGATATTACCCAAAGATGTAATATAGTTTTGCGCGCTCCATGCCATGATCGCTGCAACACCAAATTGGCACATAAGGCGGCCTTTGGCACTCAGGTCAAAACGGTCATCCAACATACCAAGCAAGACAACAAATGCTGATGCGGTGAAAAACAGAGGATTGTTTTTCATCCACACATCAGTCGCGACGCTGGCAACAAGCACGGCCATAAAAATAGCCACACCACCTGTTAGAGGTACAATTCCGGCGTGACGTTTTCGCGCTGATGGTTGGTCAACTAAGCCAAATTGATGCGCTAAAGGCGTCATGACCACCAAAAGGATAAGGGCGACGAAAAATGCAGTAAAAAGCGGGACAAACTGCAAATAAGCTAGCATAAAACACACAACCTCGCGTTACCGACAAAAACACAGCTATTTGTAATAGTTTCTGTCAATACACATGCAAATTTTGATAAAAAACTAAATGTTGCTTCCATTTATTTACAACTTCCATTTCTTCCAGCGCGATGAGGGCATCTTGTTATGAGTATGCGGATAGAAAACTTCGATATAATATAAAACATTTGTCTAAGTAACCACCCTTCATGCATAAATAACGTATCAAAACGTGTTAAAAACTCATTTGTTGCGAGAATTACCTTAATCACCGCTAAAAAGAGAACCTGTTGTGCGTCTTCTCGCCGCCTCTCTCGAACTATCTCAGCTTCTGTTGTAACGATTGAATAACTACTTTATTCCTTTAACCTGTTAACTTATTCGTCTATTTCCAGCCTTTGCAATGCCAAAAACATATCGAGTTACACTATTGATATGAACTTGTCTTCTATATTGCGGTCTTGGTGAAGACTCAGACAATTCAGCAACTGCGATAGCGAACATGCTTTTTTTAAAACTTATGTTATCCTAGCGCGAAATTGCTATATGGATATGAAAGCTAATGTTCAAACAATTATCTCGTCTAATTTTACCTATCGTAGTTACGGTAGGTGTAGCTGGGTGTTCTAACACTCCTACCGCCACTAAGGCTGACATTCCTTTGGTGCATTCTTCTCTTGCTTATTCCCTTGCACCGGACAAAGAGCTTGCAATAAATATTCCAAAAGCCAACATTTATCATGATACGCAGGAATCATTTTCAATACGCTTCAATGGCCACCAATACGAGTCCTTGAAGCACTATATATCCGCCACAGGCAATAAATGTATCCGATTTTCTTTACAAGACGGTGAAACAGCGTCTTCTGATATTCAGCGTAAAATGACGACATGTCAGCGAAACGGTCAATGGCGAGTAATTACTCCCTTAGTAGCTTCGGCAACAGTGCAAGGTGAATAGATAAATGCAGTCAACCAGCATCAAAAAAACTTTAAAGCGCCTGACGCTAGCGGCTTGTGCAACGTCACTTCTTTTCGCTTATGTGGGCACTGCAAGCGCGCAAAGCGTGGAACAATTGCAGCAATTAAGAGAAAGAGCTCAGCAGAGCCAGAGTAGCGGCATTGCTAATCAGTCCGTATCGCCACTGAGTATTTCAACCCAGCGAACGCTTCCAGGCGCTAGCAGTTCTGCAAATACCATGGGACAGTTTTCAACCCAGCCTCGTAATGGCGTAAACTTACCTGGCGAGCCAACTATTGATACTGTTTTTCCTGCGCAAGCGCCTATGGAAAACCCACCTTTTGCAGCCAACTTATTTATTGGTGGATTTGAGTCGGAACGCAGCACAGGTCTAAATGATAACTATCTCGTTGCGCCAGGCGATAAAATTTCAATATGGCTGTGGGGGGCGGTTAACTTTTCTGACGTAGTAACCGTTGATAATCAAGGCAATATTTTTATTCCTAACATTGGTCCTATTCGTATTGCAAATACACCTGCTGGCAGTGTAAATCAAACCGTTACTGCAAAAATCAGACAGGTTTACACAAACGATGTAAATGTTTACGTAAACCTTCTTACGTCAACGCCCGTGTCAATTTTTGTTTCCGGTCCGGTGCTACGACCAGGTCAATATGCAGGCCTCGCCTCAGATAGCGTGCTGTATTACCTAAAACGCGCCGGTGGTATTGATTTTCAGCGCGGAAGTTTTAGGCAGATAGACGTAGTGCGCAATGGTAAAGTAGTCGCTACTGCCGATTTATATGCATTTTTCAGAAATGGTAAGTTGCCTCAGATGTCGTTTAAAGATGGCGATACCATATTAGTGCACCCAATTGGCAACACTATTGTCGTTGAAACAGGCGCTCGAAATAGCTTCACCTTTGAGTTTCTTAACGAAGAATTGAACGGCGGCGTGGTGAATTACTTTGCGCGACCAGGTGAGTTTTCCTCCCATGCTTCGGTATCTGGTATTCGAAATAACAAACAGTTTGCTCGCTACTTGAGCTTGGATGAATTTGCTTCACTCGAACTAAGTGCAGGCGACACGGTTGAATACCTTGCTGACCACGAGCCCCAAATCTATCGCATTAATGTAGCTGGCGCGTTTGCTGGCGCCTCTCAGATTATGGTTGATAAAGGCACACGCCTTATCGATGTACTAGATCACATCGAAGCAGATACAGCCCTTTCTGATACCCAGAACATTTATCTGTTAAGAGAAAGCGTTGCTGTAAAGCAAAAAGAAATCATCGAAGAAGGTCTTCAGCGTCTTGAGCGGAGCATGTATACCGCTCCCATTAGCTCGACGGGTGAAGGAGCCATCCGTGCCCAAGAAGCTCAGCTTGTCGCTGACTTTATCGCACGTGCTCGCCAAATTGAGCCTCAAGGCAGAGTCGTAGTTTCTGAAAATGGTGATATCGCAAACATTCTGCTAGAACCGAATGACACCATTGTCATCCCAGAGGTAACTGACTTAGTGCACGTAGGTGGTGAAGTGTTACTTCCTCAGTCAGTAGTCTTTAACCCAGAAGCCACGACTGAAGATTATGTTGCTTGGGCCGGCGGATTCACTGAACGTGCTGAAGACGAACGAATCCTTATTGTTCGTAAGAATGGTAATGTTACCTTTACCAGCATCAACAGCTCATTCCTAGCTAGCAACGATAGTAAGTTAGAACCAGGTGATCAGATCATTGTATTGCCTGCTATCGATACCAAGCTATTGCAAGCGGTTAAAGACATTACTCAGATTGTTTATCAGATTGCTATTGCAGCCAACGTAGCTACTAACTAAACATGGTAACGTTTAAAGACCAGCTCTACGCATGGAGAGGCGTGATATTCGCGCTTTTCCTGCGCGAGCTTCAAAGTAAATTTAACGATAAATTTGGCTTAGGCTGGGCATTTTTAGAGCCCTTCGCCTTTATTTTCGCGCTGTCGTACCTTCGTGGACTGATCAGCGGCGATGATATCCACTCTATTCCTCTTTTTCTATTTATGATGATCGGAATGGTCGGCCTGCAGTCTTTGACTACATGCCTCCAGTCAGTATCAACTTCTGTGCGCAGAAATAAGCCGCTCTATGCGTTCAGACAGGTTCAACCTATTTCAGCGATACTCACAGCGGGCTTCCTCGAGTTTTCAGTAAAGGTAGTGGTTGTCGCATTACTATGTCTTGCGCTTTACCTGATGGGCGAGACCTTTACGGTAAATGACCCGTTGCTGCTGATATCTCTGTTTCTTCTTTTGTGGGTATTTTCAATATCCATAGGGATGATTTTTGCTATCGCTGCCGCATTCGTGCCGGAAGTGGATAAGATAAAATCAATGCTTACCCGCCCATTAATGTTTATTTCATGCGTTTTTTTCAGTCTTCAAGATCTGCCTGAAGAATATTGGCCTTACTTAACGTGGAATCCTCTTGTTCACTTCAATGAACTCGCCCGTTACGCTTGTTTCGAATCCTATGGAACAAAGGGCGTATCCCTTGGCTTTCTAATTGAAATTACTATAATTTTTCTCTTCCTAAGCCTTTCGATGTATCACATCACATGGAAGAAGGTGTTGTCTCGATGATAAGAATTGAGAATCTAACAAAGAGTTATCCCAGTAAAATGGGCCCTCAATATATTTTCAAAAATTTGAATTTTGATTTTCCTACGGAAAACAACGTCGCAATTTTGGGTAAAAATGGCGCGGGTAAGTCGACTCTTTTCCGGATGCTAGCAAAAAGCGAATACCCTGACAGAGGCCGAGTTTTAACGAATAAATCCATGTCGTGGCCGGTTGCCCTTCAAACAGGTGTACACCCGCAAATGACAGGGCGTGAAAATACGCGTTTTGTGGGCCGAATTAACAACGTCAAATCGCTTCCAGAATACGAAGAGCAAGTGCAAGAATTCGCCGAACTCGGCGCACGCTTCGACCTTCCTGTAAAAACTTACTCATCTGGTATGCGCGCCAAACTCGTATTTGCGTGCTGCATGAATATTAATTTTGATATTTACCTTATCGATGAAGCGACATCTGTAGGCGATCCGCTTTTTAGAAAAAAAGCGCGTTTATCGCTAAAAGAAAAAAGTGAACAAGCGGGCGTTATTATGGTTAGCCATGAACTTGACCAAATCCGCGAGTTCTGTACGTCTGCCGTTATCATAGATGAAGGCAAACTTACTTATTATCACGATCTCGAAGAAGGCATCGACGTTTATACGCAGGATGCAGACAATAAGAAATCACTCAAATAGGTTCAAATCACAGTGGAAAAATCTCTTACACAGCTCAATGCCCTTCTCAGCAAACACAAAATGCTGTTGCTTGTTCTTCCATGGGTGCTTTACGCCCTATATCTTGTTTTATGGGCTGCACCTCAATATGAAAGTAAAAGCCAACTTATTGTAAAATCAAGTGACGGCGGCAGTAGCTTCGACCCCTCATCTCTCTTGATGGCAGCTGGTGTTTCTGGTGCATCCGGCGGCACGGAAAGTCAGCTTGTAGAAGCGTATATTCAATCTGCCGATATGATTAAGTATCTCGATGAGACTATTGGCCTTCGAGATCATTACATGTCAGACAAAGCCGATTTGTTTAGCGGCCTGTCATCTTCACACAAGCAAGAGGACTTTTATCAGTTTTATCTGAACCATATTGAAGTTAGCGTGGACTCGGCATCTTCTGTAATTAGTTTGCGAACCCGCGCTTTTGACGCTGAATATGCCCAAATAATAAACCAAGCTATAGTTGATAAAGCGGAAGAGTTTATCAATAACATCAATAACAACTTAGCTAAATCAAAGCTTACGTTTGCCAAGGGTGAACACGAGATTGTTGAACAAAAACTTCAACAAGCAAAAACTGAAATTTTAGGCTTCCAATCCAAGTACAACGTGCTCGACCCTACTGCTGAAGGTGCAGCGTTTCAGCAAATCGCTTTTTCATTGGAAGCGACCCTTGCCCAGAAAAAAGCTGAGCTGAGCACTATGTCGACCATGATGTCTAACGTCGCACCAGAAGTGATAAACATTAAGCGTGAAATAGCTGCACTACAAAAAGAAGTAGAAAAACAAAAAGAGCGTATCAGTACCGCTGAAGGAGAAAGTGAAGCCCTGTCAGTCAGTGAATTAATGGCGCAATACAGTAACCTTCAGGTGCAGCTTCAATTGGCTATTCAAGCGTACTCTTCATCGCTTATTACACTAGAAAACGCGCGCGTAGAGGCATACCAAAAACTGCAACATTTGGTAACCGTAGAATCACCTACCCTTCCAGATGATAATGCTTACCCCACGGTTATCTATAACCTTGTTCTTTTTGGTGTGTCATTGCTGCTTATTTATGGAATAGTACGAATTGTAGTAGCTACTATCCGCGAGCTTTAGTGCCTCCATCTATTTAGCAAGCCAACTCTTCAATCGGCTAAGTCGTACAAGACTTAGCCGATTGACACCGCTTTGATGAAGTTTGTCGCCCAAATCTTGTGTCTTTAAGCAAGCTCTAGTATAAGAAGCTATCCGCCTTACGGACGACTATCAAAGAGCCTATCCTATAAGTGCTCTACAATAACAACCATAAGCAATATGGAATTAAAATATAATTATGAAACCATCTAACGATACTAGCTTTTTCGGCCATCCAGGGGGCCTAAGAACGCTATTCTTTACAGAAATGTGGGAGCGCATGAGTTATTACGGTATGCGCGCGCTACTTGTTCTTTTCATGACCGCGAGCTTACAGACACAAGGCTTAGGTTTTACCGTTGCAACCGCTGGCGCAATCTACGGCCTATACACAGGTGCGGTATATTTCCTAGGTTTACCGGGCGGGTGGTTAGCGGACCGCTTAATCGGTGGTAAAAACGCCGTATGGTATGGCGGTATTATCATCTTCGCAGGCCACGTGGTACTTGCCATAGACTTGCAAAACCTTTTCTTCGTCGGCCTTATCCTTGTTGCTTCGGGTACTGGCTTACTAAAACCTAATATTTCTGCGATGGTTGGCCAGCAATATGGCGACGACGATGGCCGTCGCGACAGTGGTTATGCGCTGTATTACATGGGCATTAACATCGGTTCACTCATCGCCTACCTAGTTACCGGTTATTTACAGGAAAACTGGGGCTGGCACTATGCATTTGGTGCAGCTGCCATCGGTATGGCAATCGGCCTAATTCAATATTACTTCAGCAACCGTTCGTTATCGGCTGATTCTGTTGCTCCTGCAAATCCATATCAAGGTGCGGCTAAACAGCGCGCATGGATGGGCGTATGGGCAGTGATTGCACTTGCTGTTGTGGTAATTGTGCTTGCGCACATGGGCACTATCGTTATTGAGCCTGTAGCTCTTGCTCAACAAGTTGCCGTTGTATTTACCATTATTTTCTTCGCTTACTTTGGTTTTATTTATTTCAAAGGTCAGCTAAGCGACAACGAGAAGAAGCGTATGTGGGCGTTGTTCTTAGTGTGTGTTGCTTCAGCGTGTTTCTGGTCTGGTTTCGAACAAGCTGGCTCTTCACTCAACTTATTCGCTCAGAACTACACCGACCGCGTACTTGAAAGCGGCTCGCTACTTACCTCTTGGTTTGGGATGGACGCTATCCCAACAGTATGGTTCCAGCTTTCAAACTCGCTATTTATAATCATTCTGTCGCCTTTCTTCGCTGCCCTTTGGATTAACCTTGCTAAGAGAATGATTGACCCGTCGTACACGATTAAGTGTGCCGTAGGTATCGTTATTATGGCGTCGGGCTTCTTGGTAATGTTTATGGCGTCTCAATATGCTGCACAAGGCCTTAAAGTTGCGCCTATGTGGTTGGTTACTACCTACTTCTTACACACTGTTGGTGAGCTGTGCCTAAGCCCAGTTGCACTAAGTGCAGTAAGTAAGCTATCGCCTAAGCGTTTCGCAGGGCAAATGATGGGGGTATTCGTACTGACTTACTCTATTGGTAACATCATTGCTGGCTTACTTTCAGGTAACTTCGACCCAGAAAACGTAGAGCAAATGCCAGACCTGTATCTTCAGATTGCCCTATTTAGCATCGCCATTGCCATCGTGATTGGTTTAGTGAGCTTTAAATCTCGTTTCTGGGAAAAAGCAGGTATTGAACAAAAAGCGTAATTTATTGTTAGCATGTTTTAAGTGCTGACCAATTACCCTACAATAACCGCCGCAACGTAACGTTCCGGCGGTTTTTTATTAAGGGCATTTGCATAAACCTATGAAGTTTTATTTTTCTACCAGAGACATTCCTGCCTTAAAAGGCCTTCCACTGACAGAGCGCGTTAAGTTGCTTGATCAGGCCGCAAAGCGGCTATCTGTCCCTGAGAAGACTTTACTGAATGTGCTAAAGTTACTCGTCATTGTCCCCGTATTCGCATTTATTCTTCAAACCGCGTCAAATTGGACCTCGTTACTGTGGGCTTTTGTGGTATTTTTAGTTTATCCATTGGTTGTTAAACCTATTCAATATTCCATCTGCGCTAAATACATTGCGCAACCGTCTAGCAAGGAGAATGCATGAAGACCATCTTAGTCACTGGTGGTGCAGGCTATATAGGTAGTCACACAGTTTTACAGTTACTTGAACAAAACTACGGTGTTGTAGTGCTGGATAATCTTGCAAACGCAAGTGCTGAATCACTTCGTCGCGTAGAAGCATTAACAGGCAAGTCGGTTACGTTTGTTCAAGGTGACATTCGCGATACCGCCGTGTTAGATGACATATTCAGCGAGCATAACATTTATGCCGTTATTCACTTTGCCGGTTTAAAAGCCGTCGGCGAGTCTGTGCAAAAGCCGCTTTCATACTATGAAAACAACGTGTACGGCACGCTAACGCTATGTAAAGCTATGCAGAAGCACAATGTAAAGAATATTGTGTTTAGCTCATCTGCAACGGTTTACGGCGATCCAGCATCGCTACCGCTACGTGAAGATATGGCCACAGGCCACCCGACAAACCCTTATGGTATGTCGAAGCTTATGGTTGAGCATATGCTTAGCGATCTTTACGTATCGGACAACGAGTGGAACATTGTATTGCTTCGCTACTTCAATCCCGTTGGCGCACACGAATCTGGCCAGATCGGTGAAGATCCGAACGGTATTCCGAACAACTTAATGCCTTATATCTCTCAGGTTGCTACCGGTAAGCTAGAGCAGCTAAGCGTGTTCGGTGACGACTACGATACCGTTGATGGCACAGGCGTTCGCGACTATATCCATGTTGTTGACCTTGCCAATGGTCACTTGAAAGCACTTGATCGTTTAAACCTTAACATGGGCTTAGACAAATACAATCTGGGTACAGGTCAGGGCTATTCAGTCATCGAAATGATCAAAGCTTTCGAAAAAGGCTCGGGTAAAACCGTATCCTATAAGATTGCACCGCGTAGAAGCGGCGATGTGGCAGCCTGTTATGCCGACCCAACAAAAGCTGCTACAGAGCTTAACTGGCATGCAGAAAAAGGCTTGGAAGACATGTGTGCCGACACATGGAACTGGCAGTCACAAAACCCGATGGGCTATCCAAAGGATTAGCTTGTCGTTCGAACGCTGCCAATAGGCTTGTTCACATACCTAGAACTAAAAAGCCATGCTGTTGAGCATGGCTTTTTTTGTGCGGGCATTTATAGCTAAAGTGACGTTGAAGTTGAGGTTAGATAACAATAACTAAACCCTGCCCCCGAACTTTATCCAACATCGTTTTAATTATTACTCTTGCTCTATTTGCCGTCTTTCGACTTGGCGTCTTTTTCTTTTAGCTTAGCTTTCTCACTGTCATCAACTGATGTATCTTCTGAATCTGTCGACTCATCAACACCTTCTTCCGACGTTTCTTCATAGCTATCAAAATCATTGCCTTCCAACATTGCTTCAAAATCAGCAAAGTCATCTAGCTGCTCATCATCAATGGCTTTATCGCCGCTTTTACCGTCGGTAACGCGAAACTCCAAGTTTTCAAAGTAAGCATTTTTCACAAAAGCATAGTCATCAACAGACTGCTCAAGCTGCGCTTCTTGGTCAAGTAATTGGGCTCTTGTTTCAAGCACCGAAATACCAATACGCGCTAAGTTTACAGACCCTTCGAGTAACGACATCGGAAACGCAAAGCCGTCAACATAATCACCGGTAAAGCTTCGCGGATCGCTTGGGCCTAAAAAGGGCAACATTAAGAAAGGCCCAGTATCCAATCCCCACACAGCCAGAGTTTCACCAAACTGCTCGCGTTTACGCTCAATACCAATTTTAGACGCAACATCAAACGTGCCAACTAACCCTACTGTGGTGTTAATTAAAAAACGAGCCAAGCTATCTAAGCCATCATCAACCTTGCCTTGAAACATATTATTCAAAAAGTTCGCAGGCTCTTGTAGGTTGTCCGTGATGTTCACCAAACCAGTTCGCGCAGGCTGAGGCATCACAGTCACGTAGGTAACTGTTATTGGGCGTAAGATGTAGGCATCCAACACATCCCAGTTAAAGTCCCAGATTTCACGGTTAACCGGCTCGAACGGGTCACGGGGGTCTGAAGTATCCACTACTGGTGCGTTCGACCCAGTGTCTTGAGAATACGCTTTAGCTTGATCTTGCGTATGGTTACTCGCACAGCCACCTAAAAGACTTGCGGCAATAATCAACCCGGTTGCGAGTGATTTAGACAGTTCCATACTTATAATTCCTTATCAATAATAACGCTTAGTGAAGATATTTCGTTGGCAGTAACGCTTGCGCTCACACTGCCTTGCCATTCGCCTTTTGAAACTGCCACATTACCATCTTTGGATAGCCTTGCGGTAACCACCACATCAGAAAGTGTGGCTAGCGTGAATTGTGGCATCATTGCGTTCTCTGTGGTTAGAGTAACGGAAACAGGGAAGTCTTCTATCGGCAGTTTAACCACAGCAGCAGGCATTTTGTTGTCAGAGTTCGCATCTTGAGCGAACACTATCAAGAAACCGTCTTTAGGCGCTTCTGTGCTAGCGTCGTCAGATAAATTCACCGTAATATTAAAGCCGGTTTGCGCTTCGCTGCTATCACTTTGAGCTTCGCTACTAGTATTTTTCGCTTCGCTACTGGCATTTTGCGCTGTTGGTGTATCAGTAATTTCAGCAGCTGTATTTTGTAGTGCTGCCATTTCACTGGTATTCCCTTGTAGCTCTTTTATACGCGCAACTAAACGCTGCGCCATGTCGCTATCTGCTGGCAACTTACCTTCAACTTGCTTATAAAAACGCTGAGTATTTTCAAGGTCGCCAAGTTGAGCAGAGACCACCGCCATCATCAACGCAAGATTATCATTTGCTGGATTGTCGTTTAGCAAGCCCAATAAGATAGATTGTGCACGTTCTAAGTTGTTTACATCCCCTGTGGTCATCAAGGCCTGAGCAAGCGTAATGCGATTAGCAGAGTTAGACGGCGCCAAACTTACCGCTTTATCAATAGCTTCAATGGCCTGCACTTCTTGACCAATACTCAGCATCAATCTGCCAAAATACATCCATCCCGTGTCATCTTCGGGCTCTTCTCTCAAACGCTGGCGTATAGCAAGAGCAAGGCTAGCAATGTCTTGTTGGGTCAGGTTGTTCGCATTACCGCTGGCAAGCTGTTGACTCAATTCGGGCAACGCTTCAATGGCTTGGCTTGCCTGGGTAACGCGATCCATTTGGTTTACCTGCGCATATACAATCACTCCGCAGGCTATCGCAAGCACGGCGCCAATCGCAAGCGGAAGTTTTGCATTACCCGTTTTATGAGATTGAAATGCGCTTTCATCTACCAGCGCTAGTTTTAGTTCGTCAACGGCTTGTCGTTTGTCATGCTCACTAATGAGCCCTTCTTGCACTTCACGATCAAGTTCGGCAAGGCGCTGCTTAACAATTTGCGTATTGCTTAAACTGTCTTGTTTTGCGTGATTTTTATTACGCAGCCATGGGAAAGCGACAATTAGTAGAACAAGCGTAATTAAGCCTGAAACAATAATATAAAACTCAGACCAACTCATTCTTTCTCTCGCTCCAACATTTCATCTGCTTTAGCTAACTTAGCAGCCATATCTTCTGGTGGTGTTACCGATTTGCGGCGAACCACCACAATTAAGGCAATGAAAATAAACAAGACTGGACCGGCCCAAAGCCACAAGGTCGCAGCCGTAACCGGCGGTTGATAATGCACAAAATCGCCATAGCGCGACTTCATAAAATCAATCACCTCCTGCTCTGTTTTGCCTTGTTTTAACAACGCGTAAACTTTTCGGCGCATGTCATGGGCAATCATGGCGTCGCTATCAGCAATATTCTGGTTTTGACACATAGGGCAACGTAATTCGGCGGTAAGCTTTAAAAAGCTCTCACGCTGAGCAGGCGTATCGAAAGAGAACTTATCTTCTGCCGCAATTACCGAATAAGCGCTGAGCACAAACAGCAGTGCTAAAACGTTTAGGGCAATAGCTTTAAAGGACGCTAGACTGTGGGAGGAAGTGTCCGATAACATAATTAATCCCCTCCCTGTGTAATTGCGGTACTTTGATTATTCTTTTCATTAAGCGTGTTCGACAATGTAGGCTCTGAGGCCATCACTGCATCTACATCTACCTTTTTGTCATTACCTGTTTTGCCAGACGCTTGTGCCACCAGCTTGGTATATAACGGGCCAACTTTGGAGTTCCACACCCGCTCGTTAATATCGCCTATGTGGTGCATACGAATAATGCCTTCAGCGTCGATAACAAAGTGTTCTGGCGCTCCTGTGACTCCAAGGTCGAGCGACGTATCGCGATAGACATCAAAAATATTATACGCGTAAGGGTTACCGTAACGGCTGAGCATGTCGGTAACTTCTTGCTGAACACGGCTCAGTGTTTTTGTGCCAAAGTCTGGGTCTAAGTCCTGATCAAAATACAAACCCACAAAGTGAACGTTTTGTTCGTTCTTTAGCTGAGTAAGGTAGGGCATCTCAACAGCGCAGGTCACGCACCATACACCCCATACATTTAATATGGTGACCTTGCCCTTTAAATCTTCAGGTGTATAGGTCACCTCTGGCTTCATCAGGTCTGGCAGTGAGAATGCAGGTAACGTCTTATCCTGAACCTGAGAATCTAACTCTCTGGGGTCAGAAAAAAGCCCTTTAAACAGAAAAATGACCAGCAAAGAAAACAACACTAACGGAATAGCAACGAGTGGTGCTTTTTTCATTATGCGCCCCCTTTCACTGACGCATTTGATGGAGTGGATACTTGACCATGAGATTGCTCAGCGTCGCTTTCACCTTTCCCACCAAATACACGTTTTATCTTTTTTACTTTAGCCATACGGTAACGTTTGTCGCTAATAGAGAAGATACCGCCTATAGCCATAACCACTGCGCCCGCCCATAGCCAGATCACAAATGGCTTAATATAAATACGGATGGCCCATGCGCCATTGTCTAAAGGCTCGCCCATAGCGATAAATAAATCTCTTATAGGATTTGAGTGAATAGCGGCTTCAGTCATCGGCATACGCTGTACGATATACAAACGCTTTTCTGGCTCTAGATGCGCGATCAATTCACCGTCTTGATAAACATCGAATACGCCTTTGTCCGCCTCAAAGTTCGGACCTTGAACTTTGACGACATCTCTAAAGCTAAAGTCATAACCGCCAAGAGAAACGGTATCGCCGATGTCCATGCGAACATCCCGCTCCATTTCGTAGTTTGAAACAAGGGTAATACCGATAATGCAGATAGCAAAACCCACATGGCCCAGCACCATTCCCCAGTGACTTGGCGTAAGCTTGCGAAGTTTAACTAGCACCGATGCATTATCACTGTTACCTGATGGCATAGCCGATAAGCGCTGCATCACCTCTTGCACCGTAGTAACGAGGATCCAAAACACTAATATCATGCCTAAAACGCCCATATAGGTTGGTTCATCATAGGCAAAGTTAACTAGTACACCGGCACATAGCGCAATACCGCCAGCGATTAATAGCTGTTTTTGTAATTCACTGGCTTTTTGCTGTTTCCAGCGCGTAAGCGGGCCAAGACCGAGCATTAGTACGAATGGCACAATCAATAACGTGAACATTTGATTGAAGAACGGAGCGCCTACCGAAATACTGCCTAGACCTAACTCTTTATGTACAAGAGGCAGTAGTGTACCCAACAATACAACCAGTGTTGCTGCGCACAAAAATACATTGTTACCCATTAACAACACTTCACGGGAAAACGCTTGATAGCGGCCTGGGCTTTTAAGTGAAGCAGCACGCATAGCATAGAGCAGTAAACCAAAGCCACTAAGTACAATCAATATTCCTAGTATAAATAAGCCTCGGGTAGGATCGCTTGCAAACGAGTGCACCGAAACAATTACCCCTGAACGTACTAAGAAGGTGCCAAGTAAACTCAAACTAAATGCGGCAATAGCAAGCAGTACGGTCCACGACTTAAACGCCTTTCGCTTTTCGGTTACGGCTAGCGAGTGCATTAGCGCAGTACCGACCAACCAAGGCATGAAAGAGGCGTTTTCTACTGGATCCCAGAACCACCAGCCACCCCAGCCAAGTTCGTAATACGCCCACCAGCTACCTAGCGCAATGCCCACGGTGAGAAACGCCCAAGCAGAAATAACCCAGGGCCTTGACCAGCGTGCCCAGGTTGAGTCTAGCTGGCCTGAAATTAATGCTGAAATTGCAAAAGCAAACGCGACAGAAAAGCCAACATAACCCATGTACAGCATAGGCGGGTGAATGATCATGCCAAAATCTTGCAGCAGCGGATTAAGATCTCGTCCATCTACCGGGAAAAACGGCAGCATGCTGTTGAACGGGTTTGAGGTAAGCAGCATGAATAAGTAAAAACCGATGCCCACCATTCCCAACACCGACAGCACTCTTGCAACCATTGCAAGAGGAATACCTTTGCTGAATATCGCCACTGCTACTGTCCATATGGAAAGCATCAACACCCACAGCAGAAATGAGCCTTCGTGGCCGCCCCACACGGCGGTAATTTTATAATAAATAGGAAGTCGACTATTTGAGTGCTGGGCAACATACGCCACACTGAAATCGTCAGTCACAAAGGCATAGGTTAAGCATACATAGGCAATAAGCGTGAAGGTAAATAAGCCTATCGCCAGCGGTTTGGCCGTTGCCATTAACGCTTCGTGCTGACGGTGAGCGCCCCATAGCGGATAAACGGCCAATAATATAGAGAGCACTAGCGCAAGCGTCAGCGCAATATTTCCAATCTCTGGCACCATTATTTACTTGCCTCCGCTGCCGGTAGACGACTCGTAGGAAGGCATATTTTCAGGTTTAACGTGCTTAATGCCCTTCATTTTTTCAGCTAGCTCAGGCGGCATGTATTCTTCATCGTGCTTAGCCAGCACTTCCTGCGCTTTAATGCTGTTTGCACCAGTAAGTACACCCGTTGCTACAATGCCTTGGCCTTCGCGGAATAAATCAGGAAGGATGCCGGTGTAAGTCACAGTCACCGTTGGGCCAGTATCGATAAGGTCAAAGCTCACAGCTAAGCTTTCTTGATCCCTTTTCACACTGCCAGGTACCACCATACCGCCTATACGAAGACGCTGGCCAACCTGCGGTTTCTGGCCGTTTTTACCTTCAATGATTTCGCTTGGCGTATAGAAAAGGTCAATACTGTCGTTTAGGGCGTAAAGCATCAATCCAATTGCACTTACTATTAAAAAACCGATAATTCCCACTACGGCTAGTCGCTGCTTTCGTCTCGGGTTCATGCAACTCTCACTTCGAAAAAACTAATAAACAATAAAAACGCAAATGAATGCTAAGTTCACTTTTCACATTAACACTAGGTGTTTACTTGCTGTTGCTGTCGTGCTTTTTTAATACGCGCTTTGCGTTCTTTTTCCACCACTACCTGCTTTAACAGGTCGCGATGTTTACTAAAACTCTGAATAGCGATAATGCCCATTGCTAAGAACGTAACGCCAAACGAAAGCCATACATAAAATGCATAGCCTCCCATATTTAAAAAATCGGCAAAGGATTCAAACTGCATCTTAACTGCCCTCTTTTAAACTAGCAGTAGCCGCATCACCAGGTTGTTGATTTAATGCTTTATTCATTGCTAGCGCTTGTACCCAAGGTCGGTGCATTTCTCTAAGCACAATCTCATTACGTAATCGTACAGTGGTAACAGCTCCAATAAAAAAAGCGAAGCCCAGCAGGTTAATTAACAACGGCCACAGCATTTCAGGGGCAATTGAAGGGTTGTCGAATTTACTGATAGTCGCCCCTTGATGCAACGTATTCCACCACTCTACCGAGTAGTGAATAATGGGGATATTTACTACGCCTACAAGCGCCATTACGCCTGCGGCTTTACCCGCCTGCTGTTTATCTTCAAAAGCACCGTAAAGCGCAATCACGCCCATGTACAAGAAAAGCAGAATAAGCTCTGAAGTTAGGCGTGCATCCCACACCCACCAAGCGCCCCACATTGGCTTGCCCCAAGCGGCGCCGGTGAACAGAGCAATAAACGTCATTACTGCGCCGATAGGCGCCATAGCAATCATGCTCATATAAGCGGTGCGCCACTGCCAAACCATACCCACCAAGGCCGCAATCGCCATGGCAACATAGGTGCCCATAGACAAAATGGCGCTAGGTACATGTATATAGATGATTCTAAATGAATCGCCCTGCTGATAATCTTGAGGCGCAAAGGCCAGCCCCCACACGGTGCCTACGCTTAAACACGCTAGAGCGCCAACCCAAAACCAAGGCTGTAAAGTTAAACAAAGCTGATAGGCTCGCTCTGTTTTTGCGTAGGGATGTAACCACTTCCACATTAGTTTTGACTCACTTTTAAAGAATATGCGATGGCAAACGGTGCCAATGCCGCAGCCAATAAAAGCATGGCGGCAATAATAGCAAGTTGCGCATGATAAGGTAATTGCAGTGCGGCAGAATCCACAGCCGACGTGGCAAATATCAGTAACGGAATAAAGACAGGGATAAGTAGCAGTGCCAACAGCACTCCACCTTTTTGCAATCCAACGGTAAGCCCTACTGCAATGGCACCAATTAAGGAAAGTAACGGCGTCCCCAATATCAAGGTTAAGACAAGGGCGATATACATATCGATCGTTAAATTCAAAAACATGGCGAGTAGCGGAGACAACAGCAATAATGGTACAAAGCTAACCAGCCAATGGGCAGCCACTTTTACCGCACTCACCGCTGGTAATGGCATACCAGATAACATGTACTGCTCTAGCGATCCGTCTTGAAAGTCATCGCGAAACAGCCTTTCCATCGCCATGAGCGATGACAAAATTGCCGCAATCCATATTACCCCTGGTCCAATGCGTTGAAGGGTGTCGGGAGACGGACTAACGCCTAAGGGAAATAAGGTCACCACCATCAGCAAAAACATCAGAGGCTGCACTAATTCTGCTTTTTGCTTGAACGCAACCTGCATGTCGCGCTTAAAAATTCCTTGGTAAAGTGACATTAAAAGCGGTACTCCAAATCGAATACACGGTGTTCCCCTGCAGTTTCTGATAGGTGTTGATGCGAAGTAGTAATGATAAGACCGCCGCGACCAACGTGCTCTTTCATACTTTTTTCAAGCATGTGAACCCCTTTTACATCAAGCGCTGTAAACGGTTCGTCCAGTATCCACACCTTTGCTGGCTTTAGCCACAGTCTCGATAGCGCCACACGACGCTGTTGACCGGCCGATAAATACCTTACGGGCACATCTTCAAGTCCAACTAATCCCACTTTCTCTAATACATCAAAAAGCGTGTTAACAGGCACCGATACATTATGTTGAGCTAGCCAGAACGATAGATTATCTAGAGCAGAGAGACTGCCGTTAGTTCCGCTTTTATGGCCAAGATAAAAAAGGTCTTGGTAATAACCTGTCTTGTCCGCTGAAATGTCCATGCCGTTGTACAATACTGCACCTGAATCAGGTGAACTCAGTCCTGTTAAAATGCGCAGCAAGCTGGTTTTCCCTGCACCGTTAGGACCGCGTAAATACAGCAACTCACCGGGTTCGACAACCAGTGAAAGCCCTTCAAAAAGGGTTCTGTCTCGTTTGCTGCAGGTTAATTCGCGCGCCTCTAACACTACCTGGCTACTCCAACCTTAAAAAGAGGTTCTAAAAAATGGCGCTAGTCTACCACATGAACGCTTTTTCGCAGTCGCGAATTCCAATTAAATATGATTTACTTCAATGACAAAGGTATTTTTCCTGAGAGCCATCCGTCGTGAGTAAGTGTTATCCCTCCGCCTAAAGGATGAATTCTTTTGCTTCATCTTATCAACTGGTTAATAACGAAACTGCCAAACAGAGCTTTGCTATACTCAAATAAGTAAGGAAAAGCGCGACATTGCCGATATCTCAATTATGACAACACCACTATCATCTCTATTGGCAGCCGCTCTAAATCAAACAACTGGCCCGACGTCGCCTGTCTCGGCCGCTTTATCGTCTACAGATGCCGCTACTCAAGGATCGAGTCGAGGAGCAACGCCTGTGATTGCCAACGCTGCGCTTTCGCAGGCTACCGCTTTAGACAATGCAGCGAAAGTGATAGTTGAACGCTTGCCTGAACGAGTGCTATCGATAACGATGACATCGAGTAATGCATCGTCAAATTTAGCGCCGTCGGTCGCCCAAGTATTGCACGTTGTCTTACCCGCAGAAGTTAACGCTAAACTCTCCAAACACGCTATTCATAATGCGCAAATTGCTCTTCTGCCCCGAACTTCAGACCAGGTCTCAAACCCAGAAACGAAAAGTGTTCAAAATGCTCCGCAGAGTCAGTTAAGCGCTCAGTCTGCAATACTCTTTTCTACAAGTTTGTCTCAACAAGGCGCGTCATTGTCTGCGCCTGATAAAGCTGAATTACTGAAAGCCGTGGCACAAGCGCTTGCTGCAAATAACGCCGCCGTTACGCTTAAGGGTCAGCTGTCTATTTCTACAAAGAGCGAAAACTTTGGGCAACTCATTCTCATCACGGCTAAAAACGAGGGTGTTCCCCTTACAGACATAAACACTGAAAAGCTGGATAGCACGGCGAAAGCAGCGCTTCAAAAGCTGGTCGGCCAGCAGGGCGTTATAGGACTAAGCCGAGCTAGCAACGGTGGAATCGCGCTGCAAATCTCTCAAGGTTTTTCCAATGGAAGCGCTGCCCCAAGAGCCAACCACAACAATTTCGCCACTATCACCCATAAAGATGTAAGTACCAACTTACAGCAACAGCTAATTTCCAGCGCTCTTAAGCAAGGCGGCGTTGCTGTTGAGCATAACTTGAGTAACCCGCCACAACTTAACGCGCTGTTACAAAGTTCAGGTGCAGACACCAGCGCGTTAAAAGTGCTCTCAGCGTTAACCTTAACGGGTAGCAAACTCTCAATTCGCACTGCGCAACAAAGCGCGTTATTACAAATAAGTTTGCCGCAGAGCAAGGCCCCTTCCCTTTCAGCTCCAACTTTGAATCTGGAGCAGGTAAATAAACTTGACCTTACACAATTACCAAAAATGACGGCGAAAGGGCTCGATGCCGTCACGGGAAATAGCTCGCTCGAAGCCTCTTCATCCATTACAAACCTAAAAGCAGCGGCTCCCACATCGCTTAAAGGAACGGATGTACACAACGCAATTAGTACACTTTCTCGGGTATTATTGAGCCAAACAGGCAGTACCAGCCAAGCATTAAGCCAACTCGTTGCTATTGTTGAGAATGGAAAGTCACCGCCAGGCAGCGGCGCTCCTCAAGCACATGAAGCCCAGCATTTCGATAAAATTTTGCAGCACCTAAAAGGCCTTGATGCACTCAACGCGAAGCCTTCGCAAGTCAAAATATCTAATGGAGAGTTTATCGGACCGCCTAAGCCTTCCAGCGAACAACTGCTAGCAACAGCAAAAGCTATATTGACGGAAGGGAAAGAAACCGCTTCAGCAGAGAATAATGGCATGCAAGGAAAAGACGGTGGGAGTAAATCTTCTCTTGTATCACTTGCCTCTATCGCACAAGCGTTAAGCTCACAGGCAAAAGGCTTATCAAATAGCTTACTGAGCAACATCGCTGCTCAACTTGCGGCTACACAAGGTAAAGGCGCAGAGATATCATCTGTGGTTTCAGATAGCCCCACCAGCCTAACCGGCTCAAAAACAAACGAAAGTGTAGCTGGTGAGAACGTAGGCGCTGTCGGCGATGTAAAAAACGGCGCGAAAAAACTAGCGCTCGATATGCACGAGCAAGGATTTTCGCAACGCTTGCAGCAGCTTATATCCTCACAGGTGCTGGTTACCACACCAATAAACTTAACCTCGCCCGTAAACACTTCCAGCTTCGTTCAAGGGCTGGTCGCCTTAGTTCAATTAGCACTAGCGGGGCGTGCCATGCAGCGTCAGCCTGGCTTAAAAACGCAAATAGATGCGCCTGACTCTATCGTTTCAAAAACGTTAGCGAATATGGGGGTAACGACTCAACCAAGTCGCGTTAGCCAAGACATGAACCAGTTAGACGGCAGACAACAGCTGCTTTCTCAACTTAAAACGCTGCTAAGTAGCCACCAGCAAAACAAAATTGCTAATGTAGATAGCCGTATTCAAGGGCAAGATAGTTTCTATTATGTATTGCCATCACTTTCACAACATCAAAGTCTACCAGAACTCTTGATAAAACGAGAGCTGGGTGGCCAAGACAATAAGCACGCACAAGCAGGCCAGCGTTCTCTTTGGAATATCACGATGAAGCTGGACATTGGTGACAGCGGACAAGTTTTGGCAAAATCAAAAATTGATAAAAGCACCATTACGTTAGACTTATATGCATCCAACGATGAAGTACTTAGGCGCATTGGCGATACCCTACCCTATTTGCAAAAACGTCTTACTTCGCTCGGCCTGGTTGTTGAAAACACCAGCTACCAGCGAGGCCACATTCCGGACACATTAAATTCGCGTCCTCATCAAATCTTTGAAACTAGGGTTTAGGTAAAGCGTTTATGACTGATTCGCAAAAGACAAAACGCGCCATCGGACTAAAATATGACGGCGGCGATAAGAAAAACGCACCTAAAGTGGTAGCAAAAGGCTACGGAGATTTGGCGGAAGCCATTATAGCCATGGCTGAAGAAACCGGGATATTAATTCATGAAGACCCTTACTTAAGCGAAGTCCTTGCTACCCTTGATGTGGGGCAAGATATCCCTGAATCGCTGTATTATGTAATTGCCGAGTTGCTGGCCTATTCTTATGTCCTTCAAGGAAAAATCCCTCCTGGTTGGGAGGGAATTATCAAGCGTATCGACTTTGAAGTGTAGTAAACACAAAACTAAAGTGTATTGAACCTTCACTTCGAGTATCAATTTTGTCCACCACATAAAAAAGCCTTGCTTCAATAAAGAATAAGCCCGCGTTTAGCGGGCTTGTTACAAGAATGCTAGATAAGTAGTTTTGTTATCTAAACAGAACCTTTTCTTTATTAAACCAATGGATACAGAAGAAAATTAATCCGGTTGCAATCACTGCGGTAGACGTAAATATGCCAAAGAGTGCAAAGTAGTCCATGGTACCTTTGAACAGCTCTTTCATCGCTAGGGCAACGTTAGTCAGCGGTACCCAAACCCAGCCGCCTTTAAGCTCTACACCAGGCATCATGGCTATAATTACAGGGAAAATAACCACCATAATAAGTGACCCCATGTAGCTTTGCGCCTCTTTAAACGAGCGAGCATAAATTGAAAGTGATAGTAGAATAGCGGCGAAAACTGCCACCACTGGCACCAACATTAGAAAGATCAGCAGGAAGTCCACAAGACCAATCATCGACATGATCTTAACCACAAACTCAACGGCCATGCCTTGCGATAACACCAGTCCCCATATAGCCATGGAAGAAACGGTAATAAGCGCAGTAATTATCCCCGCAGTAGCGATAGTAAAGAATTTACCCAGTACCAGCTTATGACGGTCCATCGGCGATATAAGTAGTGTTTCTAATGTACCCCGCTCTTTCTCACCGGCACCTAAGTCAGCCGCTGGGGCCATAGCGCCTTGAAGGCACAAGATGAAGATGAAATATGGCAGCATACCGCCTAAGCGTTCACCCCACACTTCGCGATCGTCGGCGACATTTTGCTTTTCTATCTTGATTGGCTTTAGCAAGGCCTCTTGCTGAGTTTCATCTAGATTAAGCTGCGCAAAAGCGGTTTGTTGGAATGCATCGGTGTATTCATCAATGATGTCGGATACGCGCCCCATCACCTTATTTAGACCAGCATCGTTGAGATAAAGCTCAATTTTATGCTGACCTGAACGCAAAACATCGCTATCAAAGGTTTCGGGAATAACCAAAACAAAATCTAATGTTTCGTTTTTGATGAGTTTAGCGTAGTCAGTCTCATCGCCAATCGCAACCGATTCGAATTTATCTGATGCGTCGTTAAAAGACTGAACAATTGCTGGCGCGTAAGCTTCACCAACTATCGCGTATTTCAGTATTTTATTTTCCGCTTTATCCGCCGCTGAACTCATGAAAAAGAACGCGACACCGAAAATAGCTGGGAATAATAAAAGCGGTAGACCAATCATGAATATGATGGTTTTCTTATCCCGTAATAGTTCTTTGAATTCCTTTTTAAAGATTAACCACATTACCCATCTCCTCAGAATCCATTGATAGTGTTTTTAGGAAGCTCTTATGCATTTGCCCGCCAGCCCCGTCATTACCAGACAAAGCGCTAAAGGCAGCTAGCGAATCGTTAAATACCGTTTCACCTTGGTTAATCACGGTCACCTTGTCGCAAAGGGTTTGCACCTCATCAAGGTGGTGAGTAGAGAAAATAACCGGGGTACCTTTATCTTTAAGGCGCTGAATAAATTCCATCACGGTACTCGTTGCCATAATATCAAGGCCGGTAGTAGGTTCATCAAGCACCACTAGTTCAGGCTCGTGTATAACAGCGCGAGCAATAGAAACTTTTTGCTTCATCCCTGATGAGAAATTCTCGGCACGTCTATCAAGGAAGGTTTGCATATCGAGTAAATCAGCTAACTCTTCAATACGCGCGTTAATCACATTTTTTGGAATACCGTGCAATTCACCGAAGTAGCTAATATTCTCTCGGCCACTCAAACGACCATAAAGGCCCGTTGAGCTAGATAAAAAGCCAATTTTTTTACGGGCAATATTAGGGTTAGAAAGCACATCCTCACCACCAATGATAACTTTTCCGCTATCAGGCTTTAGTGCTGTTGAAAGCATGCGAAGTGTGGTTGTTTTGCCAGCTCCATTTGGCCCTAAGAGCCCAAGTACCTGTCCTTTTTCGCAAGTAAACGACACATCCCTTACCGACTGGAAATAGCGCCCTTTTAATCGCGGGTCCTTTTTTTCCTGTTCGCTAAGCTTTTTCGGGTTCTCCACCTCAAAACGCTTAGCAAGGCCTGATATTTCAATCATTTCCCTTCCCTCTTCTCACGTGTGAACAGTAGCACCGTTCATTATTGTTGTAGGCTTGCTTTGCTGTAGCCGCAAATTATGCCGTTCTATTTGTTTAAAATTGTTTTAGCGTACTAACCAGCTTTGGCAGTAATGGCCATTGCATCCTAGTAGTCTGTACTTACAAATATTTATTACAGCATTCCTTGTTTTTATTTGTTGTACAAGTTTCAGCCTTGCATTAAGTGTTAGTAAATATTTCTTAATATACCCTTTGATGAAGCCATAAAAAAACCCACCAAGCGGTGGGTTCTTAATATGCGGTTAAGCGCTAATTTTACTCAGGAAGCACATCGTCTTCTTGCTGAGGTACCGCTTCCTCTGCTTTCATTGTTTTAGAAAGCAAAAGTTCTTGGCGGATCTTGGTTTCAATCTCGTTTGCGATCTCAGGGTTCTCTTTCAAGAACTTCATTACGTTCGCTTTACCTTGACCAATGCGGTCGCCCTTGTAGCTATACCAAGCACCCGCTTTATCAACTAGCTTTTGCTTAACACCAAGGTCGATAAGCTCAGCTTCTTTGCTGATACCTTCGCCGTAGCGGATCATAAATTCAGCTTGCTTAAACGGAGGTGCAACTTTGTTCTTCACTACCTTAACGCGAGTTTCGTTACCAACTACCTCGTCGCCTTCTTTCACTGCACCAATACGGCGAATGTCTAGACGAACAGAAGAGTAGAACTTAAGCGCGTTACCACCGGTTGTAGTTTCTGGGTTACCAAACATAACACCAATCTTCATACGAATTTGGTTAATGAAGATACACAGTGTATTTGAACGCTTGATGTTTGCAGTTAACTTACGCAACGCTTGCGACATTAGGCGCGCCTGAAGACCAACGTGAGAATCACCCATGTCACCTTCAATTTCAGCTTTAGGTGTAAGCGCCGCTACCGAGTCAACAATAACAACATCTACCGCACCTGAACGTACAAGCATGTCGCAAATTTCTAGCGCTTGCTCACCAGTATCAGGCTGAGATACCAATAGTTCGTCGATGTTTACGCCTAGTTTTTCAGCATATACCGGGTCAAGGGCGTGTTCCGCATCAACGAAGGCACAGGTTTTACCCTTGCGCTGCGCTTCAGCAATAACTTGAAGCGTTAGCGTGGTTTTACCTGATGATTCAGGACCGTAGATTTCGACAACTCGTCCACATGGCAAACCGCCTATACCTAGAGCGATATCAATGGTAAGTGAGCCAGTAGAAATCGCTTCAATATCCATGGCTTGGTTATCGCCTAAACGCATGATAGCGCCTTTACCAAATTGCTTTTCAATTTGGCCAACTGCGGCGGTTAAAGCTTTTGATTTGTTATCGTCCACGTATGTATCCTCTAGGATTTGCGGTTAAATTCTGTATTGGTGTTTTCCATATCTTGTATGAAATTACCAAATAATGATCACATTCTATACTGTACAAGCATACAGTTTCAACCAGTGTTTTTAATTTTCACTCAACATTTTAACTAAGTGAGTAACCGCAAAGCTAATAGCGTGTTGACGTACTTCGTCGCGATTGCCGCTAAACACCTGTTTAATTTGCGCTTCGTGTTCTCCACATAAAAAGCCAAACCATACCGTGCCCACTGGTTTTTCTTTGCTACCACCGCCAGGACCGGCAATGCCACTCACCGTTACAACAAGTTGCGCTCCGCTATTACGGCGCACGCCCTCTGCCATTTCAATTACCGTTTGCTTCGACACCGCGCCGTACTCTTTTAGCGTCTGCTCTGTTACGCCCAGTATGCTTTGCTTTGCGTCGTTTGAGTACGTCACCCAGGATTGGTTAAACCAATCAGAACTGCCAGCCACACTGGTAAAAGCAAAAGCGACTCCTCCGCCTGTACACGACTCAGCGCTTGATACAGTCCAACCTTTTTCCCTTAGTGCGTCGCCTAACACCTGAACTTGCGCAGATAATGCGCTATCAAGCGTTAAAGGGGTGGCGTTTGCTGTCGAATCAGTTGAAAATGTTGTGCTCATTTGGATATACCTAATTACACCTGTTGTGCTTTATCAGATCTTCGCTTGATCTTAGTGGGCGTGAGTTTATCATTTATTCCCCTCAACAGGCATTAAACCCAGCAACAAATTCGCAGAGGCATTTTTTGGAATCACATACTCCTATGATGCGCCAATACCTGACTATTAAGGCGCAGCATCCGAATATTTTACTGTTTTATCGCATGGGCGACTTTTATGAGTTGTTTTACGACGATGCCAAAAAAGCTGCTGAATTACTGGATATCTCATTAACAGCCAGAGGAAAATCTGGTGGTGAACCTATTCCTATGGCTGGTGTGCCTTATCATGCGGTAGAAAGCTATCTGTCACGCTTAGTGAAAATGGGCGAGTCAGTAGCCATTTGTGAACAGGTAGGCGACCCAGCCACCAGTAAAGGCCCTGTTGAACGCGCAGTACAACGCATTGTTACGCCCGGTACAGTCACCGACGAAGCGCTGTTAGAAGAACGTCGCGACAATATTCTGGCCGCCGTTTGTGGTCACAGTATGCACTATGGGCTGGCAACCCTAGATGTTACAAGTGGTCGTTTTGTTGTGTTTGAATGTGACAGCGATGAAAGCCTACTTGCTGAAATTCAGCGCATTAACCCAGCTGAACTGCTCTATCCTGAAGGATTTGAAAGCTTAGCATTGGTTGAAAACCGCAAAGGACTTAGACGCCGTCCTGAATGGGAATTCGACATTGATACCGCCACAGAGCAATTAAACGCACAGTTTGAAACCAAAACATTAGATGGCTTTGGAATAAAAGGCGTCACAAAAGGCTTAGGCGCAGCGGGCTGCGTTTTACAATATGTAAAAGATACCCAGCGCACTGCTCTGCCTCACATTCGCCGCATTCAGACCGAACAGCAAGACAGCCGCGTTCAGCTTGATGCTGCCACCCGCAGAAACCTAGAACTTACCCATAATTTGTCGGGCGGACAGGAAAATACGCTGTTTAGCGTGATGGATACCACCACTACGGCCATGGGTAGTCGTATGCTACAGCGGGTTATTCACTCGCCTTTAACCGACCAGCATGAGCTGCACAGCCGTTTAGATGCTGTTGAAACGTTTATTAATGATGACCCTGAAGATATTCGCACCGCGTTAAAGCACATTGGTGATATAGAACGTATTATGGCGCGCTTAGCCCTTCGTTCAGCCAGGCCACGGGACTTTGCTCGCCTAAAAAATGCGTTTAATGCGCTGCCTGATTTACAAGATGCCCTAGCGCGATTCGACACAGGCCAAATCAGAAGTATCAGCGAAACCATTGGCACTTACCCTGAGCTTCAAGCTCTGTTAAATGATGCCATTATCGATAACCCGCCAGTGGTAATACGGGATGGCGGCGTGATTGCCGAGGGCTACAACGCCGAACTTGATGAATTGCGCAAGCTATCACAAGGAGCTACCGACTACTTAGACGCTATGGAACAGCGTGAACGCGAGCGCACCGGCATTTCTACGCTAAAAGTGGGCTATAACAAAGTTCACGGGTTCTTTATTGAAATTAGCCGGGCGAACAGTGCATTGGCGCCCGCTGAATATATTCGAAGACAAACCCTTAAAAACACTGAACGTTATATAACGCCAGAACTTAAAGAGCACGAAGATAAAGTGCTAAGCAGTCAGGGCGCTGCGCTTGCTCTTGAAAAGCAGCTTTATGAAGCCTTGTTTGACAACTTTGCGCCGCACTTAAACAACTTAATTGAAACCGCCGCGGCGCTAGCCAAATTAGACGTGCTGTGCTGTCTTGCCGAACGCGCAGTCTCCCTTGATTGGTATCGACCTCATTTGAGTCAAGAATGTGCGCTTACTTATGATGCCGGTCGCCACCCTGTGGTTGAGAACGTGATGAAAGACCCCTTCATTGCCAACCCGCTTCAGCTAGATACCGAGCGCCGCATGCTGATTATTACTGGCCCGAACATGGGCGGTAAATCAACTTACATGCGCCAAACAGCGCTGATTGCGTTACTAGCCTGTATTGGTAGCTTTGTACCTGCTGAAAACGCCCACATAGGAAAACTTGACCGTATATTTACCCGTATTGGTGCATCAGATGACTTAGCCTCAGGTCGCTCTACCTTTATGGTTGAGATGACAGAAACGGCGAACATTCTCAACAATGCCACAGAAAACTCACTGGTATTAATGGATGAAATTGGTCGTGGTACCAGTACCTATGACGGATTGTCACTGGCGTGGGCATGCGCAAGTTATTTAGCAAAGCAGCTGAATGCTTATACGCTTTTTGCCACGCATTACTTTGAACTAACTGAACTTCCAGAAACCCAAAGTGGCGTAGTGAATGTGCACTTAGACGCGATGGAGTTTGAAGATACCATACGCTTCATGCATACCGTATCAGAAGGCGCGGCGAGCAAAAGCTTTGGTTTACAAGTTGCCCAACTTGCAGGCGTACCTAAGGCGGTAATAAAAGCGGCGCAACAGAAGCTTGCGGTGTTGGAATCATCACACCTTATGACCAGCACGGAAGATGAACCAGAGAACGCCAACGACGAGGCTTTTGTAGCGAAGAGCTCGGTAAAAGGTGCAAATAAAACAAGCGCATCAGGTAAAGCTACATCAAATACCAAAGGCCAAGCTGAAATGCTGTTCCCTGATAAGCCGCACCCGGTAGTAGAAGCCCTTGAAAACTTGTCACCCGATGAGCTATCACCGCGCCAAGCGCTAGACCTTATCTACACACTTAAGCGCCTGAGCCAGTCTTAAAGCAAGCTTAAGCGCGTATAAATTGCGCATCATGTGGGCAAATTGATTGTCTGCCCACATGAATTTGCGTATACTATCGCCCCGTCCAAAGTGTAGCTGGTTTTGTTCTAAACTCAGCCTATATTTACCATACAACCCAAACGTTCTAGGTTTCGCATGACAAATTATATTTTCGTCACCGGTGGTGTAGTTTCATCGCTAGGTAAAGGTATTGCTGCAGCATCGTTGGCCGCAATTCTGGAAGCTCGCGGTCTCACCGTAACCATGTTAAAACTCGACCCTTACATCAATGTCGACCCAGGCACTATGAGCCCTATCCAGCATGGTGAAGTATTTGTTACCGATGACGGCGCTGAGACCGACCTTGATCTTGGTCACTATGAGCGTTTTATTCGCACCCGCATGACCAAGCGCAACAACTTCACTACCGGCCGTGTATATGAAGAAGTATTAAAGCGCGAGCGTCGCGGTGATTACCTTGGTGCAACAATTCAGGTTATCCCTCATATCACCAATGAAATTAAGCGCCGCGTAATTGAAGGTGCTGAAGGTCATGATGTAGCTATTGTTGAAGTGGGCGGAACCGTAGGTGACATCGAGTCACAACCTTTCTTGGAAGCAATTCGTCAGCTAGGTACCGAAGTAGGTCGTGAACGCGCTATGTTCATGCACTTAACGCTAGTACCTTATATGCCAGCATCAGGTGAAGTAAAAACTAAGCCTACGCAGCACTCGGTAAAAGAGCTTCGCTCTATTGGTATTCAGCCAGATATTCTCGTTTGTCGTTCAGTAGGTGCATTGCCGGCCAGTGAGCGCTCGAAAATCGCCCTATTCACAAACGTTGCTGACAAAGCCGTTATTTCTTTGAAAGACGTAGACAGCATTTACCGCATCCCTGCTGCACTTAAAGCACAAGGCATGGATCAGCTAGTTGTAGACCGCTTCGGTCTTGAGTGTGAAGAAGCCGACTTATCTGAGTGGGAACAAGTACTTTACGCAGAGTCAAACCCTACTGCAGAAGTTAACATTGGCATGGTAGGCAAGTATGTTGAATTACCTGACGCTTATAAGTCTGTTAACGAAGCGCTTAAGCATGCTGGCCTTAAAAACCGTCTAACTGTGAACATCCACCACATTGACTCACAAGACGTGGAAAGCAAAGGTACCCAAATTCTAGAACAACTTGATGCTATCTTAGTACCTGGTGGCTTTGGTGAGCGCGGTATAGAAGGCAAAATTGCTGCTGCGCGTTATGCTCGTGAAAACAAAGTCCCTTACCTTGGCATTTGCTTAGGTATGCAGGTAGCACTTATCGAGTACGCGCGCAATGTTGCAGGTATGGAAAATGCGAACAGCACAGAGTTCGACCCTGAAACGCCTTATCCTGTTGTGGGCCTAATCACTGAGTGGTTAGACGCAGCTGGTACAACTGAAACTCGCACTGAAAACTCAGATCTTGGTGGTACTATGCGCTTAGGTAGTCAGCTATGTCACCTTATTGAAGGTACAAAAGTTCATGAGATGTATGGTAATGCCGAAATTTATGAGCGTCACCGTCACCGTTACGAAGTGAACAACAACCTGCGTGACCAAATCGAAGCCGCTGGATTAAAGGTAAGTGGTTTGTCCACTGACAAGCGACTTGTAGAAGTGGTGGAAATCCCTGATCATCCTTGGTTCATTGCGGGCCAATTCCACCCTGAGTTCACATCAACTCCTCGGGATGGACACCCATTATTCACTGGTTTCGTTGCTGCGGCAGGAAAATACCAGAAAGAAAATCACTAATTTCTAATAAAAGGGGTGCTCTCTCCCGTTGCACCCCATTCAATTGTTGAGGAAAAAACATGGCGAAAATTAGTCGCATTATCGGACGCGAAATCTTAGATTCACGCGGAAACCCTACCGTAGAAGCAGATGTATACTTAGAATCAGGCGTAATGGGCCGTGCTGCAGCACCATCTGGTGCCTCTACTGGTAGCCGCGAAGCACTAGAGCTACGCGACGGCGACAAGTCTCGTTACCTAGGTAAAGGTGTAACAAAGGCAGTTGCAGCAGTTAACGATACCATCGCGCCAGCGCTTATCGGTAAAGACGCACTAGCGCAAGCTGATATCGACGGCATCATGATTGACCTTGATGGCACAGAAAACAAAGAAACCCTTGGTGCGAACGCAATTCTTGCAGTTTCTCTTGCTGTAGCTAAAGCGGCTGCGGCGGAAAAAGGCGTAGCGCTTTACGAGCACATTGCAGACCTAAACGGTACATCTGGCCAATACTCTATGCCAGTACCTATGATGAACATCATCAACGGTGGTGAGCACGCTGACAACAACGTAGACATTCAAGAGTTCATGGTACAGCCAGTTGGCGCGAAGAGCTTCAAAGAAGCACTACGTATGGGTGCAGAAATCTTCCACGCTCTTAAGAAAGTACTGTCTGCTAAAGGTCTTAATACAGCAGTTGGTGACGAAGGTGGTTTTGCCCCTAATCTTAGCTCAAACGCTGAAGCGCTTGCAGTAATCGTAGAAGCCGTTGAAAACGCTGGCTATAAAATGAATGAAGACATCACCCTTGCACTAGACTGCGCGGCGTCTGAATTCTATAAAGAAGGCAAATACGTACTATCTGGTGAAGACAAGAGCTTCGATTCAGAAGCGTTTGGCGATTACCTTGCTGACCTTTCTTCACAATACCCAATTGTATCTATTGAAGACGGCCTGGACGAAAGCGACTGGGACGGCTGGGCAAGCCTAACTAAGAAGATTGGCGACAAAGTACAGCTAGTTGGTGACGACTTGTTTGTAACTAACACTAAAATTCTTAAGCGCGGTATTGATAACGGTATTGGTAACTCAATCCTTATCAAGTTCAACCAAATCGGTTCACTAACTGAAACCCTTAACGCTATTAAAATGGCAAAAGATGCGGGCTTTACGGCAGTTATCTCTCACCGTTCTGGTGAAACTGAAGACGCCACTATTGCCGACCTAGCAGTAGGTACAGCGGCGGGCCAAATCAAAACGGGTTCACTATGCCGTTCTGACCGTGTTGCTAAGTACAACCAGTTACTTCGTATTGAAGAAGCACTAGGTGACGCTGCTACTTACAAAGGCCGTAGCGAAATCAAAGGTCAATAATTGACGCCTGAGATTATGATGAAAAGCCGCTTTCTATAGCGGCTTTTTTTGTGTCTATTTTTCGCATTGTTTAATGAAACCGTGTAGCAACAAGCGCTTAATCTTGCTAGGGTTAAATAACTTTAGACAGGTATTTGATAATCCCGATGGCTTCAGGCGACAAACTTTCCCACTCTTTGCCCAACTCCCAAGTTGGCTTTTTCAGTGAAGCTGGTGAACTCGGCGGAAGCCACCCTCAATTCAATGAAATATGTACTGCTCTGTATGAAAGAGAAATCGTCTCTCTAGCTCATAGCGGGATAAAAAACCTATCGCTGCTAAAGCGTCGAATGGGCGGGCTTCCTTATCACGTGAAAGCTATTGCTCGATATATGATTAGTAATGGCATCGCAAACAATCCATCCCCGCTAAAAACAGATACCCATAATGGAAGTTGGTATGCCAAGCAATCTGCAAAGTGCCCCGGCATTAATCATTTAGACGATGTAGAAAAGCGAGAAGCGTGGTATACGAAAAACGCTAGGTATGGTCTTGTTGTACCTGTTTTAATTTTAAATATGGAAGGCTCTCACATTGAGCTTGATTCCATTGATATGGTAAACCAAGACAATACCCAGCTCCATCTGAACAAAAATGGATGGTTTGCTAACTCGGGTGAATGCATTCACTCAACAACACTACGCGATGAATTGGAAGCGGCTACGGCACTTTCAGTTCAAAACAAAATACTGCTGCGGCCTTCAAAGTCGATAATGACCGCTGCATGCTGTGGCCACGCATGGAGCTTTAAATCCAAGCGTTCACCACGTGCCTTATCCCTTCGCGAAATGCGCTTATCGACTCAAATCAACTGGAAGAACTTTACGCTGCTTAATAGGTAACAAAGCCCCAAAAAGAATAAAAACCCAGCATATTAGCATAAAAAACCACAATCTCTTTTGCATCTCCACAGCCAAATTTAGTACAAACATCCTAACCAACATCATATATAGTAAATTAATCCCCTCATAAATGGCTGTAGTTACTGGTCACGTTGCTCTCAGGCCAAGATCGTTAGGACAAGTATCCTAAATAATTAAAAGAAAGCATTTATACACGAAAAATATACTCATTATCGTAAACAATGGTTGACCTCTTCATGCCACATGGGTACATTGTCGCTATCAACTTGGTCAGCAAAGAAACAACAGCTCATGCGTATTCGTTTCCTTCTTCTATCTCTACTCCTTATGGCAGCCAGACTGCACGGGTAGATTGCGACCAGCGATTTAATTTCACAAAAACCCGTGCCAAGCACGGGTTTTTTTTTAACTATTCAACTGAGAGAGCGTCATGACAAATCAAGTGAAGATCTTTGATACCACATTGCGAGACGGTGAGCAGGCCTTACCTGCAAGCCTAAGTGCCAAAGAGAAATTGCAGATCGCGCTGGCGCTCGAACGGTTAGGCGTTGACATCATTGAGGCAGGCTTTCCTGTATCGTCACCGGGCGATTTTCGCTCTGTACAAATGATTGCCAAAGAAGTTAAGAACTCCATCGTTTGTGGCCTATCTCGCGCATTGCCGGGTGATATTGATGCATGCGGACAAGCATTAAGCGTTGCTGAGCAATTCAGAATTCACACCTTCATCGCAACGTCAGAGATTCACGTAGGTGCCAAGCTTCGCAAGTCACAAGATGAAATTGTAGATATGGCCGTAGCCGCGGTGAAACATGCACGTAAGTATACTGACGATGTAGAGTTTTCCTGTGAAGATGCGGGGCGTACCCATATTGATTACCTATGCCGAATGGTTGAAGCCGCTATTAGCGCTGGCGCGACGACGGTGAATATTCCGGACACCGTAGGCTACACAACACCTACAGAGTTTGGCGGTATTATTCAGCAATTGTTTAATCGCGTTCCAAATATCGATAAAGCAACCATTTCAGTGCATTGTCACAACGACTTGGGCTTAGCGGTAGCAAATTCATTAGCAGCTGTTGAGCAAGGTGCCAGACAGGTTGAATGTACGATAAACGGTATTGGCGAGCGTGCTGGTAATGCATCACTTGAAGAAATTGCTATGATCTTGCAAACCCGTAAGAACATGTTGGGCTTTGAAACTAACATTAATTCTACCGAAATATCGCGCACATCTAAGCTAGTCAGCCAGCTTTGTAACATGCCAGTTCAATCAAACAAGGCCATTGTTGGCGCGAATGCGTTTAGCCATTCATCTGGTATTCACCAAGACGGTGTCTTAAAAGCGCAAAATACCTATGAAATTATGACTCCAGAAAGTGTGGGTATTAATAAGAACAACCTAAACTTAACGTCACGTTCTGGCCGTCATGTGATTAAGCATCGCTTAACCGAACTTGGCTATAAAACCGAAGACTATGACTTAGAAGCGGTGTATGACGCATTCTTAAAGTTAGCGGATAAAAAAGGCCAAGTATACGATTACGACCTTGAAGCCTTGTTGTTCTTCGATAAGCAAAAGCACGACCAAGCACACTTCCAGTTGCTTTATCTTCAAGCGAATTCAGGGCGTGAAATTATTCCAAGCGCCACCGTTAAAATGAAAGTGGGCACTGAAGAAATTACCCAGTCTAGCATTGGAAACGGCCCGGTAGATGCGGCTTATAAGGCCATCATGTCTATACTAGGTCACGAAGATTTAGAAGTTGTCGACTTTAAATTAGATTCAAAAGGTGAAGGTGCCGACGCTTTGGCGCAAGTGAGCGTTATCGCTACATATAAAGGCCGTCGTTTCCATGGAATCGGCTTGGCTACAGATATTGTGGAAGCCGGCGTTAAAGCCCTTATCTTTGTATTAAACAACACATATTTAGCCGATCAAATTGATCAGCAAAAAAATCAACAAGAACGCGTTGCAGGAGTATAAATGAGCCAGTATTCAATTGCCGTATTAGCCGGAGACGGTATCGGCCCAGAAGTTATGCAGGAAGCCAATAAGGTTTTAGATGCTGTTGAAAAGAAGTTTAACGTCACCCTCAACCGTACTGCATATCCTGTAGGTGGCTACGCCATTGATACTGAAGGCGAAGCGCTACCCTCAAAAACGCTTTTGGGCTGTGAGCAAGCCGATGCGATCTTGTTTGGCAGTATCGGTGGCCCTAAGTGGGACACCTTGCCGTTAGAGCAACGTCCTGAGCGTGCCGCACTACTTACCCTTCGCAGTCATTTTGACCTGTTCAGCAACTTGCGCCCAGCTCGCATTTATCCGGGCCTTGAAAGCCTGTCTCCCCTTCGTGAAGACATTGCTAAATCAGGCGTAGATGTTTTGGTAGTGCGCGAGTTAACCAGCGGTATCTACTTTGGTCAGCCGAAGGGCCGAGAAGGTGAAGGCGAAGAAGAATTCGCGTATGACACTATGCGTTACAGTAAACGTGAAATTCGCCGTATTGCTATTGCAGCGTTTGAAGCAGCACAGAAGCGTCGCGGCAAAGTGACTTCAGTGGACAAAGCTAACGTACTGGTAACCAGTCGTTTATGGCGTGAAATTGCTGAAGAAGTCGCAAAAGACTATCCAAATGTAGAACTTGACCATATCTACATCGACAATGCCACTATGCAAATAATGAAGAACCCAGCGCAGTTCGATGTGATGCTGTGTTCAAACCTTTTTGGCGATATCGTTTCTGATGAATGCGCTATGATGACGGGCTCTATGGGCTTGTTGCCATCGGCAAGCATGAACGAGGAAGGCTTTGGCCTTTATGAGCCAGCAGGCGGTTCGGCCCCAGATATTGCAGGCCAAGGCATTGCTAACCCTATCGCACAAATTTTATCGGCCGCCATGATGCTGCGTTTCAGCATGAACTTGAATGATGCTGCCGACGCAATTGAAAAAGCAGTAGTGGCAACGCTAGAAGCAGGAGTACTTACGGGCGAGTTATTACCTGCAGATAAACGCAGCCAAGCGGCAAGCACGTCGCAAGTAGGCGATGAAATCGTTAAACAATTAATGGCGCAGGAGTAAAACAACCTCATGGCCAAGACCTTATATGACAAAGTGTGGCAAGCCCACATTATTGACCAAATCGGTGAAGACAGCTTAATTTATATCGACCGTCACCTAATTCACGAAGTGACGTCACCTCAGGCATTCGCTGGCCTTAATGAAAAAGGCCGTAAAGTACGACGCCCTGATCGCACGGTTGGCACCATGGATCACAGCATTTCAACCCGTTCACTGGCAATTGATGCCTGTGGTCCGGCAAATGCGCTTCAGCTACAAACCTTGGCAAAAAACTGTGAAGAACACGGCATTCAGCTATTTCCAGTGGGCCACCAAAAGCAAGGTATCGTGCACGTTATGGGCCCTGAATTAGGTTTAATTCAGCCTGGTATGACGGTGGTGTGTGGTGACTCACACACTGCAACCCACGGTGCATTTGGTGCGCTGGCATTTGGTATTGGTACCTCTCAGGTAGAGCATGTATTGGCCACGCAAACGTTGAAACAAAGCCGCGCGAAAAGCATGCTTATCAACGTAAATGGCAAGCTTCCTGTCGGTATTACCGCAAAAGACATTATTCTTGCCATTATCGGCAAAATTGGCCACGCTGGCGCTACTGGCCATGTTATCGAATACGCAGGTGAAGCTATCCGCGGTTTGAGCATGGAAGAGCGCATGACGGTGTGCAACATGAGTATTGAAGCTGGCGCGAAAGCTGGCCTTGTTGCACCAGACGAGAAAACCTTCGCCTACCTTGAAGGCCGCGAATACGCACCTAAGGGTCAAGACTGGGAAGACGCTGTCGCTTATTGGAAAACCCTTTATACCGAAGAGGGCGCAACCTTTGACACTGTGGTTGAACTTGAAGCGGCAGATATCGCTCCTCAGGTTACGTGGGGCACTAACCCAGGCCAGGTTATTGGCGTAAATACACCGGTACCTGCCCCTGAAGACTTCAGTGACCCGATTGAAAAAGAGAGCGCAGTAAAAGCGCTTGAGTATATGGGGTTAAAACCCGGTGAAAAGCTTGCTGACGTTGCAGTAAACCACGTATTTATCGGCTCATGTACCAACGGTCGTATTGAAGATATGCGCGCAGCGGCACAAATCGCCAAGCGCGGTAAAGTCGCCGATTCAGTGACTGCGATTGTCGTTCCAGGGTCGGGTAACGTTAAACGCCAAGCTGAAGCAGAAGGCTTAGATAAAATCTTTATCGATGCTGGCTTTGAGTGGCGGTTGCCAGGTTGCTCTATGTGCCTTGGTATGAATGACGACAAGCTAGTGGCAGGCGATAGATGTGCCTCTACCAGTAACCGTAACTTTGAAGGCCGTCAAGGCCGTGGTGCGCGCACTCACTTGGTAAGCCCAGCAATGGCTGCCGCTGCTGCAATTACCGGTCGCTTTGCTGACGTTAGAGATTATCAGGAGTAACTTATGTCTGAACAAGGTTTTACACAACACACAGGCATTGCTGCGCCGCTTGATCAGGCCAATGTCGATACCGACCAAATTATTCCAAAACAGTTTCTAACTGGCGTAACGCGTGCTGGCTACGGCAAACATTTGTTTCACGACTGGCGTTATTTGGATTTAGAAGAGAAAGAGCCAAACCCAGCGTTCGCGCTGAATAAGCCTGAGCACAAAGGTGCGAGTCTGTTGCTAGCTCGCGAAAACTTTGGTTGTGGATCAAGCCGAGAACACGCGCCGTGGGCACTTGCCGACTTTGGATTTAAAACGGTTATTGCCACCAGCTTTGCTGATATTTTTTACGGCAACTGCATTAATAATCAGCTAGTGCCTGTGGCATTATCAAGCGAGCAAATGGACGCTTTGTTTGCTGCAGTGAAGGCAGACCCAGCAACTAAGATCACCGTTGATCTTCCAGCGCAAACAGTAAGTTTTAACGATACAAGCTTCAGCTTCGATATTGCTGAGCATCACAAAAACAACCTTATTAAAGGCTTAGATGCTATCGGTCAAACGCTTGAACTCACAAGTGCTATAGAAGCCTTCGAAGATAAACAGCCCGCGTGGTTGTAAAAGCGTGGGGCTTTAGCGCTTAACAACGCCCTAGCATGACACATGGGTGCTGTCGAGAGATGGCACCCTGTTTATTTCTCTCATCTATGCCTCTACCTTAACTTCGCATCAAGACGCCTAATACCAATCCGCAATAAAAATATCAGTTCACCTGATTTGAGCCATAAGCAACTTCTCGGCACATTTACACGTCACGCGTTTTCTCACGAATTCGGTAATCCTACATTCGCCGACTCTAGCTATACTAAAGACTAATAAACTCCTCACTTTTTTCACTGGAATATCGTACTATTCGTTTCTATTGTAATTGAAGGCTATGGCAACGTTGTGCCTCACAGGAGAGATAATGCTAGAACAGGTACCCATTGATGATTTGCAGCCAGGAATGTACGTCAATCAAGTACTTGAACAAACAGGTTCACTTAAAATGCGCTCTAAAGGCATTGTGAAAACCCAAGCCATTATTGATAGTCTAAAATCGAAAGGTATTTTAAGCGTCGAAGTAGATCTTGCGAAATCTAAGCTGCCCGAGCCAGCTAAAGAAAAAGAGCCTGAAGTGACTAAACCGGTTGTTAAGCCAGTGGGTCGTGATTCAATTAACGAAGCCAACGAGCTTTACAGCAGCGCAATTGCCATTCAAAGCAGCTTTTTAAAGTCGCTTAAAAATGGGGCGGTAAAAGATTTGTCTCCCATGGAGTCGCTGTCGCAAAGCCTGATCGAAAGTGTATTTGATAATAAAGATGCGCTGAGCTGCCTGACTATGATCAAGGATACCGACCAGTACCTTCTTGAGCACAGTATTAATTGCAGTGTACTAAGCGGCATTTTCTGTGAGTTTCTTGGCTATGACAGAGATACCACAGAGCAAGTGAGTTTAGGCGCCCTATTGATGGATATCGGCATGTCTTCCCTGCCAGATGAAATTCGCAATAACACAGGCGAATTTTCCAGTGATGATTGGGAAGTGATGAAAACCCACGTTGAAATTGGTGCAGACCTAGTTGAACAGTGTGGCGATATTTCTGACCTATCACTACGCATTATTGAAGAGCACCACGAGCGCGTTGATGGAAGCGGCTACCCGAGAGGATTGGTTGGTGACGAAATCTCAGAGTTCGCGCGTATTGCTGCCATTGTGGATGCATACGATGCCATGACATCTAATCGTACGCACAAAAACAGTATCACGCCTACTCAGGCGCTAAAGCGACTAACTGCGACAGAGAACTTAGACCAAGAATTGGTAAAACAATTTATCCAGTGTATTGGCGTGCACCCTGTTGGCTCCTTAGTGAGGTTAAAGAGCGGTAAATTAGGTATTGTTAGCAAAATCAACCCTAAAGACCCCGTAAGCCCTCACGTTATGACCTTTTACAGCGTGACGTCGCAGCATTTCAATGAAGTGAAACGCGTTGATTTAAGTCAGTACGACGATGAGATTGTGTCAGGCGTTCGCCCCGAAGAGTTTAGTTTGAACTTACCAAAATTCTTTAAAGACGTTTTCATCAATCAGATGCCGCTGTAGAAAACACAGTTTAACCAGCGAGAGGCCCTTTTTTTAAAGGGCCTTTTTTGTATTTATTGTTAGTGTTTTTTGGAACTAACAGATAGTAATTACCAATCGGTTAATGCTGCCATAGTAAAAATCTCATCTTCGAAAGCAAGCACCACACGTTGCGCTTCAATATTGACGATTTGCACTCTATCGGCAATCCAGTCGCCCTCACCTATTTGACGGCCATTGACTCTCACCCATCTATCGGCAGGACGAGACGCATACATATGCGCGCTAAAGTTCATGGTAGGAAGTCGTGTTAACAAGCGAACGGGTAACTGATCTACACGGGGTAGTTCGTCTTTAACCGTCACCCTTGCTTGCTCTTCAGCGGGTGTATTATCTTGTGCCTTTGAGTCTAGCGCTTCAACGGCAGCATTAAAACGAGCCATGAGTTCTGGTGACACGGATACGTCAGATTGAGACGTAGCTTCATTTAATACTCTCCCTTCATAATTCCCTGAAGTCTCAGTTTGTCTTGTATCCATTGAAGAGCTACGCTCATATCCACTACTTGGCTCGGCGCTAGAACGTTGGGAGACGTCGTTATTGTAGCGATTCTGAGTACCTGTTGTGTTTGGGTTTGTATTTGTGATTGGGTTTGTATTTGGAACTGCACCTAAATCAGTATTTTGCGTTGCAGCTAAGTTGCCAACAGACTGGTTATTTACCATAGCGTTCGCTTGCGTGCCTTGCTGAGCTGCAACGCCGTTACTAACGTTGGCATTTACCGCTGTGTTAGCAGTTTCATTTAAACCTGCGCTTTGCCCACTTCCCTGAATGTTAGAAGATACCTGTTCACTTTTGTGGCTTGAAGTGCCTGGTGCTTCATTACTACTTTGCGTGGCCGTAAGCGCTGAAGCGCCTCCGCTTGCTTCAACCTGTGAAACTGAGCTTTCAGAGTCTGCCACCGGTACAGAAGCGGGTGCAGTTAGCATTGGCCACCAGCGTTTTGCCGTAGCGGCGGAAAAGCCAATGCATAAACCACCAAGAATAACGACGGCAAAAAGCGCAACTTGCTTGGTGTAAAGCTTCCATGCTGACGGAAGCCCTTCTACTGTGGGTAAAAACAAGCTTCGATTAAACTGCTCGTTTAGGGATTTATCAAATTTGGCGGTAGTGTCGTGCTCGCCCCGAAGCAAAGCTTGGGTCTGAGTTCTATGATGAACTGTCGGCGCTATTTCCACGGTTTGCTCAGGATCTATTTCTACCTCTTGCACGCCCATTTCAGACAAGCCCTGCACCATAGCATCGCTTGTCACTAAACCCGACTTTCTAATTTTAACTGGCCCATTTTGCTTGGTAATTTGAACAATCACCATACCGGGCACTAAATTTTCAATGGCGACGATATTAGACATACAAACTCCCTAACCCGTAGCCGAATATGATGGCCAAAACAAACGCCGATGCGAGATACCATTTACGCTGGCTTTGCACGCGCTGACTAACAACATCTTCACCTAGAATTTGCTCTGCCGCGGCCAAGAATATAGGCTTTTGCACAACCGCATGCTGCTTAGTAAAAGATAAGGTTAACGCCCGATCGCACAGCAAATTAATTACCCTTGGAATCCCACCAGTAATTTGATGCACCGCGCGCAATGTAGACTTACTGAAAATACTGATATCACCTTCAGCCACGCTTAAGCGGTGTGCTATGTAAGCACTGACTTCTGGCGCAGTTAAGGGTAGCAGATGATAACGAGCGGTAATGCGTTGAGCCAGCTGACGTAATTCATTACGCTTTAACAACTGCTGTAATTCAGGCTGACCTATCAATACCACCTTTAACAGTTTTTCACGATTCGTTTCTAGGTTGGTCAATAAACGAAGTTGTTCTAGTACTTCGGGCAACAGATGCTGCGCTTCATCAACCATTAGTACCGTATTCATGTCTGACTGATGATTCTCTGCTAACTTAGACAAAATCAAATCGGTGAAATACTTAAGGCTTGCTTTTTCAGGTGTATAAGCCAAGCCTAGCTCATCACAAACCGTTGCTAATAGCTCAAGGGCGGATAAGGTTGGATTCAAAATCATGGCTACCTGCGTATTATCGGGTAGCTGCTGCAACAGTTTTCTCGATACCGTTGTTTTTCCCGTGCCCACTTCTCCGGTGAGCATTACAAAACCACCGCTTTCTCTAAGGCCAAAGGTCAAATGGGCCAAAGCCTCTTTGTGCCTTGGGCTCATATACAAATAATCGGGGTTAGGCGCAATCGAAAAAGGATTGTCATTTAACCCGAAGTAGTTCAAATACATGGTTGCTGAAGCGCCTATCTGTTTTAATTTTTAACGACGATTAAACTACCAGACGCAACCTTGAAGTGAAAGCGCATAACGATGTGGCTACGAATTTTATTTGTAACATTGCTATACTGCGCCTCTGTTACCTTGGGAAGGTTGATTTTCGTTACACGTCAAAAGTCGATGTATTCCCAATCTAAAAAGTATTACTGACTAAAAAATCGTTGGAAGAGCATGCAAATATATCTCGTTGGTGGCGCAGTGCGTGACGCACTGTTAAACAGAAAGGTTGTTGAACGCGACTATGTCGTGGTGGGCGCCACGCCAGAAGAAATGCTCAGCCAGGGTTTTACCCAAGTAGGCAAAGACTTCCCTGTTTTTTTACACCCTAAAACACAGGAAGAATACGCACTTGCACGTACAGAACGTAAGTCAGGAAAAGGTTACACCGGTTTTGTATGCGACGCGTCAAGCTCGGTGACGTTAGAAGAAGATTTGTTACGCCGGGACCTTACCGTTAATGCGATAGCGCAAGACAACTATGGAAAACTCATCGACCCCTATGGTGGTAAAAAAGATTTAGAAAACCGCGTACTTCGCCACGTATCTGAAGCCTTTAGTGAAGACCCTCTACGCGTATTTCGCGTTGCTCGGTTTGCAACCCGCTATGCTTATTTAGGGTTTACTATCGCCACTGAAACCATGGCACTTATGCAGTCTATGGCGCAAAGCGGCGAGTTAAGCACGCTAAGTGCTGAGCGGGTATGGCAAGAAACAAAGCGTAGTCTTTTAGAGAAAACACCGCATGTTTTTTTCACTGTATTAAACCAAGCCCACGGTCTTAATGACTGGTTTACTGAGCTTGAAAGTAACTTAGATACTGCTTTGGCAACATTAAAAACGGCGGTAGATCTAGAAAAGGCTAAAAATGAGAGCTTTGTTAAAGACACGGGTTCAGAAACCCCATTACCTGACAGCAGCAATTCAGAAACCGCTAGGCTGATAACAAGATTTACTGCTCTGCTCTCTCACCTTGGTGAGGAGGATGCGAAGCACTTATGTAGCCGACTGAAAGTGCAGAACCAAGTTAGTGAGATTGTCATCCTTGCCTGCAAATTCAAAGATTTTCTATTGACTATGCAGAACTCTCCCGCCGACCTCCTCGCCTTATTCAATGGCTGTGATGCATGGAGAAGAGAGGAGCGTTTTACATTATTGCTTAGCGCTTTTGCGCCTTATGCTCATAGCAAAGGCGTAGATTGGCAAGAACAACAAAAGCGCATCGAAAATGCATTAGCTGCCGCCAAACAAGTGAACGTGCAAGACATCATTGCCACCGGCGTTAAAGGCCCCGAAATAAAAGACGCGCTTAACCAAGCAAAGTTATCTGCTATTGCCTCGATTAATAATCAATAGTGGTAAAGCAATGATCGAAAGAAAAACGAACGGATGCTTTCTCTCACCTTTAGCGTCACCACTTTTTTATTTACTTTGCACCGTTCTCCTTGCGCTTTCTGGTTGCACTGAAGAGACGCGCGTATTACCTGTTCACGAGTTTCGCTTTACCCAAGAGCCAGTGAGGAATGCTGCGCTTTCAGACGATGCCCGTCTTGCGGCATTCATTTTTGACGATTCCTCTGTTTCTGTTTGGGATGTTGATGAAAAACGAGAGCGCTACAAGTGGCATAGTGACGTGCTTGATGAAGAGTCACTGCACCTCATTACGTTTTCCAAAGACAAGGCATGGTTAGCGCTCACAGGCTATTGGAGCACTACACTGATTAACTTGCAATCAGGTGATGTGGTAGGTAGTTGGCATTTTAGTGGTAAAGATCCCGGCGCCACAGCGTCATCAACTTCCCTATCTCACCATGGTGACAGCGCACTAGTTGGTATGACCGACGGTACCGTATTGCTACTAAATTTTGATAACGGTACTGCATTGCAATACCAGCACAATACAATGAAAGTGCTTCATGTAGGCTATTTTTCTAATGACTATGCGTTTTCTGGAGGGATAGATAAGCGCTGGTTTCTATGGGATTTAGACAAAAACGATGTGTTGCTGGAAAGGCAATATCGCAGTCGAGTTACCGCTTCAGTGCTAGACAATAGAGCTCAGCGAGCTTTTATATCCGATGCGCTGAACAGCCACGAAATTATTGATCTCGCCACCCATGAAGTGATGTCTGAACTACAATTTATGGAACGTTTCCGCTTTTTCCGAAAAGGGTTATTTTTAGAAAACGGTGACTACCTTATGACAACATCACCCAAATCAGTGGTGACGCTATGGCATGCTAACTCTGGCGAAGAGATAGCCTCATGGGAAATTAAACGCTACTCAAGCGAAGCCACCACTCACGCTATTACACTTAACAAGGATGGTGATGTTGTTACCCTCTCCTCTGATGGCGTGCTTCAAAGCTGGGATTACCGCGCACTGGTTACATCACTGTGATATACCTTATGCTTATACCGTCCCTCACAGCCTTTGCCCCACCTTCTTGCTAACAAGTTTTCGTTTACACAACTTAAGCATGTCGCTATTATCTAACTTAGATTACAAATGTAATCCTTAACTATATTTGTGCGTTCTTGTGCAACAGTTGCTCGCTAGTTATTCGTTGCTTGTTCGCAGCTCGTTAAATAACAGCTTCAAAGCGCGCTTCGCTTTAAACAAACGATTCGCCCTTTTAAATGAAAAAATCTGGCATCGGCTTGGAGATTCTTAAGTGAAAAAAACAATAATAACGTACCTTATAACTTTAGCTTTTCCCCTTATAGTTAGTGGATGTGCAAGCCCCCCAACCGTCTACCTTTATGGCAAATATCTTGAGCCGTCCAAAGTTCAAGCCTTATCTGAACAGTTAACGGACCAAGGCTTGAATGTTGAAGTAAACGACTTTGATTTTCCTACATCCGTGTCTACAAATACGTTGCTCTATTCATTGCTGCTACAATCACCAGAAGCAATCGACAATACCACTAGCATCGCAGAGCATGCGGGTTACTCTATAAACCGTGTCCAATCGCTCACTCAAGGCAATCATTGGTATACTAAAAACTCTTTGGCGCTGTTCGTGTTTCCTGACGGCAATCGCCCCCACGGAACCCTCCTTGCCCAAGATCTTATCCATAGCTATATCGCCAATGGATGTGGTAACGGCGAGCGCCTCACGCTGTATAAAGACGGTACGTATACCCTCACACTTCAAACGCCCACATCTTCAGAAGACGTAAAGGGTAAATGGAAGTATCGCCAGTTTCCTTACCTAGAGCTTCAAGAACCAAATTCACCGTACGCCAACTACTACTTCGAAATTTCACGGGTTGAAAGTGAGGATAAAGTGAGTAAGCTCGATTTGACGCACTTGCACTTACTTAACGCCAACAGTACCAACCCGTTAGCATCAGAATGTGTATTTACCTACGGTGTGCGAATTTAACGCCAGTTTTTCTCAATGTTTTGGTATAGCAATGCTACAATACGCTCCATTCATTTAGAGCGTTTTTTATACTATGACTTTCGAAGAACTCGAATTAGACGAAGCACTGTGTCACGCAGCTGCCGATATGGGGTTTGAAACTCCAACTAGCATTCAAGAACTGGTTATCCCGCATGCGTTGGATGGACGAGATATCTTGGCCTCTGCTCCTACAGGTACTGGTAAAACAGCCGCTTTCTTATTGCCTGCATGCCAGTTTTTACTTGATTATCCGCGCAGACAGCCTGGTGCTACACGTATTTTGATCCTAACGCCTACCCGCGAGTTAGCGCTACAGGTTTACGAACAAGCCCTAGCCATAACAAAGCATACACAAATTGTGTGCGGGGTAATAACCGGTGGTATTAACTACGGTACCGATAAAGAAACCTTAAGCAAGAATCTCGATATTCTTGTGGCCACGCCAGGTCGTTTGCTTGAGCATATCGAAAAAGAAGCCGCAGATTGCCGTGATATCGAGTGTTTGATCCTTGATGAAGCTGACCGCATGTTGGATATGGGTTTCTCAACGGTAGTTAACCAAATTGCTGCCGAAGCGCGCTGGCGCAAGCAAAACCTATTGTTCTCTGCCACGCTTGAAGGCAAAGGCGTTAAGACTTTCGCTCATGACATTCTTAACAATCCTGAAGTGATTGAAGCGAACCCATCGCGCAAAGAGAAGAACAAAATTCATCAGTGGTATCACCTTGCTGACGACATGAATCACAAGCAAGCATTGCTGGTGAATATTTTGAAGCAAGAAACAACGACGTCAGCGGTTGTGTTTGTGAAAACCCGCGAACGCCTGCAAATGCTTAAGGACTTCTTAGCCTCGAAAGATATTCCAGTGTGCTGGCTACAGGGTGAAATGCCACAAGACAAACGTATTGCAGCGCTAGCCCGTTTCAAAAGTGGTGAAGTACCTATCTTGCTGGCAACGGATGTTGCTGCCCGCGGTATTGATGTACCTAACGTGAGCCATGTTATTAACTTCGACATGCCGCGCAAAGCCGACGTTTATGTTCACCGCATTGGCAGAACCGGCCGCGCTGGCGCCAAAGGTACTGCAATATCTTTGGTTGAGGCCCACGATTTTGACATGGTAGCCAAAACCGCACGTTACATGGGCGAACCACTTAAAGCTCGCGTTATTGACGAGCTACGCCCCAAAAACAAAACGCCTAAAATTGGCCCGAAAAAGAAAAAAGTAAAGGCCAAAGACAAAGCCAAGGCAAAAGCTAAGCCTAAAAAGAAAAAGTAAAACTCGAGCACGTAGAGGGTGAGCGATGCGATGGCCGAAGGTTGGGAGTGGCTTTCGCAAACACGCGGTAAACACATCCATGTGCGCTCCGCTGCCGCATCCCTGCGGCAGAGGGTTTGCTCAAACCACTCCCAACCTTCGTCCTGAATAACCTAAAGTAACCCGATGAATGTGCTCGAGCTTATTTCAGGAGCAAAGAAAAAACGAGGAGTCTGGCACAATGAAATTCCCAGAAAAAATTGTTTTAGCCACAGGTAATCAAGGCAAGGTGCGAGAGTTTGCATCCTTATTTGCAGATTACGGCGTAGACGTTGTGGCGCAAAAAGAATTAGGTGTATCTGATGTGCCTGAAACAGGTACAACATTTGTTGAAAATGCCATTATTAAAGCGCGTCATGCGGCACAAGTAACAGGCCTTCCTGCTATTGCTGACGACTCAGGCTTAGTGGTTGACGCCCTTGGCGGTGCACCCGGTATCTATTCAGCCCGCTATGCTGGCGCTGATGCAACTGATGACACCAATATCGACAAGCTATTAGCTGCCCTAGATGGCGAAACCCAGCGTAAAGCGCATTTCTTCTGTACATTAGTGTTTATGCGCCATGCTGACGACCCAGTACCATTAGTTAGCCAAGGTAAATGGCAAGGCGAAATTTTAACTGCTCGCTCTGGTAACGACGGTTTTGGTTACGACCCGGTATTTCACGTGCCAACTCATGGCTGCACTGCGGCAGAATTGGAGAAAGCCGAAAAAAACCGTATTAGCCATCGCGGCAACGCCTTAGCGATTTTGCTTGATAATATGAGAGCGACTTTTGCGTAATCCACCGCTTAGCCTTTATATCCACATTCCTTGGTGTGTTCAAAAGTGTCCTTACTGTGATTTTAACTCTCACGGGCTTAAATCTGATTTACCCGAGAAAGAATATGTGGCGCACCTGCTGGACGATTTAGCCATTGATGCCAAACGCATTGGCGACCGCCCTGTCGAGACAATCTTTATAGGCGGTGGCACGCCCAGTTTGTTTTCAAGCGAGGCCATGGCTGACATCTTAAACGGCGTCAAACAGCGGGTTAACTTAAGCGACACTGCTGAAATAACCATGGAAGCCAACCCAGGCACCGTCGAGGCAGGTAAGTTTGCGGGCTTTTATCAGGCAGGCGTAAACCGAATATCGGTGGGCATTCAAAGCTTTCAGCCGAAGCATTTAAAAGTGCTAGGCCGTATCCACGATGAGAGCCAAGCTGAAAATGCGGTAAAACAAGCACACAGCGCAGGGCTACCTACGTTTAATATAGATCTCATGCATGGTCTACCTGAACAAAGCGTAGAGAATGCTATGGCAGATTTGAAGCAAGGCATTGAGCTCACGCCTTACCACTTGTCGTGGTACCAGCTTACTATCGAGCCAAACACGCCTTTCTATTCAAAACCACCAGAGCTACCTGACGACGACATTCTGTGGGAAATACAGGAAAAAGGTCACAGCCTCTTAGAGCGTGCAGGCTATCACCAGTACGAAATTTCAGGCTACGCCAAAGCCGGGCACCAATGCCGCCATAACCTGAATTACTGGCGTTTTGGCGATTACTTAGGCATTGGATGCGGTGCGCACGGGAAGATTACCGATGCCGCTAACGGCACAATTCATCGTACCGTTAAAGTGAAGCATCCAAGAGGCTATATGGAAATGAGCCGCCCGTATTTAGATACGCAAACGCTGGTTAGTGCAGACGACCTACCGTTTGAGTTTTTTATGAATAGGTTTCGTTTAGTTGAGCCTTGCCCGATGAGTGATTTTAGTGACTTCACAGGTACTGAGTTAACGGATGACGTTAAACGCGCACTGTCTGATGCTCATCACCAAGGGCTGCTGTCTATTTCAGATAGTCACTGGCAGGTAACCGCTAAAGGACGTAGATATCTTAACTCTCTACTGTCGTGTTTCGTGTAATCTTGCCCTTTTGAGTCAACCAAAAAGTTAGATCAAAAAAGCCTGCTCACGCAGGCTTTTCTGTCTTAATCAGTCTTTAACCAGAATTAGTACACGTAATACTTATTTCAACTAGTTTTCACTCTTATCATGTCGCGTAATGATATTGTAAGGCTTGAATGCAGGCACACTTGCTCGAAGGTTCTCTTCCGCTACGTCTAAGCGTTTGAGCTTTTCACAAAACCACTCGGCCTTTTTACGCAATGTCGTAGCTTTATCACCCACATCAAGGTGCTCGCCCACGTTATTAAGCTGACGAGTAATTTCCGCTACTTTCTCTTGATTTACTTCGCCACTTCCGGTGTTAATGCCGCTGATTGCCGATAATATACCGCCTACTGAGGTAGAAATTGCTTCCTCAAGCTGCGCTTCAATTTCACTATCCACGAATTCATCAACGCTTTCCAGTGATCCTGGGCCAATAAAATAATGATTACTGGCATGCCTGAATTTATCTTTCACGCGGTTTTGAACACGCTTCATAGCAGCATTCAAACGCTCGTAGCTGTCGTGATCACTGCCTACTAAGCCTAGGTAAACATGCTCAATGGTATCAATAGCTAAATCTACACCTTCGGTGGCCAAAATAATCATTTTTGGTACTACATAGTGTAACCCTGAAGAATACTCTTCTAGCCACTGCCGTTCTTGCTCATTCAAGGTTTGCCAACGTCCACCTACAAAAAGCTGGTTTTGGTCATTAATCTGAACTACGGTGCGGGTTTTATCCATTACGCGAAGCTGTTCGTTATTAACGGCAATACCGTAAGCAAAATCGATATTACAGGTATATTCAGCCTGCGCCGATGTGCTAAGTCCAGCGAATAAACAAATTGTAAAAAGGGCAGCCTTAAGGCTCGATATCATTTTCATACCAACATTGTGGCTAGCTTACTGGGAAATAAAAAGCCATCATGAGTCTAACGTGCTAAAAATCAGGTTGAACATGTCGATATTATCAATCTACTCAAAACGCAGCTTGATACTAGAGACTGTAGACTTTTGTTATTCACCAAAGGTCAACAGGCTCTAAGCAAGAGTGTCGATTTTCTTTAAAATTGACGTTCAAACCAAAAAAACAAAGCACGCATTATAGAGCGTGCTTTGTTGATAAAAAGTCTAAGGGTCAGATACTAGACGAAAGACTAATACGAAGCGGTGTAGATCTTTATCTACACCTATTCGTTGGTGTAGGTGCGCACCAGTCGAACGTAAATGAAACGGTCTTTCTCTTTAATCGAATGGCTCGCATTAAAGAACGCAACAACCCAGGCTCTGTCTGGATCATCTGCCGAGGGGGTAGAAGTCCAAAAATCATCCGGAGGCGTAGCTGGGAAAAGGGAGCTATTAATCGCCGGGCGTACGCAGTCGCGTTCCGTTAAGGTGGCCAACTCTTTAACGTTGGGCAAGCGCCATCCTAGCAGGTCTTCGTTACTCGCCTGCTGCGCAAGTTGTAGCGCCTGCTGCCACGTATACTTCACCGCTTCACCACTGCATGTTGAGCCGTCCCAAGTTTGCCCTTCGGAACATCGTCTCCATACTAAATCTGTGGTGGTATCCAACAAAGTACTGGTAGTCACTGCTTCAAAATTATCGTTGGGCGTGGTTTCTAGTCCGTCAGACAGACACTCTTGGGCGAAAGCTGAAAGCGATGCACTAGCAAGCAACGTCGAGGCTGCAACCATTTTGAGTGTAGTTAGCACTGCGCTTTTCAGTACGCGTTGAGCGGATTTATTAACTTTATTGCTCATGACTATCTCCCTGCTCTTACAAGACGAACACGCGCCGCTGATGACTTATTAAGAAAGTTATCGACACCTGAATCAAAATCCAATGCCCATGCATTTTGTGCATCATCACTGTTTACCCCATCAGCACTTGGCACTGAGGTCCAATACCATAGGGGCTCGGTAGAGACTGCACCGGTGTTAGGAAAGTAATCTTCATCAATGGCCACGTCGTCGGCAATGCCTAAATGCATTAACGAAAAGAGTTCATGGTGAGTAGGTAGCCGCCAGTCGTAAAAACCACACAGCCCTTGTGCGTTAACCGCCTGTACATATGCAGAGGTATTACAGCTGGTTAATAAGCACGTTGCATTCGCGCCTGTCTGGTCGCCCTCAAAACCGCCATTTACCTCTTCGCTGTACCAAGAATAGGTGTAGTCTTTATCTTGAAATGCCCCATCGTCAGTTTTAACTTCCCACACCAATCCTGTCACATTGTCACGAACGCACGACCACGTATCTGCGCTGGCGTCTTGTTCGTCGCCATTGGCATTTAAACGGGTAAAGTCGAAGCCGGCTTTACCACGCCCAGCTTTTTCAATTAAGCCATTCTGTTCAATAATATCAGCTCCGCGTTGTCCGTCTTGGCCAGGAAAATCATTTTGCTGCGCCTCTGTTAACGCATTATTGGTGGCTTGCTGCAAAAATCCCGTGTCGTTCAATAGCGGCGTCGGCATGGGGCGTATTCTAACGTTAATGGTGTCTTCAACACTGTTGTTGTTAGCGTCTGTTACAGTAAGTGTATAGGCCACCACAGTCGCGGTGGATACGGAAGGGGCAATAGCAAACGTAGATAGTGCATCGTTGTCATCTACCGGGCGAGCTGCCACTCCCGTCGTTGCCCCATTGTTAGATGTAACGTTGTTACTGCGCTCCCAAGAATAAGTAAGCGGTAAAGCACTGGGAATACTGGTGCTTGCTTCACCATCCAAAATAACCACCTCACCACTGAAAACGCCTTGCGAGAAGCCTGCATCAACCACAGGCAGTGTCTCGGTTTCAGACTGCACTGAGATTGTCACTGTGTCTACGTCGGTTGCACCTTCGCTATCAGTTACTTCAAGTTGAAAAGTGAGTTCCTGAGACTCGTTAGCGATAGGCGTAGTAATTGTTAAGGTAGAAAGGTTCGTTTCCACCCCCGTAATAACGTTAGTGCCGCTGGTTTGAGACCAAACATAATCGGCAATTTCGCCATCGGACGTAGATGAGTCAGTATCGCTGCTTCCCGTGCCATCAAAAATAATTTCAACGCCGCCTGGGAAAGTATTCGCTGGCAGACCTTCCCACGCAGGCACATCAATACTTGCTTCCGGCGCTATGTTTACCGGCGCAACAGTAATTACCGTGAAGTCACTAGCCGTATTACCGCTTTGATCGTTTACCGAGACGGTAAGCGTGTATTCAGTGGCGCTATTAACTAACGGCGCAACGAAGCTCGCTGCAGAAGCGCTGGTGTCTTCGTGTGTAATGGTCAGCGATGGAGACGCGCTCCAGTTGTACGTATACGTGCCATCACCACCACTCACTTGTGCACTTAGTGAATAGGTCACGCCTTCCGTTACGGTAGCGTTAGCGCCTGCATTAACAACTAAGTTGCCATTGCCAGATCCCCCACCACTAGAGTCACCATCTCCGCCTCCGCCACCACCGCAGGCTGCTAGAATGAAAGCACCACCAATAACTGCAAGCCCGCGTATTACGGTGCGAGGAAGGTAGCTTGAAAATGAAGACGAACTTGATTGCATACGTACTCCCATCGCACTCTGTGCTGCTGTTCTATGCTCAGTGCGAGTAAAAACTTGATGTAGATAGAACCGCAAGATAAACAATATACTCTCACGGGTTACACGTAGCGGTTATAAGAAGGTTTTCTTTGCTCTATCTGATTGTGAGCTTGCTTCTTGCGCTTCAGACACTGTTACTTGTAGCGCTTCTAGCTGCTTTTTACCTACCGCTACATCAGTCATGTCGTAAATCATCATACTGATAAAATCCACCTTACCCGTCGCAGAAGTAAGAGGAGAAAGTGTGATGTTTTGGTACATGAATGACTCACTACCTGTAATCGGCCGGTAGTTTGGAAACTTGAACAAATAAGGGCGTTGTTCCCATGTCATAAAGGCACGGGTTTTTAGGTCGAAAACGGGCTTAGCTTTCTTAATAAACCAGTCTTGTTTGATTGCGGGAAATAACGAAAATAACGTTTTGTCTCTTACTTCACTCGGCAAAAGCCCACTGTGACTTTCCATAAAACCGTTCCACACTTGCACTGTGAAGTTGCGGTCTAGTACGACAATGCCAACGTCTACCGTTTGCAGCATGTCCATCATCCAGTGAAATTCTTGTAACTCATCTAAATGCTGGCTCATTAAAAATCCTCCAACAAGTGGGCGAGTTTAGAATTCATCATTTTCATAGACTCTTCCGTGAACAACAAAATCAAATCACACTGAACATTGTAGCCTTCCAAGCCATAGCTAAGCTCAATCGCCAACGTTCGCTTCCACTTTATTTGGTTCATGCTGATAATTTCAGTGATGGCACGATGTTGACCAAGTACAATGGGGTGACCTTGGCTGAAGTTAATGTCCATTTGATGGGCCAGCCCTGTTAAACAGGTTCCAATCAAAATACTCGCAGCATCCATAAGCAGCTCTAACTGAAGCTGATCATCAACTTCGCCTTCTACATTGAGTATTTTAGCCACGTCGTCAAAGCTTGAGTCGCTCAAAATACACAACGCCTCACCACTAACACCTGGCCCTAAGAAGCCTTGGCATACGGCGGTAACTTGCTCATGGCTCTCAATATCAGAAAGCATCATATGAAGTTCAGACACTTCAATTAAATTAACGTTGGGAATAGGCAGTTCAACAAACACGTTCATGGTGCGGGCTAAATGATCCCCCGCTTGCCCCATAGCTATGTTGGTGATTTCTTGGTAACAATCGCGAATTTCAGGGTCTAGCGGTGAAACTTCTTCCGGCTCTTCCTCTTCAACATGAAGAATGTTGAATTTATCTAGTACCTCGGCCAGCTTCTTTGGATCCACCGGCTTTCGAATAAAGTCCAAAGCGCCAAGCGATGTCACTCTTTCATGAGCTTCAGGCTGAATATCACCAGATACAACAATAACTTTGGTTTTAAGACCTTGTTTCTGAATTGCTTCTAATGTGCCGTACCCATCTAAAACGGGCATATTGAGGTCGAGCAATAGAAGATCGCCCTTTCCTTCAGCAATAGCCGATAGAGCATCTTGACCATTCTTCGCGAAATGTACGGCCACTTCCCAATCTTGAGGAAGGCATTTAGCCACTTGCTTGCGCGCAACTAACGAGTCGTCACATACGAGTACAGAAAACATTAAGTTCTTTTACCACCTAGCTTTTGAAACCAGCTACCGCCGGTATTTTCTAGCAATTTCAACTGTATCGGCACAACTATGGTGAACTGAAGTAACGATTTGAGTTAACTTACACTTCGCAGTAACCCGGTTACTTTTTGTTTGAATAGATACCATGCATATAGTGATACGAAACACCTCACTAAGAAATAGCACTTTTGGGGAATATTGCCAGCACATTTTTACTTACAAACATTAGGGCGCGTTGATTCTTTGTTACGCGCTTCTTACAGCATCTTGTACACCTTTTAGTCAAGACAGGTGATTGCAGGTCTGGTCAGACTAAATCACAACGAATAGGTAGAACGCCAAGTTACGAGAAAAGCTCTCAAACAAAGAAACCAAAAATGACAGGTAATGCCAACGCAGTAAATATACCATTTACACAAAGGCCCAGAGTCGCCATCGCCGCCACGTCTTCCCCCATTTGAATAGCTTTGGCTGTACCAATTGCGTGGGCCACTGTGCCCATAGCAATACCTTGCGCCTGACGATTTTGTACATTGAGGACCGCAAACACACCAGTAGCCACAATGGCTCCAACTACACCCGTCACAATGACAAAAACGGCAGCCAATGCGGGAATGCCGCCAACCTGCGCACTCGACTCCATAGCAAGGGGCGTGGTGATTGATTTAGCTAACATGGTAATTTGTATTGCACGCGGTGCATCTAGTGCAAACAAAGTAAGCCAAGCGGTGAAAGGCGCGAGTATGCCACCAAAAGCAATACTCGCCATTAACCGCCAGCCGTAGTGCTTTAGCTTTTGCCATTGTCTGTAAATGGGTAGTGCTAATGCCACAGTGATAGGCCCTAGCAACCAATGCAACAAAGAAGCCGCCTGTTGATACTCAGTAACCCCTGTTTCAGTTAAATAAAGGCCAGCTGACACAATCAGCGCGGTAACGACAATAGGATGTGCTAGCGGGTGACCTTTGCATTTTTTGTTCACCCAAAGAGCAATAATGTAGCCAATTATTGAAACGCTAAGCCACAGTAACCCCGTTAAGCTAAATGCTTGATGTAGAGCCTCTTTCATTCTTGCTCCCCACCCTTGCTTGCCACATCTGAGCCGCTGCCGCTTTTGCTGTTAAACAATTGCTGCGAAAACCAAGCGGTTATCCCTAAACTTATCGAGGTCGTTACAATAATCGCGATAGCAATGGCAAGTGAGTTGGACTGAATGTCAGCCCAATAAATAGATACGCCAAGTACAGCAGGAATAAACAGTAAGGACATATGCTTCAAGGGAAAAGTAACAAAGCGCGCCGTGTGAACCTCAAGCTGAGGAAAAAGAAAAAGCATCGCGAGTAAAAGGAATAAGCCCATTAATGGCCCTGGAATAGGAAGGCCACTCACATTAACGACAACAAGCCCAAGATAATAAGCAGCAAACACTAAAACTGCGCCCACTATCATGTTTCTTACATCTCGCACTATCGCTCCTTATTAGGCCTTGCAGGTCCTAGTACTTATTCCCAAAATTCAGTGAGTAAGTGTAACGATAAGCGAGTTAGAGCACCAGCAGTACCATGGTCGTATAGTAGAATGTTGCACTGAAATGCGGTTTGTCGTTCAGTCTGTCAGCCAAAACTGATAGTAATACTTGTGAGTAATCTTGAACGCTTCGCCACCTTGCATGACAACTCGCTGCCGATTAAGTCTTTGTTCCAGGTGCGCGATATGTTTTGCGTTGACCGCCACAGAGCGGTTACAGCGTTTAAAATTCTGCTCTCCCAAACGCTTAAGTAATTCACACAAGGTAGTACGGACAACGTAGCTTTCTGATAGCGTTTGAACACACATGTAGTCACCTGCAGCTTCTATCCATTTAATCTCTGCTGGATTTAAGCAACACCACCCGTTTTCAGCGCGTATCCCTACAACATTTGGCTGAACACTTTTGTTCAATGCTGGCGCAATATAGCTAGAAGCGCAGGTTCAGACACCCCATATTGTGCACAAAGTCCCTTTACCAGCATATTGAATTGAAAGTCCCGTTCATAAAAATGGTACAGCTATTCGGCTCAGCAGTGGACGTGATTGATGAACATCCCTTGTTCGGCAGCATAAGCTACAATCAAGAAGACTTTAATAGCTGGTTCTGTTCAGAGTTTATTGCTGAGGGGTTGGAGACTGCAGGTGTTGTAAGTGGCGTAAATGCATCGGAAGTCACGCCAGTGGACATCTGCCGGTTTAATATTTTCAAAAAGCGTTACGTACAACTTAAGGGAAAAGGAAGGGTAATTGGAGGGTTCAATTCACTTAAGGCAGATAACTGGGGCCAGATTGCCTAACCCCATCAATTAAAAACACATCTACCCCAATATGGGGTAAAGTGTGTTTTAGAAAATGCTGTCTTGGTGAATCTTAATAAACATGCTCGTCCCAATTTTAGAGTAATCGATTTTATACTCTTTCCCATTTAGGGTTTGTACGAACAATAATATTTTTTCGTCGCCAAACACATCGCTAGTAGTTACATCTACTAGTTCCATGTCCATCATCTTAGCATCGCGCTTGTTTTCAGGCACTTTGCCTTCGTACTGCTTAATACCTTTATAAGTAACAAGAATTGGCGGATGTTCATCACCATTGATCACCAATAGATCTAATTTTCTTATTTTATGAATGATGGTATTTCGACCACTTGTAATGAAGGGTTTTTCAGTCATTCTCATCTCCGCGACCGCTCACCTGCTTTATAGTTATTAACAAAGAATGTAAGTGATTGAGTTTATCACGATGTTAACAATCAGCACATAAGCATTTGGTTGATATATGTGTGCAAAGTATAAACATAAATTACACAAAATGAGCAATAAATCGCTAATTTTTGCGTGTAGTGTGTGTTTTTACAAATTGCTCGTCGGTTAAACTGCGCAAAAATGCAACCAACGCCGCCTGTTCATCTTCAGAAATCGTAAAGCCTTTTATGAACGGACTGCGATAAGGGTTGGGGCTTTCAGCCAGATTTCCCCCACGAGCATAAAACTCAATGACTTCATCAAGGGTGGCAATGCTGCCATCATGCATGTAGGGCGCAGTAAGGGCAATATTGCGCAAAGTAGGTGCTCTAAACCTCCCCATGTCTTGTTTATTGTGGGTAACGCTGTAAAGTCCCATGTCCGATTCTGGATAACTGCCCTTCCCATCTTCGTTATACAGGCCTGTGTTGTGGAAAGGCTGAGCCGCAAAAGGTTGAAAACTATGCTTAGACGATTGAGTAAAGTTCAGACCTCCGTGGCAGTGAAAGCACTCAGTGCGCTCTGAAAAAAACAGATTCAAACCTTCAAGCTGCTGGGCGGTTAGTGCATCGTCTTCTTGAGCGTAAGCGTAGTTATCAAAAGCACTGTTAAACGACACTAAACTTCTTACGTAGCTAGCAAGCGCCTTTACAATATTGTTTAAATTGGGTGTGTCATCACCATAAGCCGCTTCAAAAAGCGCTCGATATTCGCTGCCCTCAAGGCGCTTTAATATACGCTTTTCATTTCCCGTAACGCCCATTTCCACAGGATGTTCATTAAAAAGCGGGATCATCAGCTGCTTTTCTATACTTTCTAAATTGTTATGCGCCCAAGTGAAGGATGCATTATAAGCCACGTTTACTAGCGCTAATGCGTTACGGTTTAGCGCGTCTCCGTTCGCGCCCACTGAAACCGTCTTAGGTTCAGAGAAAGCATGCTCTGGTTCATGGCAGCTGCTGCATGAAACCGTGTTGTTAGCACTTAAGCCCTTATCAAAGAAAAGCTTCTCTCCCAAAATTACGCTTTCTTCGGTCACAGGATTGTCTGCGGGAACGGGAGGCGGTGGAATATTATGAGGCAAATTCCAAGTGTAGGGCGTGGGCGATTTACTGCACGCTCCTAAAATCATTGCAACAAGAGCGATAATTGCCGCCTTGGAAGGGAGCAAAGCTCGCCTTCTAGTGCCAATTAAGAGTGCCGCTACTGCCACTTAATCCAAGGCCTGTGCACTAAATTCTTAATAAGCTTTTTACAAGGCTCAGTTTCAGGAGACTCGAACATACAGCTTGGCGCTTCGTTTATATCAACTTGCGCGACAATGTTAGACACCGATACTTCCAAATCTAAATCAGTATCGAGCTGGGTCATCGGCAGAATAAACTCCACCCGGTTTGTGAAAGCACACGATTTTTCAGGTGGCCTGACTGCTGATTCAGAATCGCAACCCACGCTACCTAAATGATAAGACCATTTGCGTGTTTCCTCTGAGCCTTTAGACACATCCAGTCGCAAAAACTTATGACCGTTTTGCCAACTCCAAAACATTGTACTGTCATTCAATGGCGAAGGCTGTGTAAGCGGGTTAGCGTGATTATCGTCGAAGGGAAGACCCATAGTGAAGCGCAAGTTTGTGGACAGCTTTAAAAGCTCTTCCGATACATCTAATACAATTTTGCTATTGGCATCATCAGGGTTGTTGCACTTATTGTGAAACTTTAGCAATGCTATATTCGGCGTCTGCCATTGGGTTTGTTTAAACTTAACTCGCTGCCACTTACCATCAATGCGCACTTCTGGCTTGCTAAGGTAAAAACCGAAGTAATCTATATTCCATCGCTGTTGTCCAATACTCATGATCATTGGACATGCCCCCGTATCGACTCCCACCAACTTAAACGGGATTTCACCAGGCTCTCTTCCTTTGAGGTTAATGACATCACAGCCGGTTAACGACACGAGCGCCGCAAAGAGTAACGAAGGCATGAAACTCATGCGAAAAGGCATTTTCATTTACGTATGTACTTCCTTTGGATATCTGGTAGTTTTTATACAAACTACCTTTTTCTAATTACACACTTGCGCGGACGACAAGATGAATGCATTCCCATTAACGCTAATAGTGGTGCTTTTAGCATTTGTGAGTCAAGGTGCACAAGCACACACCGACCATGACAAAGCGCGTTTTGTTGCCGAAGACGGCGTGGACGCGGGCAAGTGTGACAACCGTTTCAGGCCCTGTAAAACGTTAAGCTATGCCGTGCGACAGGCCAATGAAGGCGACAAAATTTTTGTTGCTGAAGGCCAATATTATTTCGACAACGCTCAGCATGCACAAGTTCTAAACGACAGTCTTTTACCCGTATTAGGAGGCTTTTCTCGTGAAGATCATTACCAGGCACAGAAGCCTGCCTTGCACAAAACTACACTAGTTAATGTGCCTACCTATTTATCAGAAGCCCTTTATGAAAAAGGGTTCGACAGTATAACTGACGGAAAAGCCGCTTCTTCCCTTCAAGCACAGGCATCATCGCACATGGTCCTTAGTACCGAAGTCAGTGCAAATGAAGCTTCCACAGATGGAACGGCTGCCGGCTTCCCATGCAGTAATATGCCTTTGTTCACGATGAGTTGGACGAGCGACACTTCAGCTTAAATACCCGGGTTATGATTTTTGATATTCCATCACTCACAACACCTATGCTTGCCAGCATTTGGACCAGTGACAACGGCACTATCGATCACAACGGCTACGTAAGAGGTAGACGCTACTATATGTCTAACTATGAGCGTGGCTTAACGGTATTAGACATTTCAGATCCTACCGCACCTGTAGAAGCTGGCTTTTTCGACACCTACCCTACTTTTAACAGCACCAGCGACACCGTTACTGTTACAGTAAACTACAGCTTAGTGAACAAAAATAAAGCAAACAGATCTTAAAGCTACCAGCGAGGCGTGACAAGGCAGATAAAACTGCTTATACTTGCGCTCGCTTGTGGTTGTTATGCATAGCAAATTGCAATAAAAAACTGCACAGCACATCTCAAAATGGCCCCATAGCTCAGTTGGTTAGAGCATCCGACTCATAATCGGCAGGTCCCCTGTTCAAGTCAGGGTGGGGCCACCATTTTTCTACTCTTCGTCGATAGTAACTACTAACCTGTTTTGGTTGGTGCTACCTCTGTGCTACTTATTACTTTAGCACGCAAGATAAGATAAAGAACCCAGATATTTTGAATCAATCTTTTTTAAGATCTGTGCATCGGTTCATGGGTGACATCGCTAGTTTTTAGTGAAAGCTTTCTTTTATTACTGATTTAAACCTCCCCTAAACTAGCTGCATACCATTCAGAGTTGTCCTCCGTACGGTGAGTTACGAAAGAGAGCTCCAACTAAACGATTATTCCAATGTGCTGCATCTATCAAGCGAACTCACAACTAAGCAGACACTTACCTCTTTCATGAAAGCTCAAAACATAGTTTTTGAATGAAATTGAGTGTTAGTATGAAGCCACGTCAATAACGAACTGGACACATTAATTACTCAAAAGCAGTTTTAAGGTTTTCTGCTCTTAGTATTCGCATGACATCAACGCAGTCATTAGAAACGACATAGTAAATAGCATGTTTTCCATACACGCTTCGTCTATACCCCTTACGAATGTGATCAACAGCCTGATAATGCAACGGGTTTTCCGCAATGCTTTGAAACTGAATAATCACCCCATCAACGTATGATTTAGCCTGAGCTAACCCAAAGTTATCAATGCCATATTCAAATAGCTGCTCGAAATCCTGATCGGCAGCACTACTTAATCTATACTTCGCCATTAGTTTGTTTTCTAGCAATCACCGCATTAACAATATCTTCTGGAGAACGAGAGCTAAAACCGCTTTGCTCTGCTTTGATCAGTTCTTGCCTAATAACTTCAACTTCGCTAGTACGCATTTGCTCTTTTCTGATCAAATCTCGTAATAACTCGCTGTCACTAGCATAATTACCAGTTGCAAGTTGAGCTTGCATCCATTGTTCTTGTTGATCAGTTACTGTGATACTTTTCTTTACCATTGCCATAATTTACCTCCAATGAGAGAAATTTCGTAAGGATATAATCCTACTTTATACTACCACAATAAAGTTTAGTTCAGAACTGGTAAGAGTCAATTTGAGTTACACCATACAATTCATAGGTGGTAACAATATCGGAAAGATGGTGGTCATGACCACGTTAAAACACGCACTTATAAAGGGATTACAAACTAGCAACGGGGCCTCATAATCGGCAGGTCCCCTGTTCAAGTCAGGGTGGGGCCACCATTTTTTCTAGAATTACCAATCACCACTCGCTTATATCATGACGTTATCAGCTTTTCTTAAACTTAAAAAAAGCGTCTTTATTAAAACTGTAACACCAAATCTGTAGCCTAACTGCACTGTCTCTTTACCCATAGTTTGGTTCTCCGTAGATGAAGCACACCATGTCACGCCATACGTTTTATTCGCTGACGGTAACCTTCACCATTTTGTCTATTCTTGGCCAACTCTCTACCAGCATTTATAGCCCCTTCTTTTTTGATTTGGCTGCTATATACGACAGCTATGTGGGAATAATTGAAAAAAGCGTGGCCGTGTTTCTTATCGCGTTCTCACTTTCGCAGTTAGTGTCTGGTGTCGCCTGCGACTACCTAAACAAACAAAAGTTTCTACTGTATGGAGTCTTGGTATTCATCGCAGGTACGCTTATGGTGGCACTTGCCACCGAAGAAAATACCTTTCTTGTAGGAAGAGTCATTCAAGGCTTAGGCGGTGGGGTTGGCGTTTCAGTATCGCGCGGACTGTCGCGTCAGATATTTAGCGAAAAGCAGCTGAATGCTTCACTTTCGTTTATCAACATTGCATTCGCTATCGCGCCAGCAATAGCGCCACTAGTAGGTACACAAATTGGCGAGTCTTTCGGAGTTTCATCTATCTTTTATTTTGTACTAGTAATGGGAGTATTCGCCTTACTTTTACTGCTTTCAGTTTCCACCACCCTCAAACAGTATATGCCGACAACCTCAGAGAACGTCTTTAGCGATACTTTAGCGCTTATTAAAAGCACAATGGTGAAAATCGTCTCAGTGGGTATGGCCAGCGGACTACTTTATGGCATTGTGTTTAACTTCATTACCATCTCGCCGTCAATGATAATGCAACAATTCGGACTCACCAAAACTGTGTTCTCGTTATATTCGCTTCTAGCCACGCTGTCTTTTGTGATGGGAAGCATAATCAATATTCGACTAGCCTCTGTTTCACCATTGTTTAAATTCAAGTATTCAAGCTTGTTTATCGCTGTGCTTTCTGTGCTTTTTTGGTTACTTATTTCCCCCTTCGCAATAAAAGGGTTAATGGGTATTTTGACTTATTGCTATATCACCTTTTTTTTTATTGGCATTGCAATGCCCTGCAGCGTAACTATCATGCTTGGCTACTCTGATAAATCCGCAGGTTTTTTAGCGGCGCTAACCGGCTTTTTTCATCTAACAGGGGCAGCAATAGGCGCTTACGCGGTGACCTTAATTTCCCTAGAACCTATCATTTCTTTTTGTTTGTCCTCTTGCGGCTTAAGCGTTGCAAGTATCCTCATCTTTACAACACTGAAGAGGAATTAACTAAGCTCTTGTATGGCAATGCCGTTGTAATGATAAAACGTACAACACTTAAGGTGTCGAATAGTGAAAATCGAGTCGTGTTGTCCATTTGATTTCTAAAATCCATCCCCGTAACGATGAGGCTCCCGAAGTGGTTGGGAGTAATTATTGTCAAAAGGATATTAGAGCGTGTTGATCTTTGCTGTACATATTCGAGTCAATTCACATTGGTAGCCACATAATCGCAAAAGCCAGTGCCACCAAACTATGGTCGTTTCTGGCTAACTTATCATATCGAGTCGCTACGGCTCGAAACCTCTTAATTTTCAAAAAGGCATTTTCGACTAAATGGCGATAGCGATACATCGCCAATCAATATCATCATTACCCGTTTTACTGTTGCTTTTTCTTGGGATGACATGGTTAGCGTTACGACTGCTCACTAAGTCTCGAAAAGCTTGACTGCCGTAGCCTTTGTCTGCAACAACTACTTCAGAATCAGGTGAAGACTCAACCAGAGATTACAAATGATAGAATGATCTACATATTGGGTACCGCGAATTCAACCCCGAAATATATACTAGAACTCAAGTCATGCTGCCGACGGTGCTTTTAAACCTTTTAAGCGCTATAAGATAAAACGCACAGCCAATAGCTAAAAGCGCTAACAACTGAGGATAAACAACACTAATGCCTGCTCCTCTATACAACACGCCCTGGGAAGCCTCCACGAAATGGGTATTGGGCATTAGCAGCATTGCGCTTTGAATGAACCCAGGCATGCTTTCTCTTGGTGTTACCCCTCCAGATAGCAACTGTAGGGGCAGTAAAACTAAGATAAGTAACAATCCGAACTGTGGCATAGATCGCGCAATGGTAGCCATGAAAATACCCATACTCGAAACGGCAAATAATTGTAGAGCAACAGCCACCATGAAAAGCCATATTTCGCCATTAATGGGGACGGATAGTACCCACTGAATAATAAAATAAACAGAAAACAAAGTAGTAACCCAAACCACTACTCCCGAGGCTAATATTTTAGACAGCATAATTTCACTGTCTGAAACTGGCATAGCCAGCAGGTGCTCTATAGTGCCTCGCTCTTTTTCTCTAATAAGCGCAGCCCCAGACAAAATTATGGCGATCATTGTTACCGCATTAATGAGCTCCATCACAGAACCAAACCAAAAACCTTCTAGCGCTGGATTAAATCGGGCTCGCATGATCAAATCGACAGGGTAATCGATGTCGGATTTATAACCCTGTAAATAAGTGTTCACTTCACTGGTGATTATTTCTGTGATGTAACCATTACTGCATATTCCGGCCGGATCTGAACAGCGATTCCGGAAATACTTGAACACTCATTCTGGAATTATTTGAACACTGATTCCGGATTTATTTAGTACAGTT